>SVEJ01000062.1 GCA_015057435.1 Lachnospiraceae bacterium
TTCTGGCTATGTAATTATTGACATCTTTGACATTTTCGCAACGTTCAATCCTTCCGTCCGGATATACCGCTTTGGTGGATGCACCTGCTCCCAATGCCACGATAGTCTGTTTCTCTTCCATAATTAATATATTATAGACACACTCTTTTCCTTCCACTGCATATCCAATGTTTTCAAGCTTACCCGGAATATTTTTTTGGCGATACAGATAATAAGGTTTCATCTGCATATCCCTTGCGCAAGCATCAACAGCAAGTAACATCTCATTGGTGCTTCCCTTAATAAGACTCTGGTATCGTTCCATTTCAATATTCAGATTCGCCGCACGTTTGATTGCTAAGGAATGTACTGTCAAACTATCCGGATTCATCTTGCGAATCTCTGAAAGCGTATGTCGCACATGCTCGATATCTTCTCCCGGTAATCCTACTATCATATCCATATTAATATTGTCAAATCCTGCCGCACGTGCCATCGAAAATGCTTCTTTTGTCTGCTCCACGCTATGTGCACGACCAATCAATTGCAATGTCTCATCCCACATTGTCTGCGGATTGATACTAATTCGCTCTACGCCAAGTTTTTTCAACGCAGAAAGTTTATCCATTGTAATACTGTCAGGTCTTCCGCACTCTACACAGAATTCTCTGACATACTGCATATCAAATGTACTTTGCAATCTGGAGATTAATTCATGCAGCTGATCGGCACTTAACGCACTTGGTGTGCCACCGCCGATATAAACTGCAACTAATCGTTTATCTTTATAGGCATCTGCTGCCGCAACAAATTCCATCTCTTTATACAATGCCTGCAGATAATCTTCTACTTTGTTGGCATATTGCGCAATTGGGTACGAAGTAAATGAGCAATAAAGACATCTGCTTGGACAAAATGGAATACCGATATAGATGCAATATTCCTCATCATAAGAAAAGTCCTTGAATAACTCTTGCTCTTTTTTTGCGACCTCAATACAAATATCTGCTTTTTGCGGAATCGTCAAGTATGTCTTCGTATACAAATCTCGAATCTCTTCGTCATTTTTTCCATTCTCTAAGCATTCGGTTGCTACTTTCGTCGGTCTGACACCGGTCATACTTCCCCAGGAAAGCTGCTTACCTGTATAATCCGAAAGCATGTGGTATAGTGCCGCTTTTAACGGATTCCTTGCTATCTTTTTATTCAGGTAATCTACCACCACCGTCTTAGATGCACGATATCCTTCTTCATCCTCTAATGTGTAGGTTACATATCCACCATTTACCACCTGTGTTTCTACATCTGAATCTGATGTGTATTCCACCTTCAAAGAAATTCTGGTGTCCTCTTTTGTCAGTACCACTTTCTCATTATCAAAAAATGCCTGTAGCATCGCACGTATATCATTGTTATAAGTTTCTGCATTTTGTTCCAGATAAATCATGTTTCCTCCGGAGAGTTTTATTACTCTCTGTTCAATCTATTAAAAATAAGGATTATTCTCCTTCTCCCATCCAATTGTAGTCATATTCATATGTCCCGGAAACACCTTCGTATCATCCGGTAAAATGAATAACTTTTCACGAACAGAACGCTCTAATTCTCTTCCGCTTCCTGTTGGGAAATCTGTTCTTCCGACACTCTCACAAAATAGTGTATCACCTGCAATCAAAGATTTTAACTCTTCACAATAAAAGCACATGCCACCGGCAGTATGTCCGGGTGTCAAGATACAAGAAAGCGTCGTACCGATAATCTCTAACTGCTGTCCATCCTTTAATAACTCATCTGCATCGATGGTCATCGGGTTTCCAAACATAGCAGAAAGATTGACACCAACCTTCATAAGCACCTGTTCATTTTCTTCCTTTGAAGCGTAGATTGGTACGTTATATGCTTCCTTTAATGCCAATGCCGCACCAATGTGATCTATATGTCCGTGTGTTAAGAAGATGCCTTTTAACTGAAAGGTTGGACTGTTAAAAATCTCCTTCAATACATCTGCTTCATCTGCCGGATCAAACACAATACATTCATTCGTGTCATGATTGACCATAATATAACAATTGGTAGAAAGTTCTCCCAACGTTTTTTGAAAAATCTTTAAATCTGCCATCTTGTTCTCCATTCTATGTTTAACTTCAACCGCTAATATAACGAATTGCTTCGTTGCTCTGCAACTTCCGCAATTCTAAACACATTCGCAATCCGCTAATTTGCTATGCAAATTGCTACTTGCTCATGTGTTTCATGTACCAAAGTCATAAAGCTCCCTCTGCAAGCAGGGTCGCTTTATGCACCTTGGTACATTATATTAGCCCATATTTCTCTCGACATCTATTACGCCCGGAATCTGGCGTAGTTTGTTGATAACACGGTTAAGCTGTTCCACTGTTTTAATATCAAATACGAGTGTAAATGTTGCTTTTTCATTCTTATTGCCACATCTACTGTTGATTGCTGTTACATTGATGTTCTCCTCCGTCAAAACTTTAGATACATCGAACAACATACCGGTACGATTCGCACAAAATACGCGAAGCTCCGTAGAATAGCTGGCTAGCGGATTATCCGCCGCACCGGCTTGCCAATTGGCCTCAATAAGACGATTACGGTCACCATCTCCCATACTGACAATGTTCGTACAGTCTGTTCTATGAATAGAAATACCGCGTCCGCGTGTCACATATCCAACGATCTCATCTCCCGGTACCGGTGAACAACATCTCGAAAAATGCACCGCAACATCATCGATTCCTCTTACTGTTATGCCACCCTTACTCACATGACTTCTTCGCAAATCACCATTTTGATTAATCTGCTCCATCAAGTCATCTTCCGTAAGTTTTGCCTTCGCTTCTTTGTTTTTAACTTCGATCAGCTTATTCATAACCTGACCTTCTTTTAACGCACCGTGTCCGATTGCAGCTAATACGGAATCCCAATCTTTAAAATTGTATTTATCCATTACCACTTTCAGATACTCTGCCTTTGAATAGTCAGAATAATTATAGCCTTTTGTCTTACAATACTGCAGCAATAATTCCTTACCCCTGCTGATATTGTCTTCCTTAAACTGCTGCTTAAACCATTGATTAATCTTGTTTCTGGCCTGCGCAGATTTTACAATCGACAACCAATCACGACTTGGTCCATTCGAATTCTGCGAGGTAACAATTTCGATTCGGTCACCATTTCTTAATGTATAAGTAACCGGAACCTGTCTGCCATTGACCCTTGCACCTACCATCTTATTGCCTACTGCAGAATGGATACTATATGCAAAGTCAATCGGAGTTGAACCTGCCGGAAGATTTTTTACATCTCCGTTCGGGGTAAAACAATATACCTGCTCTGTAAACAGGTCAAGGTCAGTCTTAACCGCACTCATGAACTCCTGATTATCTTCTGTATCTTTTTGCCATTCAAGAATCTGCTTCAACCAGCTAAGTTTCTCTTCTTCCTTATCCCTTGCCGAACCGCTAAGGTTTTCCTTATATTTCCAATGCGCGGCAATACCGTACTCAGCAGTCTTATGCATGTCGTATGTACGAATCTGTATCTCGAATGGTTGTCCATTTTTTCCAATCAACGTTGTATGTAATGACTGATACATGTTAGACTTCGGCATCGCAATATAATCCTTGAATCTACCCGGTATCGGCTTGTACTTTTCATGAATAATACCGAGTGCCGCATAACAGTCTCTTACACTATCAACAATAATACGAACTGCAAATATATCATAGATCTGATCAAGTGTCTTATTCTGATTCACCATCTTTTTGTAAATACTGAAAAGATGCTTCACGCGTCCGTTAATCTCTGCCGGAATACCTGCTTCGTCAATACATTCCTTAACGTCATGTACAATCTCTGCAATAAATGTTTCCCTCTCCACGAGACGGTTATCTATCTCTGCCTTTAACTCTTTGAATTTCTCCGGTTCAAGATATTGTAAAGAAATATCATCTAATTCAACCTTAATTTTGCTAATACCAAGACGGTGTGCAATCGGTGAATAGATATCCATCGTCTCTCTTGCCTTTTCAACCTGCTTAGCCGGTGACTGATACTGCAGTGTGCGCAGATTATGCAGACGGTCAGCAAGTTTAATCATAATCACACGGATATCCTTAGCCATTGCAAGGAACATCTTACGCAGATTCTCTGCCTGTAACTCCATCTTATCCTGCGAAAAATTCAACTGGGTAAGTTTTGTTACTCCATCTACTAATAAAAGAATCTCTGCCGAAAACTCTTTTTCAATCTCTTCTTCTGTCATAATGGTATCTTCAATTACATCATGAAGAATACCGGCAACGATTGTCTCCTTATCTAACTCCAAGTCAGCCAGAATAATCGCTACACAAAGAGGGTGCATAATATATGGTTCACCAGACTTACGGAACTGTCCCTCATGCGCCTTTTTCGCAATTGAGTAGGCCTTTTCAATCATGCTGATATCCGTATTCGGACGATAATCACGTACCTTCTGAATCAAAAGATCATAAAGTTCTTCCGGTGGCGTAAAATCCTTTGGCATGCTAAGTTCTTTTTCCATATTTAAAATCTTTGCCATATACTCACCTTCTTTTCATCAAAATTACAAAACCTCTCTCACAGCTGCCATCGCATATTGCTTGATTTGCAACTGAATTGTCTTGTTTCCGTTAAACTCATTTATTGTTGGATAGTAAGCTACATTCAGAACAACATTATTGAGCCATCCATGTAATAATTTATCATATTCTTCTTGGCCAAACCATGCAATAATATTATCTGCAAATTCCTGTGCATCAAAATAGATTCCCTCACACACGAATCCTTCTTTGTCCTCAAGCATCACCTTCACAACATTACGTTCTTTTCCCATAATCTTTGCAGAAGTAACATTTAATTCCTTCTGGGCAAACAATGGTTTTTCGTTATCCTTACCAAATGGTGCCAAATCATCTATCTGCGTAATCAATTCCTCTGTCACATAGGACATCGGCATCGGTACATCAATGCGAATTTTTGAAACAAATGCTGATTCGTCTAATTCACACATTTCATTCAGTCTTTCTTCAAATATCTCCATATGCTCTCGTTTCAAAGAAAAACCTGCTGCCATCGCATGTCCGCCATATTTTATCAGCAAATCTTCCACACCCTGTAAAGCCTCGAACATATGATATTGCTCGATAGACCTTGCAGAACCTTTTAAGACACCTTCTTCTTCACCATCCACTAATATAAGTGTCGGATGCTGATACTTTTCACGTATTCGACCTGCAATAATGCCTGCCAAACTTTCATGACAATCCGGAATATAGATGACATACACTTTTTGTTCCGGTTTATCTTGTAAAATCTCTTCTGCTTTTTCTACGCCTTCTATTGTAAGTGTCTTTCTTTCCTCATTTACTAAAACAATTCGATTCGCACGTTCAATTGCATCTTCTATACGGTTTTCCAAGAAAAGCTCTAATGATTCCACTGCGCTTTCCAATCTTCCGGATGCATTAATACACGGTCCTATCTTAAATCCGACATGGTAGGTGTCTATCACGCGTCCTGTCAACCCTACCGCACTAATCAGAGCACGCATTCCGGCATTTTCAGAATGTCGTAATCGTCTTAATCCTTCCTTTACCATGATTCGATTTTCATCTTGCAAAGAAACCACATCACAGATTGTCGCAACTGCTACAAATTCCAAAAGGGGATATAACTCATCTTTTGATATTTCTCTTTTCTGATATAACGCCTCTATCAATTTATATGCAACACCCGCACCGCACAAGTCATCAAACGGATAAGCGCAACTTTCCTTTTTCGGGTTCAAAATCGCATCTGCCGGCGGCAAAATATAACGCTTCGCACCCCCTTCTAAAATAAATGGTACCTGGTGGTGATCTGTCACCAAAACACGCATCCCTAATTCTTTTGCTTTTGTTAGCGCTGCATTCGCTGCAATACCATTATCACAAGTTACAATGGTATGAATTCCATCCTCTTTCGCTTTGACAATAATGTCTTCGCTGATACCATATCCTTCCTTTACCCTGTGCGGGATAACATAGTCAACATCAGCGCCAAGCCGCTTTAATCCCTTATAGAGAATATAATTAGACATTACTCCATCCACATCATAATCCGAGACAATACGAATACGATTGCCTTCTTCTACATCATGACATATCATTCGAACTGCCTGATTCATATGTTCCATCAGATATGGATCATGAATTTTCTCAAGCTGCGGTTGTAAAAACATATCAAAGTCAGTTTCTTCCAACCCACGATTCACCATAATTCTTGCCACTACGGGATCAATATGAAATTGTTGTGACAATGCCGCAAAATCTGCTTTTTTTGCGTGCATAACCCAGCTTTGTCCTGCCATACTTATCACCTTACCTGTGCTGTGTTATCATTTATTGCTATAAGCTATGAAAGGGACATGGTTTTTGCCATGTCCCTATGCCTTTTTACCTGTTAAGCTTTCTTAGAAACTTTTTTCCCTTTTTCCTGTTTACCTAATTTCGTCTTAAACGCAAACCACAATGGGCCGGTAATGCACACAGAAGAATATGCACCGCAAACAATACCTGCCATAAGTGTAAGTGCAAATTCCTTAATAGAAGTTACACCCATAATATATAATACGAATACCATTACAAACGTTGTAAGAGAAGAATAGATTGTTCTTGTAAATGTCTGAGAAATAGATGCATTTACAATATTTTCATAACTTTCTCCCTTGCTCTTCATCAGAACTAAATTCTCACGAATTCTATCGAAGATAATAATTGTTGCATTAATTGAGTAACCTACAATCGTAAGCATACATGCAATAAATGTATTACCAACTGACAATCTTCCGATAGAGTAAATTGCAAATACGACTAAAACGTCATGCAACAATGCAACTACGGCTGCTGCTCCGAATTTCACATCATCAAAACGAACAGCAATATAAATCAACATAAGAATTGTTGCAATGATTACGGAAACAATCGCATTTCTCTGCATCTCAGAACTAATTGTTCCACTAATATTCTCAATTGCAAATTCCTTTACACCAAAGTTGTCACGCAACGCATTCTCAACGTCATTACGCTGCTCTACACTAAGCTCAGGTGTCTTAATTACGATTTCATTGGTATCCTTTACATTCTGTACCTGAATAGTTGCTTCCGAAAGGTCTGAAGCTTCTGCAATTACAGGACGGATCTGTTCCTCTGCAGCTTGCAAATCATAATACTTGTCAAAATCAACCGTCATAGCAGTACCACCGGTAAATTCCAATGTATAATTCAATGCAGAACCGTCTTTTCCTTTGAAGATTGGTAATGCAATCAAACCGGCAGCAATTGCAATAAATGAAATAATATACGCAACACGGCTAAACTTCACATAGCCTTGTACTTTGTACTCTTTCTTAACACCATAAAGCTTTGGATTCTTTGCACCTAATGTGTATAACGCCTTTAGTAAATTCTTAGTCACTACCAATGCAGTAAACATAGAAAGTACAATACCAATTCCAAGTGTTAATGCAAAACCTTTGATTGGACCTGTACCCATCATGTAAAGCACAATAGCCGCAATCAATGTTGTAATATTACTATCCAAAATAGCTGAAAGTGCTTTGTTAAAACCTAAGTCTATAGCAGCCTTTACTCCGTTACCTGCGCCGATTTCTTCCTTGATACGTGTAAAGATTACAACATTGGCATCTACCGCCATACCAATAGATAACACGATACCTGCAATACCCGGTAACGTCAAACTTGCATTAAAGAAATTCAAGCAAAGAAGAGTCAAAACAACATATGCCACCAATGCAAGTACTGAAACAATACCCGGCAAAAGATATACTACAATCATAATAATTGCGATAATTCCCATACCTATTGCACCGGCCTTCAAACTTGATGTCAAAGCATCCTGTCCCAATGTCGCACCTACAACATTAGAACGCAACTCTGTAAGTGTTAACGGAAGTGCACCGATACGGATTGTCTGAGCAAGCTTCTCAGCCTCTTCCAAATCAGCCATACCGTTAATCATAGCACTACCACCTGTAATCGCCTGTTCAACTGTTGGCGCAGATACAACCGCACCATCATATATAATATAGATAATCTTATTAAGATTTGCCTTTGTAGCATCTGCAAACTTCTTTGTTCCCTCGTCATTAAATGCAAGTTCTACAATATGTTCTGTCGTTGTTCCTGAATTATCAATTGCTGCAGAAGCAGACTTCACATCCGAACCGGTTAATAATGCTTCATACTTCTCACCGGATGCAAACAAAGAATAATTTGTCTCATCCAAAAACTCCAAAGCACCAGGCTTACCTAATTCTTCTAAAATCTCATTGGCATCCGTCACACCCGGAATTTCAATATTAATACGATTGGTACCTTCCTGATAAACGCTACCATCTGTTGAATAACCATCAACACGCATCTGTAAACGCTCAATTGTATCATCAATTTCTTGTTGTGTCGGATTCTCTTCCACTACTTCGTAAGTGATACTTACTCCACCGGCAAGATCCAAACCTAATACGATATTCTTTGCTGTACCAACCTTCTCTTTTCCTAATCCAATGACTGTTGTATAAATACCAAGTGCCACAGCCAAAATGAATACTAGGATTATCAGCACACTATTCCTCTTTGCTTTTTTCATTTCTTTTTCTCTCCTTCTCTTACGACAAAGCCGCCTTAATCATAATCGCACATTCTACTCTTTTTCGTTCTAATTCACAACCAATATCATAAGCATCCAATAAGTTACCATGGAAGTTATATGAATTAGCCGCACATCCACCGCTACAGTAGAATCTTGCAAAGCAATCCTTGCACTTATCCTTTGCATAAACATTGCAGAGCTTGAATTCATCCACCAACTCTGTTTTTTCAATGCCTATATCGACATTTCCCAGTTTGAATTGTTCCATACCAACAAACTGATGACACGGATACAAATCTCCCCAAGGCGTTACTGCCAAATACTCTGTTCCGGAACCACATCCGGATAGTCTCTTGTATAGACACGGACCGCCTGTTAAATCTATCATGAAATGGAAAAAATTAAATCCTTTTCCATCTTTTTCTCTTTCTATCATCGCTTTGGCCAATGCATCATATTCGGCAAATAACATAGGCAAATCTTCTTCCTTGATTGCATATGGTTGGTCATCCGGTGCAACAACCGGTTCCATAGAAATTTGCTTAAAGCCCATATCAGCCAAATGTAATACGTCTTTTGAAAAATCAAGATTATGATGTGTAAATGTTCCTCTCACATAATAATTGGTTTGATTTCTCATCTCAGCCATCGTTTTGAACTTATCAATAATCAGATCATAACTTCCTTTGCCGTTTCTGGTAGGGCGCATAAAGTCATGCACTTCTTTTCGTCCATCGACACTCAATACAACGTTGTCCATCTCACGATTAGCGAATTCCATCACGTCTTCATTCAACAACATGCCGTTCGTAGTAAGTGTAAATCGAAACTTCTTATTATGCTCTGCTTCCTTACTTCTTCCATAAGCCACCAAATCCTTAACAACCTGAAAATTCATCAACGGCTCTCCACCAAAGAAATCTACTTCAAGATTCACACGATTTCCGGAATTAGCAATCAGAAAATCCAATGCTTTCTTACCGACTTCAAAGCTCATCAAAGAACGATCTCCGTGATATTCTCCTTCTTCTGCAAAACAATACTTGCAAGCCAGGTTGCAATCATGTGCAATATGAAGACACAAAGCTTTTACAACAGTTTTACGCTTCTTAAAATCTACAATAGCATCTTTATAGACATCCTCCGTAAATAACTGTCCCGCTTCCTTCAATACTTCTATCTCTTCCAACGCTTCCAAAATATCTTCCTTCGCATATTGCGATAGCGTCTCTATTATCTCTTCTCGATTCAGTTTTTCATATAAAGCAATCACATCGTACACGAGTTCATCCACCACATGAACAGAACCACTACACACATCGAGTACAATATTATAGCCATTATTTTTATATTGATGTACCACTTTAGCTCCTTTTACATAGCATTAAAAACGCAACGAAAGAGGACAGCTATATTAGCAGTCCTCTTTATTCTTTTACTAAAAACTCATCTCACAATACAAGTAAAAATAATTACTTATTCTCACATGTCTGGTTGCCAACTGTACAAGATGTCTTACAAGCTGACTGGCAAGATGTCTGGCACTCGCCACATCCACCCTTTTCCATTGTGTTCTTCAAAGTTTTGTCTGTTAATGTCTTAATATGTTTCATAATAATCTACCTCTCATGTTTTATTCTAGATGAAAATCCTACAATACCATCTAGTTAAAATAGTTATAGTGTAGTATAACACATGCTTTTGTCTCATGTCAACTAAGCATCCCACCTAATAATCCGCTGTTATTTGACAAACTAAACGCATCCTTAAAATGTGGTTGTAGCATTTAGTCTGACAAACACATTTATATCTATATTATTCCTAAACGAAACCGTTTCGTTTTGACAAAAGAAAAAGCCGTGTAA
>SVEJ01000063.1 GCA_015057435.1 Lachnospiraceae bacterium
GTAATAAATATTTGTGTCTGTTTTTAGATTTCCATGTTCCCATATCATTAGCATACAATAATTCTCAGCTTTTGGCTACCTTAACCCACCGTCTAAAGCCAGTGGGATTGCGGTAGCCTTATTTCAAAGAATCTCTTCTTCGTATCACATACACGTAATCCACAATCAAAAATATCTGTGGCACAATAAATGTTCCCACTTTCAAAAGTAAGTTCTTAATCCCCAGACTATCACAGATCTTTAAATATGTAATTCTTGTAAGAAGAAATACTACCAACATACTGATCAATAACACAGCTGCACATATCAAAAGATACGGTATATTAATATCGATATCTATCTTTTCCGTTTCCATATATGTCTTAATTGCAGCAAACAGATTGTTGGTCAGATGCTTTTTCATAAACTTTGAACTAATCATACTTATCAAGTCAAAGAGCATCTGAACGAAAAACAACCACTTATATTCTTTCCATGCATTCTTATACATTAGATACGTACCGTAAAATGGTATCAGGCTCTTCCACCAATGCTCTTTCCACGCGTGGAAAATCAAACACATTCCAACAACTGTAACAATACTCCAGAGTATTCCCAAAACATTCTCCGGGGTAATCCATATCTTCATAAAAATATCGAATAACATACTTATACCTCAACTATCCTTGAGAATATGATGCAATACTATTCTCTTCTATCCTACTAACCATTTGTACTTTGCCGCGCTGTAAAGCGAAATAAAATACACATACTTATAAAATCCCACACTACTTACAACTAATGCAATTGCAACTAAAATCAAAAAACCAATTCCAAATGATTCTAAGAATCCCATATACATATTCCTCCTAGTTACGTCATTACACTTACACGATTATATACCTATCTCTTATATTTCTCAAGCATAAGTACACCTCTTGCCGCTTAATAACATGGAAATCCAAACAAAAAAATTTTCTTGTTGACATTTTTGAAAACGAGGACCACAATTCATTTAACACTTAGGTTAAATGTTAAATGTAAGGAGCGTGATTGCATGGCATTACAAAACACACTCAAGGCGCTTTCCGACCCTATCCGACGTGAAATATTGAATCTTTTAAAGGAAGGACGGATGTCAGCCGGAGAAATTGTGGAAAAGTTTCCTGTTACAGGCGCAAGCATTTCCAGACACTTATCTGTGCTAAAGGATGCAGACCTGATTCGGGACACAAGAGATGGCAAGTACATCTTTTACGAATTGAACACTTCTGTTTTGGAAGAAATCATGTTATGGATTACAGATTTGAAAAGAGAGGATGACAATGCTTAAGAAACACAAGAAAACATTAATTTTATCATCAATTGTCATTTTATTACCAACTGTTGTTGGTCTACTGTTATGGAATTATCTACCGGAGCAAATCATAACGCACTGGAATGCAAGCGGGCAACCGGACGGCTTTAGCGGAAGAACATTTACCATCTTCGGACTTCCGGCTATCATGTTCGTACTCCATTGGTTCTGCGTACTTTGCACACTCTTCGACCCAAAAGCCAAGGAACAAAACCCCAAAGTCTTTTACATGGTATTATGGATTATGCCAATCACATCCGTATTGGTGTCAGGACTTACGTATTCCGTTGCTTTGGGCTATGAATTGAATCCCGCTATCATTATAAGTCTGTTGCTTGGTCTATTATTTATTATCATGGGAAATTACATGCCAAAATGCACACCGAACCATACAATTGGTGTCCGAATCCGTTGGACACTTCGAAATACCGAAAATTGGAACAAAACACACCGATTTGCAGGACGTGTTTGGGTCATCGGAGGAATCTGCGTCTTGCTCACCATGTTTCTTCCACTGAACGGATTTTTCTTCATTACGTTTCCGGTCATAATCATTTTGTCAGTGGCTCCGGGACTATACTCTTACATTTATTACAAGAAACAGTTAAAAGCCGAAACAACAACGAAGGAAGCGAATGTGTTAACACCTTCCGAGAAAAGAACGAATAGATTCTCTATCATTATCAGTGTCATTATTCTTAGCATCGCAATCGCTTTTCTTTTCACAGGAAAGTTTACACTTAGCTACGGTGATACTTCATTTACGATTGATGCAGCTTATTGGGATGACGCAAGTATCAATTACGCCGATATCGATACCATCGAGTACCGTGAAGCTGACGACCCGGATGCTTCTATGAAAAGAGAATTCGGTTATGGCAGCTTCAACCTATTGATGGGTGAGTTTGACAGTGACGAATTCGGAACTTATACAAGATACTCTTACACAGCCTGCGATTCCTGTGTCGTACTTACCGTTGATGAAAAGACAATGGTATTAAATGGCAAAAGCGATGAAGAAACCAAGGCAATCTACGAGCAACTGCTTGAGAAAATGGACCAATAAGGAGGACATACTTATGGAAACCAATCAAAAACTAGAAACAAATGGAGGTTTTTATGAAAACAAGAAGAATATTCATGTCACTTTTCGGCGTTATTATATGTGCAATCAGTGTCGGCATTTTTAAAATTGCAGCCCTGGGTGTCGACCCATTTCAGTCATTAATGAGCGGACTCGACAAACTGATTCCTATTCCTTTCGGAACCTTATATGTGATTGTCAATATCCTTCTGCTTTCCTTCAGTCTGATTGCAGACAGACATTACATTGGCATAGCAACTTTTATCAATCTGTTTTTGCTCGGATACATTACGCAATGGACGTATGAATTTTTGCAGACCATCATCGTTAACCCATCTATGATGATCCGACTCCTGTGCCTACTCATAGCAATCGTTATTATATGCTTTGGTTCTGCACTTTATATGACAGCGGACTTGGGCGTTTCGACTTATGATGCAGTAGCTTTAATTCTTGTAAACAAATGGCATATCGGACAGTTCCAATACATCCGTATTGTGACTGATGTCATCTGTGTACTAATTGGTGCCGGTCTGTTTCTACTAGGCGGTGGAAAAGTCTCTGAAATTCCGACGATTATCGGTATCGGAACAATTATTACTGCATTTTTCATGGGCCCACTGATTGAAGTTTTTAACCAAAAGGTTGCAATTCCATTATTAACAAAAAACGTGAAGTGATTTCCACTTCACGTTTTTACATTATTTCCCTTACTTTCCTTTACCATTTCATCATTGGTTATTATCTATATTCTGTTTCACAAATTCTATCGCTTTTTCCATCAAAGGCGCTTGCGCTTCACCTGAAAACGAATGATTCGCTCCATCAATTGTTATCAGTTCTGCCGATGGAAATAATTCCACACCTTTCATCAATTCTGCCATAAATTTATCACGTTCTTCTTGCAGTCCTGCTGCAGCATTTCCATTAAAAACCACAACCGGTCGGGTATAATTGGGGATTAATTCAAAGATATCAAATGCACTTAAATCCTTCACGTAAGCATCTGTCACTCCTGCTGTATCAGGTATTTCTTCTCCCTCCATCTCATCAGCCCAAGCATTTAACTGGTATGAAGGTTCCAGCAAAATCATTCCCTTGACTTCCTCCGCTCTTTGTGTAGCAACATATGTCGTTGTCAATCCGCCATAACTATGTCCCCACAAAAACAGATTACTCTGATCAATCTTTGGCATGGATTGTACGCCATCCATCACGATATAAAGATCTGCCACATTTGTAAGAATTGTCGCCTCTTTGTATCTTGCATAATTAAACACAACACATGCGATACCTTCTTTGACAAACTCTTTCGCATAGCCCTCTGAGTAGGTATACGTTACACCGGCACCACTTGATATAATGACTGTAGGAAATGGTCCTTCCCCTTCCGGAAAATATACTTTTCCGGATATCTTGTAATCTTCTCTATAAAAAGTGAACGACTTTTCTGTTTCTGATACATCCATAATTTCAGCCGGTTTGCTCATCGTTGCCTCAATCGTCGGCACATTTATTTCGGTCGATTCTTCTGTTCCTATTCCATCCTCTGTTTCTGTTGTTTGTGTTGTTACCACCACATCTGAAGTATGTTCTGTCTTCTCGGAGCATGCCACAAGACTTACGATACACACCGTAGCGATAATCAGTGTTATTAATTTCTTCATTCGCTTATTACACCCTTCTACCCTTTCTATAAACTTTCTAAAACTATGTCAATTACTCAACCTGAACCCAGACAACCGGTCTCACCGCTCCGTTTGGTTTATTTACATATTTCTCATTTGTGAGGACAATTCCATCCTCTGTTACAATCGGTGCGGTTTTACTCATCTTCTCGCCACGAAGCCACCACCAGGAAGAACGATACCCTTTCATATCCCAGCGATTTGCTTTACTGGCGGAATTGACATTGGTACCCCAAGAAAAATGTTCTTCAAGAAAATACCATGCAACAGAAAAATCTCCATGCTTATGATGCTGATTCCTTTCAAAAGAGAATTTCCTAAGTGTGACATGATGCAAAACCACACCGATACAAGCCAGTGCTTGTATCATTAGTGACTGCTGTCTGTTCCAGGGTTCTTCTATAAATTCTCCCTTTGGGGCACGTTTACTGCCCATGAATATGAAAAAAAGGTAGAGGATGGGGTAGATTGTTAGTAAAATGTTAGACATAGAGCCTCCTGTAGTATAGCTTTATATGAATAAAAACGCCCAAATGGGCGTTTTTATACCTCGTGACTAGAATAATTTTTTCAATGAATCCATCGCTCCTGATACTTTGTCACCGGCAATCTTCGCTTTCACGCCGTCTACTACCTTATCTACCATTCCGTCAGGAATATCCACACCTGCAAGACTCTCAATTGCCTTCTCAGGATTCTTCATGAATTCATCCTTGAAGTTGTCATCGTTTTTTACCTTTTCTACGATTTCTTCAATCTTTTCCTTTAAATCCATAATTCCGTTCTCCTTTTCGTAAAAATATATCATTTATTATACAACAATTCTTTTCGGATGTACAAGCTATACATACAATAAAGTTTTGCATTCTGCTATCAGATATTATATCATATAACAAAGAAACTACGGTAACACGACAAACGAAACAGTGGGGAACATCCAATGAAGAACAAAGGGATCATTTTTATCACTTTACTAACTTTCATGAGCCTGTCATGTATCGGATGCGTGGACATTACGTCCATGATTGATTCTTATGCAGAACATGAGAGAAACAAACCAATTGAATTTGTAGAAGAAAAATACGGTATTGAATTAGAACCTGTTTCTTACGAGTCCGGTGGATTTGTGTCGGATGCAGACATTATTGAGTGTCATACAGAAGGGTTGAATCCGGAACATGAATCCGTAAAAATCCGTATCAGTAGTAAAAACGGGAAAACGATATATCAGGATAACTACTTTAATTATATTGGAAGGGATATGTTAGAAGCGCATGTTCTTCCTTACGTAGAAGAAGGATTTGACAGTCCTAAGATTTATCTGCAAAACATGGATGTGTATCATCCAAACGACATCAACTACGGTAGTACGGTACAAGATTTGTTCGACTCTACACCTCACTATCGTATCAGTGTGCTTGTCTTTGTCAAAGAGGATGGGAGTACACAAGAAGAATACGAAGAACGCATGTTGGCAGTAGAGGATGCAATCAAAGAATCCGGCGACGCAATTCAACTCAAGCTTCTTGTGGTGAAAGAAGAACTCTACGATGCGGTAGACCGCTACACCATTAGCGAGTTTTGGGAAAGTATTCATCACAGCAACAAACCGGATAACGAAAACCTGTTTTTTATCTATTCGCATATCATCCGAGATGGTGAGCGACAGTAAGTATCATTTATTACGGAGATTTTTTATGAAAACAAGAAGAATATTCATGTCACTTTTCGGCGTTATTATATGTGCAATCAGTGTCGGCATTTTTAAAATCGCGGCACTCGGTGTCGATCCATTCCAATCATTAATGAGCGGGCTCGACAAACTGATTCCGATTCCTTTCGGAACCTTATATGTGATTGTCAATATCCTTCTGCTTTCCTTCAGTCTGATTGCAGACAGACATTATATTGGCATTGCAACATTTATCAATCTGTTTTTGCTCGGATATATTACACAGTGGACATATGAATTCCTACAAACAGTCATCGTTAATCCATCCATGATTGTCCGACTCATCTGTCTGCTTGTAGGAATTGTAATTATATGCTTTGGTTCCGCACTCTATATGACCGCAGACCTCGGTGTTTCAACATACGATGCTGTGGCTTTAATTCTTGTTAACAAATGGCACATCGGACAGTTCCAGTACATCCGTATTGTGACTGACGTTATCTGCGTCTTAGTTGGTGCCGGTCTCTTCCTACTGGGCGGTGGAAAAGTCTCCGAAATCCCAACGATCATCGGTATTGGAACTATCGTGACTGCATTCTTTATGGGTCCACTGATTGAAGTATTCAATCAAAAATTTGCAATTCCGTTATTGAAAAACGAGAAGTGAGGTCGATTCAAATGAAACACATTTTTATTACAATTCTTTCATTACTAATCATTCCATTCTTATACGGATGTGATCAACTTTCTAGTTACAGATTACCGGATGGCAATGCGGTCCGGACAGTAGAGGAAAAATACAATATCGAACTGACAACACACGGAACAGATGACCGAATCTGGTGTTATACGGATGAAATGCAATCAGAAGATGAGTATGTACAGATCATAACAAACAACAATAACGGCATCATTACTTATTCGGACAACTACTTTTGCTACATGGTTCGAGAGGATGAGGAGGCATATGTCCAGGATATTTTTTCCACTGAGTTTCCGGAATCGACCGTGTATCGTTCCCATTATCATGAATATTTGCCAAATGAATACGATGCCCATGCTACATTTGAAGACGCCCTTAATAACTATGAAAAATACTTCATAGAATCCTATGTTTTCATTCCTTATAACGGAAGCTGGACAACATCGGAAATGGAAGCCAAGTTAACCCTGATAGAAGAAGAATTACAAAACCGCAATCTGAATGCGCAGATCTACTGCTACGTGATTAGCGAAGAACTCTATTCAGAAATGGATCGCTATAGCTTAGACGAGTTCTTCAAAAACTACTTCTCGCCTCAGGATGGCGGCATTGATTTTGAAACATATTACCATGAGCAGAAGGTGGAACACCTTATTAATTTTAACAAATAAAAGAGGAAGGAACCTAATTCCTTCCTCTTTTTTCTTATACGAATATCTGTGGTTATCCAGAGTTTATCACTGAACCTGCAACCAGACCACAGGCCTAACTGCACCATTGGGTTTATTGACGTACTTTTCATCTGTAAGGATGATTCCATCCTCTGTTACAATCGGTGCTGTTTTACTGCTTGAGGAACCACGAAGCCACCACCACGAAGAACGATACCCTTTCACATCCCAGCGATTCGCTTTGCTGGCGGAATTGACATTGGTGCCCTTACTCTTGGCAACATCGGTAATACTTAACTGACGGCTTACATCATCTGGAAATAAAGTTTCCACTTCAGTCACCGATAACAGCGACAGTCGTTCTTGAGTTGTTGGATTATCCACAATCATTTCCTTTTCATATTTGCTGAAGATATCCTCGTATAATGTATCATTTAAAAATGTGCATAGTTCTGCATCTTTCCACTCTACTTCTGTATGTTTTCCATGGTAAACGCTACCTGCAATGCCTTGCTTCGTAACCAGCATAATAGCGTCATCCTCTTTTTGCAGTACAATCCACTCTAGGCGCTCCGTTCCAAAACTTGTAGAATTCGTATCATATCTGCCAAATGCCACCACATCCCCTACTTGCGCCTTAGACAGGGATTTCACTTCTTCCTCATATTCACTAGCTACTCGAATCCAGGATGCATAGATGTACCAGGCAATCCCAACAACAATTCCGATCAGAAGAAGAATCAAGATGAAGAGTCTCCGTTTACGTCTTCTCTTTGCATTTTGAACGGCTCTTTCATATTCTGAAAGCTTTCGCCCCTTTTTCTCTACATGTCTATGGATGCAGGTGAGAATTGCTTTGTCCAGTAAATGCACGATGATTGCTGCTACAATTCCACAGGATAGAACTGCTATGTACAACATAGCCTCTCTCATTTGTGAAACATCAAAAACACACTGCAAAAAGATACCATGCAGCAGAAAGATCTCCATGCTAATCATGCTGATTCCCTTTAGCAGTGGATTTCCCAGTGATATCTTCATTCCCAGTAGTAATACCACCCATGTAAACATGAGACACAAAGCCATCTGAGCACATAATGTAATTGCCTCGTTGCTGATGATTTGACCGATTGGGGTTACGGAATAATAGCCATAGACCATTCTGGCATATTCTTCTATCATATACGTTGCCACAAGCAAAACAGAAGATACAATCAACAATACTTTATAATTCTTTTTTGCAAATTCTATAATCCGTTCTTTGAAATATGCCACCCAGATTCCCATCACAAATACGATTGTAGCGTTATACCACCATTCACCCTTGAACCAGTGATTACCCATCGTCGAAGTATCATGCCCGCTACGAAGACCGATTGCAATTGGTATCAAACTTGCTATACTCAGCAAAACGAATGCCACCTTCTGATTCTGAAACATTTTGAAAATCAGATAAAATGCGAGATACAGGAAAAAGATTTCAACGATATACCAGCCATTACCATTGATCAATACTAGGCCAAGAACATATTGTATGATATCTTTTGTATCCATTGGAATCTGCATATAAAAGATACGAACAAGCACACATATGATATTCGCAACCCAAAACGGCACCAGGATCGTTGGTAATCTCTTCCACAGGAATGTCTTCAAATATGCTTCTTTTGTGCGCACACTGCATATAAGACCATACCCTGAAAAGAAGAAAAAGAGCGATGTAAATAAGATACCTATGGAGTTAAAAATGGTAATCGGTCCTTTATAAACCACGCCATAACCGGTAACCTCTTGTGTAACATGGTGTAGCACAACACCGACACAAGCCAGTGCCTGAATCATCAATGCCTGTTGTCTGTTCCAAGGTTCTTTTGTAAACGCTCCCTTTTTAGCAACTTTGCTGCCTGCAAATATCAAAAGGATGTAACAAACCGGATAGATTGTTAATAAAACGTTAGACATAAAGCCTCCTGTGTACATTTTGATACGAGTAGAAAAACACGTCTAATCCTCATGTTCATAAGAAGAAAATGGATAAAATGTGAGCGTCTTCACGCCCTCTCCATATTCAGCAAACTTCTCCCAAAACGCATCTTCCGTCATTTCTTCTGAAACATTCGGATCCCATTCACCCATTTCATTATGATAATATCCAATCTCTTCCATGGATGCATCCTTTTCATAGGAAAAATAGTAGTCGATGTAAGAAACTTCCGTAGCATTCGGTTCTAGCTTTACATGTTCAAAAATCTTATAGATTGCACCTGCTGAACCCTCATTGAAAAAAGTACCATCTTCTAACAAAAAGCATCTGTTTCTAGACCATCCCTCTAAGAGAAGGTGTGGTGTATCCTGAAATGTGTACACACTATAAATTGTCTGACTCTGATACGTTGCATCATCTTCATAAATGCCACCGATAATCAATTCTACCGTTCCATCTCCATTCACATCTTCGAAAGCAAAACCCACCTGTTCCAAAACATTGTCGTCTCCACTCATAATAAGTTCCCCTATACCATTGATACCATCGATGTAGTCATATTCGCCTACGCCTGCACATATCATCTGATAAATAGAATCCAAAATTTCATGGTACATATCCATATATGCTTCATCGGATTCGGTATCATTTTCTTCAGCTTGCTCTGTTGTCATCTCTGTAGATGCCTCTGATGTCGCCTGCGTTGTCGCTTCTGTTTGTTCATCCGTCACATCTTCTGTAGTCATATCAGCTTCTTCACTCTTCGCATCTTCTTGTGTACTATCTTCCGCAGTCATCTCTTCTGCTGTATAGCTTTGTGTCGTGTCTTCTCTATCTTTCCCACATCCGCATAAGGAACATACAACACCAAGGCTAAGTAATATCATTAACTTTTTCATATAAATCTCCATTCCGCCGCCTTTCAGTTGGCGGCACAAATAGTAATGAAAGTTTCAACTACCTCTACTTTTCCGTTATAATAGCTTTGGGAAGCTATACTACAAAGCACGGGGAGGTG
>SVEJ01000012.1 GCA_015057435.1 Lachnospiraceae bacterium
CTTTAGGGCTTAGTGGGAAAATGATGTTGCGGCTGGCGAACTATTCGGCGAGTCTTTAGACTCAGTGCCGGTAACAAGCCCTTATAGGGCTAGAGCAAACCACCGGCTAAGCCGGTGGTAATGATTTAGTATACTGATTCTGTTGTTTTTTATTCTAATTCATCTTCAATAATATTTGCCTTTTCCTCAGCATCCCACACTTGCTCATTGTGTTCATCCACAGCCTCTTTTGCATTTTCATTGGTTTCGATAACCATCTCTGCAGCTGCGTCATTATCTTCCTTATCACCACATGCTGTCAAACAGCACATTGAAACTGCCAACAAACCAATCACTAAAATCTTCTTCATAAAAAACCTCCTATACAGTCGCCTCACCACTTATCATCCAAGGAGAAGGTTGGGCAACCATCACACTTCTCTTATCACTCTTAGCTACTGAAATCTGCAATGTTTCCGTTGTATCAATATTATACTTTGCAAAGATATTCTTGATACTTACAACCATATCAAGCTCTAACGTATAGATAATAAACTGCATCTTTGGATTCACCGCAAGCAAGACCTTGATTTCTTCCTCTAACCGCTTAGAAGCAACAATAAATGCCAATCTCGGCTTTGGAACTTTTTCCATATTCTCTGCTGTTACATTTGGAATAATCTCAATATTATGTACACCAAACTTACTTACATTATCCTGCATCGCGCGCATATCTCTTGCATCAGGCTCTACTGCAATGATTGTTCCTTCGCTCGCTGTAATTGCAGCTTCAATCGCAATACTCTCTCCGCTCACAATACAGATTGTATCACCCACATCACAAGACAACATATTCATAATAACCGCACGAATCTCATGACCTACATAATTCACCGAACCTCTCGAGAAATATTCATTACGGATACCGTACCTTGACGCTTCTCTTGTATTCTCATTGATAATAAAAATCACAATTGGTTCTTCTATTTTTTTATCCATATATTCTTTCACTTTGCAGGTGGTGACTTCTATTTCTCCACAAGGACCCTTCCCGATCCACATATCATAATCGCCATATCCGCCTTCCCATAACTCATAAAACAAATCAGCATGGCTCTCATCTGCAAATATCATAACACGCTTATGGGTTTCTATTGTAGGAAGAACATTTTTTTTCTTACCACATATATTGAGCATCTTAATCTTTTCAGGACTAACCTCCATCAAATCTGCAAAATGCCCCACCCACTTTAGCATTTCAGTACTATCATATAATCTCATTCCGCTTGACTCCATAAACGATACCTCCCATCTAGTTACATCTGTCTTATATTGTATCGCAAAAAGACTAATTTTACAATCTATTTTGAATCTTTGTATATACTGAAACATAATTCATATTGACAAGATTCTAATCTTTTGTTATCTTATTGTTGTTGACAAGTCAACAACTATCATTTTACGTTTCAGAGGAAATTTTATGATTACACGTTTCGAATTATTTTCAACAACAATTACGCAAATATACAAGAATTTACAAAAAGTAAAAATGCAGGAAATGGCAGATCTAGAATTACGTGGTACACACGTTATGTGTCTATTCCAGTTAAATCGACATCCCGAAGGATTAACCGTAACACAACTAAGTACACTGTGTGGTGAAGACAAGGCTGCAACATCTCGTACAATGTCTGATTTGATAAAGAAAGAACTTGTTACCAACGATCAGGAAAAGAAATATCGTGCTCCAATGCTTCTTACTGCAAAAGGTAAAATCGTTGCCGATAAAATCGATATTCAGGCTGTTCAAGCAGTAGAAGCTGTCGGACAAGGCTTAACTGACGAAGAACGCGAAACATTCTATAAAGCACTGACTATTATTGCAGAAAATCTTAAGAATTATTCAAATGAACCTTAATAGAATGTGCCTATCATTCGTCTTGATAATAAAAAGCGTCGCTTACAAATCAATTCTATCGCATTAATTTGTAAGCGACGCTTTTTATTATATTGTCTTATATTCTAACCATTCATAAATTAATCTGCTACCTTCCGCAATACCATCCGGCAGCAAAGCTCGCGCCACTAATTTTGCATCTTCGTCCGGAGACTCAATCTGTCGTAAGTGTGCATAATCTCCATCAATCTTTTCAACTATGTATAAAATCGGTTCCATAATTCTCTCCTTTCGTACACCTTGTTTATAAAATCTTATCTGCCATATTTTTTCTTATAAGCTTCCACTTCTTCGTCAGAACCTACCAATTCTGCATATAATAGTCTACCGGTCTTAGGATTACGAAATCCAACTGTCATCTCGCCGGTACATATACTCTTATCGATCTCTATCAAAAAATCTGTACAATCTTCCGGTATCGGAATTGTCTTTTCCTTTTTTCTAAAAAACTTCATATTCAAACTCCTAAAACTAATACTATTTAACATAATACACCAGTAATTTTTTACTTGCAAGTATGTTGTAACCCTTGATTTTACTAGTGTTTCCCATCTCCACAACAAAATGACAACTTTTTTTGTCAAAAAGTATTGACAAAGATAATTGTCAATGTTATCCTATGTGCATGACAAGGATAATTGTCAATTTGCAAATATAACTTGTCAATATAATAAAGAGTTTCCTTTCAAACTCTTTGCGCGCAGAATAAAATATTGGTTGTCATAACAACAAGGAAAGGAAGTTGATAACATGCCATTATATAATCGACTAAAAGAATATCGAGCTAAGATATCGGTAAACCAACAGGAACTAGGAACTATGGTGGGAGCCTCAAGACAAACAATCAGTTTGATTGAACGAGGAGACTACTCTCCTTCTGTTACATTAGCCCTTAAGATTGCAAAGGTCTTTCATGTAGCGGTCGAAGATATATTTGATTACGTAGAGGATGATGAGGATATGGGAGGTAATGAAGAATGAGTAACAACAATAAAGTAAAAGTGGATAGCCCGGAATATAACAAGAAAACAAAGAAGAAATTTATTATCATTATGATTGTTTGCTTTGCAATCGGTGGGTTCGGCGGCTACTTTGGTGCAGCCGCAACTGATCTTTTCAAAGGCGAATTAGCAGATATAGGAAAATTACTTGCTGCAAAATTGCCGTATTTCCAAGCATATGTAATGCCATGGGTGATTTTCACATTTACTCTTGTATGCTTTGTGTTAGGTGAAATGTGGATTAAGAAAGCCAAGAAACAAATTGCCAGTTGGGACGGCGAGGACGATGAACATATTGAAGTTGCAGATGCTTACCTTAACAAAGTTGCAACTAGCAGCAATGTACTTATGATTTCCATTCAAGTTTTATTCGGATTAACCACCTACCAATTATTGTCTGCGTTCGAGACAACAGATAATTTCCATATGCCCCTTGTTAGCATTGTCATTTATTTTGCAGGCATGTTTATTTCTCTTTCTCAGCAGAACAGAACGGTAAAAATTGCTAAGGAATATGAACCAGAGAAAAAGGGTAGCGTTTATGACATGAAATTTCAGGAAGTGTGGTATGAAAGCTGTGATGAAGCAGAACGTCAGTTAATCGGCGATGCTTCTTACGAAACCTTCCGTTTTATGAACAGCGTATTTTCCACCTTCGAAACAATCACCGTTATTGTTGGTATGTTTATTCCAATCGGTTTCTTATGTGCTTTCTTTATTGGTGTACTATGGTTAATTATGACTTGCTACTATACACATGTTTGTACAAAGCTTGGGAAGAAGAAATAAGAGAAGTTGAAATTTGAAGTTTCTGTTGCTTATAATGAAAATAATGATATTGAATCAGGAGGAAAAGAAATGAAAGAATATAAGGTAGTATTTTTGAACAAGGGACTTAAATTTTCAAGAGAAAAAGATATAGACGAAACAGAGAATACAATTAATGAATATGCATCACAAGGTTGGGAGTTACAACAAGTCGTATCACCTAATGATCTTGGCGGCGCTATGATAGGCATTTTTTATAAAGAGAAATAATTAAATTTAAGATAATGAGATACAACAGAAACTTTCAGCAATGGAGCTTTCGCACTAAGAAATCGTGCGAAGCTCCTTTTCTTGTCTCGTTCTCATTTTTTTCCAGTTATAATATCCATAAAGATCATTTGCAAAAAACATTACAAAGCAAATCACCATCGGCAAATAGGACAACTCTTCCATGGTTGCCATGACCCAAAGAACAATCAATACTATATCGTTAGCTGCATAGCCTAATGCATAATATGGACTGCGCAAAAACGCAAGATAACATGCTACAAAGCTGGTGGTAACAGAAATGGTACTGAACAAAAGATTGGCATTTCCCAAAAAGGCAAGAATGAAATGGAATACAATTGTTACAGCAATCGCCAGTATTATCATCACTAATACTTGTCTCTTTGTCACATGGGCAATCTCTACTTCCTTGGTATCCTCATAAGGATGTTTAAGCCAAGAAATAATAGAAATCATAGCAATCGGTGCCGTCATGCACAGATAGGTAATCATTTCTCCATAATAGTGAAAATAATAGGATACAATTCCATAAAAAATGGCGAATATTACAGTCAACACCTGACCTGTTACATAACCCTTTGCTATAAAAATCAACGCCGTAACTCCAATCAAGGAGGCCATCATATTCAGCAGACCTTCCCCGCCAGCCACTATATAAGATGCTATTACTACTGCAACAGACGTCAGCCACAACGCCCACTCAAACCTTGTCAAATCACAAAACGGATTATGAAACATCATAATATTGCCCTCCTCAAAAAAAAATGCATCCGCAACACATCTTCTAAGACCTAACGATGTGCTAACGAATGCCTGTGCATTTCACTACCCGGTGGCAGTTTTCAATATCGAGTGTATAGTAACACATTCTCAAACAATTAACAATAATAAACCTTCACCAAATATTATGACAGCAGTCCAATTAATATATGTTCCACATCCAAAATCGGATGCGCTGACAATACTAACTGCAATGATTCAAAGTTATTATAAGAGTGCTCTACCTCTTTGGAATAAGCATGAGCCACAAGTACCTGGTCCTCATATAAAAATTCCTTTTGTTGTTTTAGCCATAATGCAATATCTAATTCTAAAATCACCAAATAAGAAATCACTGCAAATTTCACCTTCGTAAAGGCATCATGATCATAAGCAGCACCCAGAAAATAGTTAAAGATATAATACACTAGTATATGTTCAAATTCGTATTCTTTTTCTTGATAGTAGCGCATAAATTCCTGGTAAGAAACTGCGTAATTACGAAGAAAACTGTCTGTTTCCTCGCCCGGTTCTTCCTCTTCGACCATTCCTGCTGCCACCAGCATACTTTTTAAATGATCTCTGCCGTGCATAACATCCATCCCCATAGATAATAGGTCTGTCCACTCTTCCTTAATTGTTTCCAAACCTTCATACATGTTAAGAATCTGCTTCAACCATACTTCTTTTTCTGTGATACGCTTATTATAAGCAGAAGAAAACTTCATCCACTCTTTCTTTAGTTTCTCTGTATCCGATGATTCTATCTTGGCACGATACTTTTCCACAGTCTTCTGAATCCCTGCATAGTCCTTGTTATCAATCAACTCTTGAATTCTCTTACCCAGCACCAATACAATAGCGGCACGTTTTGAAAGAGGTTCCTTGCGATTCTGTAATATATCAAACATCAATTGTCTTGATACAAACAACACATCAAATAACGGTTTGTCCAGTTTGTTTACATTTGATTTTTTCCAAAAAGCAAGTGATTTTACAGGTTCAATGTGTTTTAGACCATATTCCTCATCCGTTCCTTCATTGCAGACAAAAGTCATTTTTTCTTTCTTTGCAAGCATAATCCGACTTGCCTCAGGACATGACATTGTAAGACTTACTTCTTTCAAATTTTCAAACTCTTCAATGTGTCTCGGAAAATTGGTACATGTTTCACATAGACTTTCTTCTCCCATTTCAATAAAAATATCGCAAAGATTCTCCTCATTCAGAAAAGGACATCTCGTACCGTTAAGAATAAACTGTTTATCCTTAACTTTCGTACATGATTTCAGACGTTTTCCGAAATCACCACCTTGTTTCATATATTTCTTAAGTGATGCTTCATCTAGATCTATCTCCCAATTCTCACAACACGAATCTTCACAAATTCCGCCAATACATTGAAATTCCTTATAAAACTGTGCGGTTCTGTATTCCATATCAGGTTCACTCCTTAAAGTCTTTCGTACACTATTCCTTACCGGACACAATTGACTGTAAGCATTATTTTTCTTTTCTTACAAAATGTGTTCCTATGTCTTTCCCTTCGAGAATACGATATATATTCTCAGGATCATTTCCATGTGCAATATACATATCAATTCCATGCGATGTCGCATATTCTGCTGCTTCTAATTTTGTAACCATTCCACCGGTACCTCGATTTGAGCCCGAACCGGAACCTAATGCTTTGATTTCATCCGTAATCTCTTCTACCTGATGTATCAGACACGCATCCGGATTGGTATGCGGATTACTATCATAAAGACCCTCGATATCTGACAATATAATCAGCTTGTCTGCTTTACATAGTCTGGCAACAATCGCAGATAACATATCATTATCACCAAAAACTTTTTTCTCAGACTCAATTTCCGCATGACTCACAGAGTCATTCTCATTCACAACCGGAATCATGCCGCTTTGCAATAATGCAGCAAATGTATTACGAACATTTTTACGTTGCTCATGCACAGCCAAGCCATCAGCAGTCAATAAAATCTGACCGACAATATTACCATATTCCCCAAAACACTTATCGTAGATATGCATCAATTCACACTGTCCTACTGCTGCTGCCGCTTGCTTCATACAAATATCCTGCGGTTTCATTGGTAATCGCATTTTGTTAACGCCAACTGCAATGGCACCAGAAGAAACCAAAACAACTTGATTTCCCTCATTATGTAATGCTGACAAAACTTGCGCCAACTTGTCTATTGTTCGAAAATCTAACGCCCCATTTTCTCTCGTCAGTGTTGATGTTCCCACTTTTACTACAATTCTTTCTTTTTCCATTATCATATACAAAATGCTTCCAAGTTAAGAAGCATCTTACTCCTTTCCACCTGACAACAGCTATCTCTACTGCTCGTTTTCTTTTTGTTTGTTATGTTTTTCCAATTCCTGATTAATAACATCCAAGAATCGCTGTCTTATCATAAATCCTGTGTTTGGACCTAAACTCTCTAAGCTTTCTTTTGTAACAAAGCCGCCTGCCATGGTAAAATGTCCACCGCCACCACCAAGACCATCCAAAGCTTTTTGTGTAATTGTGCCCGCATGGAATATATCCGTTTCGTTTCTGACAGAGAATTTGTATCCTCCATTTCTTGTTGCATACACTACAGAAAGCTCCACTACATCAAGTCCTAATATAAAATCAGAAATCATTGCAACCAATGCATCCGGACAATCAAAATCAATACTTGCAAATCCGACATTATCGAAAATCTTGATATTACGAATTGCTTCACCATAAGCATGCAAATCTTCAATTTCCATATTGCTGTGATACAATGCTGTAATCTTATTATTATCTGCAAAGGCATGAAGATAACCAAACATTTCTATATCAAAATCTGTCACTCCTCTATTGAACGAATCCGTGTCCATCTTGATTCCATACAAAAGTGCAGTTGCTGTTCTTTTGTCGATACTCGTATTACTCTGCTTAAAGTAATTCGCAACAATCGAAGAACATGCTCCGCAAATGCGAATATCACTATATTGATATGCACATGGTATCATTGTGGGATGATGATCAATACATGCGATTTCTTCACCCGGAAAATCCGTAATGTTAGAATTATATTTTTGTGCATCAATTGTTATAATATAATCTTCTTCACACATATCTTTCAGATCATCAATGTGCACCGCTTCTATGCCAAACTCTTCTATCATACGCTTTGTACTGTTTTTTTCTATATTCCCTGCATAGCAGATAGTTGATTCAATGCCGTGCACTTGTAAAAAAACCTGCATACCAAATGCGGATGCCAAAGCATCAGGATCCGGATAATTATGAGTTTGCAGGTAAACTGTATGATTTTTGAGTATTTCAATCAAATGCATATAGTTCATGATACTACTCCTTTTCTTATGTATATAACTTCCATTCAGGAAGTCAAAACGCACTTTCACAAATAAATATCATAACACATATATGTATATTTCACAACGTTTTCTCTAATAATAATGAGGTATTTTCAAACACTATCTTTACTAAAACAGAAAGGGCATAATATGGAACAAAGAATATATATAAAAGCTGCACAGTGTATCGAAGTACAAGACAGCAGTATTTTGCTAGGTGATTTTTTAAACATCTACTGCTATGATTTCGAAATAAAAAAGAACTTGGATTCTATGCTTTTTTTCACATTTAATCCAAAGAAAGAAGACCAGATTATTATATCTATTCTGAATGTGATTGCCTTTATCAACAAACATTATCCTAATATCGAAATTGAAAATATGGGAGAAGAAGATATTCTTCTCATCTATCATCCGGTTACTAAAGCAGATCATATCAAATCGATAATCTTTACATCTTTCATCTGCCTTGTCGCATTTTTTGGCGGCGGATATGCCATTATGGCTTATAACACAGATACCGGTGCCAAGGAACTATTCACATTCTTGTCTATGTTATTTCTTGGAAATGCCACACAAGGCGTAACTTATCTTACAATCACCTATTCCATCGGATTAACACTTGGAATGATTTTATTTTTTAATCACTTAGGTAACAAAAAAATCGATTCTGACCCAACACCGTTAGAAGTACAGATGCGATTATATGAACAAGATCTTTGCACAACAATTATTAAAAATGCAAACAGGACAAATAAGACATTAGACGATACGAATTAAGAAAGGATTTCTATAAATGATACAATATCTGCTATTAATAATAAGCGGTCTATCTGCCGGATTCATAACAGCTGCTGCATATGTTGCCTTCATTGCGATGCTTGGCATTTTCCCCAAAATTGCTGCAAAGACAAATACTGCAAAGCAATGCATTCTATATGAAACATGTCTGATGAGCGGCATTTTGCTTTCTACTTTGCTTCAATTTGGTGCAGTATATTCTTCATCATCCATCTTGCAATCTGATATTTTGCCCCAACCACTAGGAATCATACTCCTCTCATGCATCGGACTATTCGGCGGCATTTATATCGGATTTTTGATTAGCGGACTTTCAGAAATGTTGAATGTCATTCCCATTTATTCAAGAAAAGCAAACATACAAAAATGGGCTCTTTTAATCATTTTCTTCATTGCGATTGGAAAAGGATTTTTTTCGCTTATTTATTTTTTTCGATTTGAATAAATATTATAGTTGTATAATTTCTCAACATAGACAAATACTATCAATAATAAACGAATTATAATAGGAGGCATATCGTTATGAAACAAACAATAAGCAAAGAAGCATACAATGAATATGTTGAACAGGTTACCCCAACTTACAGCACCTGGAAGAATTGTTTTAACGCGTTTTGGATTGGCGGAAGCATCTGTTTGATAGGTGAAATCATTTTCTGGTTCTTTACGAATGAATTTGGGGTATCAGAAAATGATGCATCAGCCTGTACATCCATTTTTCTTATTCTTTTGAGCGTGCTCTTAACAGGTTTCAACGTCTACGGACATATTGCCAGATTAGGAGGTGCAGGTGCATTAGTTCCCATTACCGGTTTTGCAAATTCCGTCGCTTCTCCGGCTATAGAATATCAAAAAGAAGGGCAAATTTTCGGTATTGGTGTAAAGATTTTTACAATCGCCGGACCTGTTATTCTGTACGGCATCTTCACGAGCTGGATATTAGGTATCATCTATTACATTGGCATGGGATTTCATTGGTGGTAATTTTATCATTTTTGTATGTTTTTATCATTGCCAAATGTTTACATTTCCAATATAATCTATGGTATAACGTTCATTTCACGAAAGGATATTATGCATGGAACAGACATCTCTAACAGTGCAACAATTTTGCCAGACAATTGATATGATTTATTCCTGCTCGGATGATTATCCATATGTATATGATTTCAACAATGATTTCTACTACATATCGCCTAATGCACCGAAGCGTCTTTCTATGCCAAGACATTGTTTTCGAAATGTTATAGACACCTTTCGTTCTTTTGTTCATCCTGAAGATTTCGAAGCGCTCCAAAAAGATTTGGAAGCTGTTATATCCGGAAAAAAACAATCGCATAATATGCAATACCGCATGCTTAATACAGATAGCGAACCGGTTTGGATCAACTGCCGTGGACATGTCGTATCATACGACAACGAGACACACTATATGGTTGGCTGCATTAACGAAATCGGAACACGGCAAAAAGCTGACAATATCAGCGGTTTATTAGGAGAATCCAGTCTACAAAGCTATCTTGAAGAATTTTCTCCATTTTTTCCGAGTGGTTATCTGTTGCGGTTAGGCATTGATGATTTCAAAGGTATCAATGAACGTCTTGGAGTAAAATACGGCGATCATGTATTGAAAAAAACGGCAGAGTGTATTTCTTCTTGTATTCAACCCGGACAACAATTATATCGCTTACACGCGGATGAATTCATGGTTTTGGATTTTCTTGGAGATGGTTTGGAACACGCAATCAATCTATACAAAAACATCAGAACCGCAATCGACCAATTTGTCGAAGCGAATCAGTATGAAGCTGTATTCACCATATCCGGTGGCATATTAGACAGTAACAGCTTAGAAGATTTTTCATTTTCCGACATTATGAAATTATCAGAATACTCGTTAAATGAAGCAAAGCGCCGTGGTAAGAATCAATGTTATCTCTATGTAAAACAAGATTATCAGACACAGCTAAAGCGCAGACAATTAAAAGAATTACTTCGTCATGCTGTATGTAATAATTTTGATGGATTCGAAGCTTACTTTCAGCCACTCTACTCATTGGAAACCAACACCTTATACGGTGCAGAAACTTTGATGCGATTCCACACGAAAGAATTCGGAACAGTATCTCCGAACGAATTCATTCCTTTATTGGAAGAAACCGGACTTATCATTCCACTTGGACGTTGGATTTTGCAACAGGCTCTTTTTGCTTGCAACCACATACGACAGCATATTCCTAATTTCCAAATCAGTGTTAATGTATCAAGTATCCAGATTATGAAAAGCAATATCATTCACGAAATTCTTAACTCTGCAGATGAATATGGTATCCCACCATCTCACATTGTAATCGAGTTAACAGAGAGCGGAAAATTAGAAAACAGTACACACTTTACAAAAGTATGGAGCAAATTAAAATCCACAGGTATCCGACTTGCATTAGACGATTTTGGAACCGGCTACTCCAACTTCCAGTATTTGAATGATTTGCAACCGGACATCATCAAGATTGATCGTTCATTTACAGCAAAAGCAATGGAAAGTACTTACGAATATAATTTGTTGCAATTAATGAGTGAATTAGTACATAATCTCGATTTAAAAATATGTATTGAAGGAATCGAAACGCAGGAAGAAAAAGAGCGCATGCTCACGCTGAATCCTGATTACAGCCAAGGATTTTACTTCGGAAAGCCTTGTCCTTTACTCGATTTCATCGAACAATTTGTATAAAAATACCCGTGAATTTGATTTCACGGGTATTTTTATATTTTTCAATTTTCTATTCATTACATATCCATTATAATTTGTCTTGCCAACGCTTCTTCGACCGGAGTTGCATATACACCCGGTGCAAATTCTACCACGTCACCAATTCCCTTTTGTATCACAAAGCGTAATTTCCCATCACGCACTTTCTTATCCGTGTACAATTTCTTCACTAACTCTTCCTTATCAATATATTCTGGAATTCCAATCGGTAACCCGGCCTTTTCCAACAAAGAAACAAGTGCATTCAATTCTTCTTCCGTCATATAACCTAACAAAACCGAAAGTTTTGCCTGTGCAACCAAACCAATTGCAACAGCTTCACCGTGCGACAAGTCATAATTACTTACTGTTTCGATTGCACGGCCAACAGTATGACCAAGATTTAGCACTTCCCTCAATCCGCTTTCTCGTTCATCTTTCATAACCACTTGATATTTTATCTTACAATTTTCCTGTGCAATATGCTCACATGCATTTTGGTCGAGTGCAAAGATGTTTTCCATATTCTGTTCAAGAAATGCAAACAAATCACGACTCGCCAATGCAGCATGCTTAATCGTCTCCGCCATACCACTTACAATCTGCCTGTGAGGTAATGTTTTCCATGTTGCAATATCCAAATAAACCTTCTTTGGCTGATTGAAAATACCAATTAAATTCGTTGCCAAAGGTGTGTCAACTGCAGTCTTTCCTCCAACCGATGCGTCTGCCGCTGCCAACAGTGTTGTAGCATAATTAATAAATGGTACACCTCGTCCATATGTACCAGCAACAAAACCTGCAAGATCTGTTACAACACCGCCTCCTACAGCGATTATACAACAATCTCGTCTATATCCTTTTTCCAACATCGCATCTTCAATTTGTTCCTTAACTCTTCTTGTTTTACTCTTCTCGCCTGCAGGAAAAACAAACAAATCAACCTGATATCCGGCATCTTGCAAAAGAGAGCATATTGTTTTCCCGTACAGATCAACAACATTACTATCTGTAATAAGAGCAAACTTTTTGATATTACCTACTAACCCTTGCTTAATATCATGAACAAGATTGGACATCAACTCAAAACCAACCTCAATATCATAGCTATCATCCACCACTTTTTTTAACTCTACATTAAAAATACTCATTTGTATAATCTCCCTTTCCAACTAAAAGCACTCACAAAAATGTTTATACCACCTAAGAATTGCGAATGCAATCCCTTTGTTTCATTTTTTAAAAAGTAAAGCATTTTTGTCTCATTTTTAATAAGATTTTCTTTTCCATTCTGCTCACCTGTACTTGTGACACTCCTATCACATTCGCAATCTCCGTTTGGGTACGATTCTCATAATAACGCATTTGTATAATCTTCTTCTCTATAGGTTCTAAAGTATCCAATAATTCTTCTACCAACATATGATTCATTATAGTTTCTTTTTCATCCTCTTCTTGCGCAAGCTTATCTATCAAATAAATTGTATTTCCGTCATTTTCATAAATTGTCTTATGTATCGATTCCACTTCAACACAAGCCTCTAATGATGCAACAATTTCTTCTACATCGATATTCAATCTTTTGGATAATTCTTCTAATTTCGGTTCTATCCCCGTTTGATTCAACACTTCCTCTCTTAATCTTCTTACTTTATAAGCTGTCTCTTTCAGTGTGCGACTAATTTTCACCATACCATCATCTCGTAAAAAACGCTTAATTTCTCCGCTTATCATCGGTACAGCATATGTAGAAAATTTCACATCGTAAGACAAATCAAATTTATCAATACACTTCATCAAACCAATACAACCAATTTGGTAAAGGTCTTCAACATCATACCCTCTTCCCATAAATCTTCTGGCAACTGCCCATACAAGACCGAGATTATTGGTAATCAGTTGTTCTTTTGCGTCCTGGTCACCTTCTTTTGCATACTTTAAAAGTTCTAAAGTATTATCCATGACGCCTCCTATTATTCTATTTCACTTGATTTATCCTCAATTACTCCTATTCTCTTTTTCATAACAACCGTCGTTCCTTCTCCCGGTTGCGAATCTACTGACAGCTCATCCATAAATGCTTCCATAAATGCAAATCCCATACCCGACCGATCCATTTCCGGTTTTGTCGTATAAAGTGGCTCCATAGCAAGCGATATATTCTCTATTCCAATTCCAAAATCCTTTACTGTAATCGTCACTGTTCTATCGAGCAGACGCGTTTCAATTCGAATTCTCCCTCCCTTGCTCTCATAACCATGAATAACACAATTTGTTACTGCTTCTGATACGGCTGTTTTGATATCCGCTATTTCTTCTAAAGTAGGATCCAGGCGCGTAACAAATGCCGCAACCGTCACTCGCGCAAAACTTTCATTCCTTGAATCCCCGTCAAACTCCAAAACCATATACTCATCCATAGATTTCTGTACTCCTTTCTTTCCTCACATTAACATTAACCAAGGTTAAATTTCTACTATTCACACAGACACCTTTTCATTCACTTCTTCTATTTCCTCAAATGCTTCCTCTACGTTTTTCACAAGTATCGCAACTCTGTACAACCCTGATATTTCCAATACCCTGGCAACTCGTTGATTTACGCAAGCAATATATATATTACCGTTCAAGTATCTCACTTCTTTGTACTTCCCCATCACCAAGCCAATTCCGGAACTATCCATAAAGCTAGTATTTCCGTAGTCAAACACTACGTTTCTTATTCTTTTCGAATCGAAAAAACAATCTGTCTGATTGCGAATCATCTGAACTACATGATGGTCTAATTCTCTCGGCAGATGTATAACCATGGTTTCTCCATTTAATTCATAACACATTTTTTCTTTCATAATTTTACACCTCTCTTTATATTTTAAAACAAAAAAAGAAGAAGCCTTTCTATTCGAAAGTCATCTTCTCTTTTGTAATTCACTATTTAACTAGGGTTAAATTTCACTATTCCGAAAGATACTCATTCACTTCTTCTATATGGTCACTTTCAGGATAATTATCTCTTATATTAATGTATGCCGTCTTCGCTTTTTCCTCATCTTGATTGCCTATATAAGCTCTTCCAAGATAATAATAAGCAAGTTCTCCTTGTTGAATCTGAAGCGCTGCGTTACACATATCAATTGCATCCGTATAACGTCTTTCATTAATAGCTCGTCCCGCTTCACTACACAGATTTTCGTATACTGTATTCGGAATCGACTTTTTGATCACTCCAAATGCTGTATCAGCATCTTCTTCCTGTTCTTGTTGCTTTTCTTCTTCTTTTTGAGCCACAGCAACCTGCTTTTCAAGACCTTCAATCTTTTTTTCCAGATCGGAAAGCTCTACATTTTTCTTAGAAATCTCTTCACTATGCGCTAATTGCAGTTCCCGGTTCTCTTTGTTAGCAGAATTCAGTTTTGTCGGAAGAATCAAAAGCCAAAATGCCAATATTCCAAGAACTAATCCTACAGATACATAAAGTAAATTAAACTTATTATGATTAATTTCCTTATAAGAATCCTTTGCTTTATCAGCATCATCGCCATTATCAATATGAGACTCAACAAAGGACTCAAGATCTGATTTGAACTGATCTTCATCAACAAATGCTGAATCGATATCAATATGACTGCTCGATTCCTTCATATGGATAATATCTTTCGGGGAGACTCCCATCTCTTTTAAGTACTTTACAGCCAATGTATTGTTCTTATCAATACGCAGCACTCTTTTCAAAGCCTTTTTCGCTTTATCATAATTACCGTTATCTATGTAAAGTAAGGCTAATAGCAAATATCCTTTTACAAAATGCGGATATGCTCCCAAAATTCGTTTTAATTGAATGAATGCAAGGTCTTTCGTACCGCTTTTCGCATACATCAACGATTGATTGAACTGCTTTGCAAGCTGATTGGCCTCATCAAGCTTACCTTTTTCCGCTTGCACCTCTTGAATATAACGTACTGCAACGTTATGTTCCGGCAAATAATTGCTGCTTATTACCCATTGAGTAAGTCCTTGCACAATCTCTCCCATTTCATAATGTATCAATCCCAATAGATTTCTTGCATTAATATTCTGTTTGTTATACTTTAACGCTAATTGTAACGCATCTATTGCACCGGTAAGATCTCTGACACGCGCTTTATCTAATCCTACATTATAATAAAAAATAGATGTATTGTAAGCTTTTGCCAAGAGCTCATAGTTCATACCACAAGCACTGCAGTGTCCATGCTCTAATACAGGTGCTCCACAATTCAAACACTCCATATCTTCCACCGCCTACTCGTTTTGATTACCATGAATCTGTAACATCATCTCTGCCAACACATCTGTAATATCTTTTACATCATTCTTATATATTGCATCCTCAGCCTGTGACATTTCTAGACAAGGCTGGAACTTTCTAATCTCTTCATCAAAATTAATCATATCTATACTCCTAAACTGAGCAAGTTACCCGCAAGATATAATGAGCCTACACAAAACAAAACCGAATCACAAACATGGCTTTTTCCATACAAAAAGCCTTCTCTTATATCCTCAAAACCGGTAATCTCGCCACCAGAAAAACGTCTAAATGCTTCTTCAACCGCCGTCACTTCCGCAGAACGGCTACCTTCATAGCGCACAATAATCACTTCACGAAATTCAATTTCACAAAGTCTCTTTATCATACCCTCGTAATCCTTGTCCGCCGAAACGGCAAACAATAAAATCTTCTGTTCGGTCGGGAACAGCACCTCCACTGTACGACAAAATGCATCTATTGCCTCAATATTGTGAGCACCATCTACGTAAATATGTTCACCTATGCATTCCATCCTACCACGCCAGGTCATATTCAACAAACCTGCCTGAATTATATCTATATCTGTATCTGTCAAACTGTAATTCTCACGTGCATCTACACACTGTGATAAATTACAGAATATGTTCTTATCTTTTAAAAGTAGTTCATACGCTTTAACAGCTAATACTGCATTCTCAATCTGATAAAGCGCTGTCTTGTTAATTTTCAAATTACAATACTTATAATAACCACTCTGAAACGAAAAATCAATGGTTTTTTCTGTAATATTCAATAAATTATACTGTTTTTTTTCGACAAAATGTAGATTTGCCCCTTTTTCACATGAAATTTCGGAAACAATTGCCGTTGCAGCGTCTTTTCTATCAAAAAAAACCAAAGGGACGCCGGGCTTAATAATGCCTGCCTTTTCTCTTGCAATTTCCTCAATCGTTGTGCCTAAAAACTGTGTATGATCCAAACCTACCGAAGTTATAATGGTCAGAATCGGTTGTACAACATTCGTTGCATCCATTCTTCCACCCATACCCGTTTCAAAAATTGCAACATCGACCTGTTGCTTTTTAAAATAAATTGTTCCCATCAAAAAAACGAATTCAAAAAAAGAGGGATGTGCGATTCCTTCTTCTTTCGCGAGTTGAACATAAGACATTGTTTCCTCAAACACTTCAACAAACATATCATCTGATATCATCTCGTCACCAATTCGAAATCGCTCGTTAATTTTCATCAAATGCGGAGAGGTAAAAACTCCTACCTTCCTATCTGCCTGTTTCAAAATAGACGCCAAAAAAGAGCAGGTAGAACCTTTCCCATTGGTACCTGCCACATGCACAACCGGATAATCTCTTTCCGGATGTTCCATAATATCTAATATACGATTCAAGTTATCCGTCCCCAGTTTCGCAGCAAACAAAGGGATGGATAACACATAATCTACACAATCCTGATATTTCATTGTCATCTAGTTTGACCTCATTTAATTAAAGCATTTTACTTATTTTCCGAGAAAACAAAATCATGGTTACGAATCATTTTAACCACAGTTAATCTTAACGATTATCCACCTTTTCCGGATACAAATCGTGATTTGTCAGACGATTCCATGCAACCTCTTCCCATTTTGTTCCCGGTTTTCCATAGTTGCAATACGGATCAATAGAAATACCTCCACGTGGAGTAAACTTGCCCCATACTTCAATATACTTTGGATCCATCAGCTCAATTAAGTCTTTCATGATTATATTGACACAATCTTCATGAAAGTCTCCATGATTACGAAAACTGAATAAATAGAGCTTCAACGACTTTGACTCAACCATCTTCTCTCCCGGTACATAAGAAATATAAATTGTAGCAAAATCCGGCTGTCCTGTTATCGGACAAAGAGACGTAAACTCCGGACAATTAAACTTTACAAAATAATCGTTATCCGGATGCTTATTCAAAAACGTTTCTAAAATCTGTGGTGCATAATCCTGTGGATACTTCGTACCCTGGTTACCTAATAATGTTACTCCATCTAACTCTTGCTTTTCTCTTCCTGACATAACGTTGACTCCTCTTTTATCTAATTTATTCCCAATAACATAATAACGACACATCACACATGAACACAGTATAGTATTCCAAAAGAAATTTTGCAAGAGCATTGCATCATAAAGGCTGTAATTTGAATTATTACGATTCAATGACATTCTCGAGTTATAATTCTTCAGGCAAGCACCCTATCACTGACAAAACTCCATAATTCTATCCAAGAAATCCTTCGCTTCCTCATTGGCGGCATGGCCAAACTCTTCATACATATGTATTTCGCTTCCGGAAATTTGGGTTGATATTTCTATTGACGCCTCTCCTGTGACAATCTGATCCTTCTTTCCTCCTATAACAAGAGTCGGGCAAGTGATTTGTACTAATTCATCAAATGCATCATGTTCAATACAAGCTTGTGCCATAATTAGAAAACGTTTAAAGCTTTTGGGTTTACCCACGTTTCCCATCAAAGAAAACATCCACCTGCTTTTTTTCAAATAATGCTCTGAATAGTATTTCTCAGCTGTATCTATCATAAGAGATTTATAATCACCACATTTAGCCATATCCATCCAAGTAGAAATCACCTTTTGTACAGTATCATTTTGTCTTGCCAGAGTAACTGTTAAGATTAATTTCTCTATCAAATCAGGGAAATCAATCGCTAAATATTGTGCTATCATTCCACCTTGAGAAACCCCAATAACCGAAGTGCGTTCCACCCCTAATTTTTGTAATGCAACTGCCACATCCTTTGCCATATCGCTTGTTGTGAAACCTTGTGGCATTACATTTCTTCGACTCATTACATACACCCTGTAATCCTTAGCAAGCTTTTTGTACATCAATGCGAAAGGAACTGCCATTCCCTTGGCAGTTTTTAATCCATCACTTAAACCCGGAATCATCAAGAGATTCTTTTTTCCGTTACCAAAAACAATATAATCTATATCCGTATTGTCAATTGCTATCGTTCCATTTTTTGCACTATAAAACATCTACTTCCTCCTTTATCTTTTGCTGTTTAAATGCATTTAATTCCTCATTCATTTCCCTTGTACTAACCACACGTTTCACACTATAAGCCCAATAAGCACAAACATAACAAAAAAGCATAAACGCAAAATAGACTCCTGTTATAACTAAATTGCGGTCAAACCATTTCCCCCAAAAACTTACACCGGTATAGATAAGTGCACCACAAATCATTTTAATTACAACAGCTAAATCAACTTGTTCTGCCTCATCAAAATTCCCCAATAAAAACACCTGTATATATCCCATAATATAGGTTGTCGCCATCATTTCAATTAAAACCACAATATCCACTTGGCTACTTCCTTGCAGCAACTGATAAACAAAGTAGAAAAAAATGATTGTATAAAAATATATTGCCGCCTTGAATTCTATTCCCAATTCTTTTGCCAAAATTTTTTCAAACTTTCTCATTACTGTTCTCCTTTCAAAATACTTCTAAGTGTCTTCACATATCGCCTCGATATAATCACGTGTTCACCATTATCCATCGTGACATCCACCCGATTTCCGGAGATACTTTTCAAGTAGGATATATGATAAATGTTAATCACCATGGATTTACTACATCGAAAGAATCCTTCTTCAGCATACATATTCTCCGCCGTAGCAAGAGTTAAGCTAGTCTTTCCAATTTCACCTTTTGTGTACACATACACTGCATTATCCACACTCTCCAAATACAGCACATCACTTGGTGTAATCAATATTTTCTTTTCTTCATTCACCGCAAGAATTTTGCCATTCTTCTGCTCTATTCTTCTTATCAAGCTATCTATTTCTTCGTTTCTTTCAATGTAACGAACAATGACTTCCTCTTGCCCCTCGCTTATCTGTTGTAATGTAAGTTTCATATATTTTTTATCCTTCTTTCATTGTACTATGTATCGATGATTACCGTATCTTTGTTGTACCTCTTATTTCAAAATACGCTTGCTTTTATATTCCCTATATGCCTATCTTATCGAAATCTCCAAAAAATGCAATGGTTCAACTCGTAAGTTGCACTTTTAAAAAGGTAAGCGGTAGAACATAAAATATCATTAACTTAATATATTAAATTAAAAAGACTTTAGATTGCTCTAAAGTCTTCTCATCCACAGCAACTGCAACACACATCTGCATGCAATTTCATCATAAGACAATTGTCCCAGATATATCTGAACTGGCGCGAAATAAATACTAGCAAATGGTGTGAAATTTATAATAGTTTTCATCCAATCAGGCATATGCTCCTTCTACCAATAAATCCTTTTTCATCTTTCTGACGGTTCCATCTTTACGAAAGGAAAATTCACCATAAGATTCGCATCCATTTCCATCATATTTAAGATACGACTAGCTGCCCCTGATGGGTGATTCAATCCTGCTTCCCATGCTTCTACAGTCTTAACCGAAATCCCCATATAACCTGCGAAAAGTCTTTGAGATAGACCCATTTTATTACGAATTGCTTTAATTTCTCCCGCACTATAGCTCTTAACCGGAACAACCTCGACCACATGTCTTTTTAACTTTTTGTCTTTGCTTTGTGCATCTTCAATAGCTTCACTGAGACCCCTCATAATACTTTCATATACTTTACTCATATTAAAACCTCCTATTACAAGTTTTTTTCCAAGAATTCAATCGCTTTTTTGATATCTTTACACTCTCGCCTTGTCAAATTTGTCTTTTCACTTTTAGAGTAAGCTGTAATTAAGTATATGGTTTCATACACAACAAAATCAACATAACAAACTCTTATACCACTTCTTTTCCATGCATCTTCAAATTCAGAGGTTTGAATAAACGTTCTCTCCATTCAACCACCTCTATCTAATCAAATTTTACCCTATCAAATAGGGTATTGTCAACTAAAAGTATCACACAAAAACAATTTTTCTCCATATACTTCCTCCTTGGTATAAAATAGAAAATAATAAAATAATGGGAATTCGTATACGATAGTATACTTACAGAAAGATAAGTAAATATTACCCTTTGATGTGGCACTTATTATATGCTAGTCTGTCGTAAAAATCAATTACTTTTGGAGTAACAAAAAAAGGATTCTGCAATTCACAGAATCCTTTTAAACTATAGTTAAACTAGTTTATATGCATCATTTTTTTCCAACGTTCATCCTCTTTCAGAAAACCAAATGTTTCTTCATCATGAAATGTACGAAGCAAATCTTTTTGCATTTCCTTTACAACCTCCCGTTCCATCTTCTTAAATGTCATATGTTCATAAAGTTCTGATTCACTAAAATCACCAATCTGTTCCACACTATCAAGCATGGTTTTCACAACTTCAATCACTTTATCTGCATCCTGTTCTAATACTGCAAGTTCTAATTGGCAAGAAACCTCATAGTAATTACCCATTTCAAAAAGCTTTGCCAGCTCTTGCTGCTTTGTAACATACTTGTGCGCTTTGGCTAAATTATTACTTTCCATTGCCAAAGCACATAGACTATTAAAAACCATACTAATCATCTGATAGCCAGAAAACAACAATTCTTCGTAGGCTTTATATGCTTCATCCAATCGACCTGTTTTGCTATAGATAAACGCTTGTTTTCTCTTACGCTCCGGATTTTGTTCTGACAAGTACGTCAAATATTGCCCAGCTATTTCATACTCTTCTTTTCGCACATAGTAACCGTACAATGAATCCGCTGCACAATTTCGAAGCGTTTCCTCTTCGCTCTCTAGGACTTGTTCGTAACAACGAAGTATATACATATCATACTTAGCAACATCCACTACATCCTTAAATAATCTTTGTGCATCAAGAATAACCGCCATCTGCCAAATTAAAGCTTTACAATTCGGATATTGTTCCATGATATGCTTTGCCCATTGAAACACTTCCTCGTAAGTTTCGCTTTTCATACGTATATCTAATTCTTGTACATAATTCTTTATCTTCTCCTCGGAAAGATGTTCTTGAAAGGACAGCAACTCCTCCAGTGTGATATTCAGCAATCTCGCTATTGGTGCTAGCATTGTAATATCAGGATATGCATTCCCTTTTTCCCATTTATTCACTGCAGGAGCTGTAACTCCTAATCGATTGGCCATTTCTTCTTGTGTCATATTCTGCTCTTTTCTGTACTTTCTTATCACATCTCCAATTTGCATATACGAGCCTCCTAATATGATTACATTCACTGACGAATGCTGTTTTTTGTATCATAACAAACACAGCTTTCCTACACAATTGAATTCACGTTAATAATATTGCAATAAATTTAACTGTCATTCAATTTTTAAGCAAAAGAAACCAGATTCATCTAAATCCGGTTTCTCCATACGCTTAATCTTGTAACACCAATATTTCCTTTCCTAGCGCAAAGGAATAGATATAACTTTCCGCAACCAAAGTTCCGGTCAAACGTTCTAACGTCTCCTTGTAATATCGCATCTGTGTTTCGTATCGGTTCACAAGAACATCTTCTTGACCTTCCTTAATCCGGTCTGTCTTATAATCCACCAAGATCAGTTTCTCGCCTTCTTTAAAATACGCATCAATAATACCTTGCACAACAATCGGTGTATGATTATCAGATCCTTGTTGATGCTGCTCACTTGCCAAATCCTTTTGTATTAATTCCCGAGCCGCAACACCCACAACAAACTGTTTCTCTTTCAATAGATTGCCCTTCTTTGCAGCATCATGCATTCTCTTTCCGAGATTCGATGTAACAAACGTATATATTGCATCTACAGTAATAAACTGTTTTGTCTCTTCCGGAAGACGCCCACAACTCCACATATCAGATAATGCATGTTTCACTTGCTCTTTTGTCATCACTTCCGCATTCGGAAGCAATTCCATTACTTTGTGCATCCACGTACCCTTTTGTGCTGCATCCATCATTTTTTCTCCCTCAACAAAACGAGGAAGCGGTGCCACATAATCTTCTTTCACCGATAACTCTACCAATTCATCTGCACTTTCTGTCTCGATTTCATACATACGTTTGATTTCCGTAACAGAAAGTTTTGATTTTTGCAATGTATACGGCATATTTTTATACTGCCACAACAAACGCTGTTTGATTATTGACTTCCGGTCAGTCGGTGCATGAGAAAATGCCAACAACTGTTGTTCACGGTCCATCTGTTTTTCTAATCCGGACTGAATATGTTGTACTACCACATCAAAATAATTATACACTCCGACATGCAATCGAATATCCGGTTCCTTTATCGGAATATCTAATTCATATTCTCCTGACAAGATATGCTCACCTTTTTTATCAAATCTCTTTTCCACTAACTGCATAGCATCATGAAATGTCGCATTTCTAATAAGAGCCATCACTACCAAATCCAGATAATTCTTAGCTGTATGCACAACAGCATACCTTAATTGTTTCTCTTTCATCTTCGCGATATTCTCATACTTCTTAACCAACACGGTTATATCCGGAACAACCCCTGTCATAATTAATTTTTCTTTCGCTCTGGTAAGGGCAACATACAAAATGCGAAGTTCTTCCGCAATGCTTTCCGTTACCATAAGTGATGCAAAGGCTTTTCTTGCAAACGTATCATTTCCACATCGTCTATCCGTATCCACATACTTGGCTCCAACATAATAATCCGAATGAATAATAATCGGAGACTTCGTATCCATCAGGTTAAAGTTCTTAGCCATTCCCGATACAAATACAACAGGAAATTCTAATCCCTTGCTTTTGTGTATACTCATAATGCGGACAACATTTTCATCACTCTCAGGTGCAGGATCACCTCCAAGTGCAATTGATTTTTTCTGCAACTTCTCAATAAAATGCAAAAACCGAAACAGATTATGAACGCCATTACTATCAAAGCGTCTGCATTCTTCATAGAACAAATCAAGGTTACGAATTCTTTGTTTACCTTCCGGCAACACTTCTACATAATAGTAATAACCTGTATCATAATATATGTTAGAAACAAGATTACTAACCGTAATATATTGCTTTTGTTCTTGCAGCTTATCGATAAAATGCACAAAAGATATACATTTATCACGAAGTTGTTCATCCTTGTATTCATCATGGTCCGAAATCGCTTTTATAACTTCATATACACATAATTGTTGTTCTGATTTCAAAAACTTTCGCTTTTCAATCGCCAGTAACGCAAGCTCTTCGTTACTAAATCCTGCAAAATAACTTCGAAGTACCGCTACTACTTCCAGATCATTATGAGGATTGTCTATCACGCGAAGCAGACTCAAGACCAGACTAATTTCGGTCGTGTCAAAATAGCCATTTTCATTCTGGACTTTCACAGGTATTCCATAGCTCATAAGAACTTCAGAGAAAATGTGCTGATATCCGCTTGGCGCACGGAACAAAATTACCATATCACTCAATTGCACATTGCGTAGAATTTCCTCTTCTTCACCTGTTTGCTGATTAATTGTCTTTTCAACTACTTGATATGGAGCACTTCCATCTTCTCCAAGCATGGATAAGATTTTCTTTGCCACAATTGACGCTTCAAGTTCCTTTTTGCCGATATCTTCAAGCTTCTCATCTAATGTCTCCTCTTTGACTGCAGTCATCACTTCATCAGATGCTTTCAAAAATTCAAAATCCTTGCTCTCCGCCAGCAAAAGTTCCACACTGTCATCCGGTCCGCATAAAAAATCTCTTCCCGGTACCAGCGCCTCATCCTCTGTATATTCAATACCACCCAAATCTTCTCCCATAATCTGATAGAACATATAATTGATGGTTTCTAATACATTAGAACGGCTACGGAAATTATTCTTAAGCAGAAGCTTACGACAATCTGCTCCTTGCTCAGTACCATAAGTCCGATACTTCTCCATGAACAAATCAGGGCGGGCCATACGAAAACTATAGATACTTTGCTTGACATCGCCAACCATAAAAATGTTATAAACACCGCAATGCAACTTAGATACACACTTAAGAATCGCTTCCTGCAAAAAATTACTATCCTGATATTCATCAATTAAAATCTCTGCAAAATCTTCAGACATTTCTTTCCCAATATCACTCGGAATCGGCTCTCCATCTTCCGTATATTCCTTACACAAAACCTGTAATGCAAAATGTTCGATATCACTAAATTCCAAAATACCACGTTTTAATTTGGCTTCCAAAAAACGATTACGAAAAGCTTCAGAAACATCCAACAATGCGCCCAATACGTGTTCTTGTTTTTCAAACTGTGCCAGCACAGAAACAAACGGCAATACAAAAGCCTCTAAAATAGCGCTAATTTCCTTTTTGTAGCCATCTCTTATGTTCTTTACCTCTTCTGCAATTTCTTCGTCAAATTCGCCCTTTTTGCCCCTTCCGAGTCCTGCAAACTTACTCTTAGATGCTTCATGAAAATGTGTATACGTCTTGGCTGCGAGCAAATCATCAATCATCATAATATCCGAAAGCAAAGCTTTCTCCATATAAAGCGGACCATCTAATCCTCTTACCAACAATAACGCTTTCTCGATCTTATCTCTGATTCCTTTTACTGTCGATTTCACTTCAGTAAAATATTGTTTTACAAAGATAAGATTCATGAAATCTTCCTCCGAAGTAACATGCAAACTTTCTTTTGCTTTATAAATCCATTCTGACGGTCTTGGATAGCTTGAGGACACATCGTATACTTTCAGGATATAACTCTCAATCAGCGCATCATTTTTATCTGCCGAATAACTTTCCGAAAACTTTACAAACTCCGGATTCGTAGCATAAAAGTCCTCTATCACTTCTTCCAAAACTTCACTCCGTAAAAGCCCTAACTCTCCGGCCTCTCCAACTCGAATTCCGGGATCAATTCCAAGAATGTGAAAATGCTCTTTTACCACCTGGTAACAAAAACTATCTATAGTTAATATATTCGCCTTTTCGATATAATTCAGTTGCTTTACAAAATGTTCATTAGAAGGTTCCTTTTCCAACATCTTCTCTATCGCAGCAGCAATCTTATCACGCATCTGTGCCGCAGCAGCTTTTGTAAAAGTCACCACCAACAATCGATCTATATCTATTGGATGCGTCGTATCTGATATCATCTGAATAATACGTTCTACCAATACTGCTGTTTTTCCGGAACCGGCAGCTGCCGACACTAACAAATTGCATTGTCTCGAATCAATAATTGTTTGCTGATCCGGTGTCCATCTCATGCATCTTCACCCCCTTCTTTCGATTCCACATCAGATTTTCTTGAAAAAATCAACGCTTTCGCTTCTTCCTTCTCAAGTCCGGAGCTAATCCGATAGGCATTACCCCCAACTCCTGGTTCAAAGCGACATATACTCTTGTAATCACAGAAATTACATGGCGAATTATGTTCTCCTTTTTCCGGATTCATCGCAATATCACCGGATATCATCGTTTCTCCGATTTCTACCATCTTCTCTCTGACAAAATCGGATAATTGCAACAATTCATCTGTTGAAACCAAAGAAGCATTACGCGCTCCCAAACTTCCATCAGCCTTGTAATTCACCGGTGTCACTTTACCTGTTCTTTTATCCATCAGTTCAAGACACTTGTCATCTGCATTCACAAGCCCAGTCAGACGATTTTGTTTTTGACGTTCCTCCTCTATCTTCTCATCCTCAGATCCATCAACAATCGGATCATGCAGACGATAATAATACATTCCCGTCGGAACAATTCTCTTATCCGGATACTTCCGTGCCAACAGTTCTAGCATTACACTCATATAAACTGTGAGCTGCAATTGTTTTCCTTCATATATCTTCACATAATCAAGATCTTTTGCACCTGATTTATAATCGATTACCTTTACATAGATCGTGTCTTCATCTTCCTTGATATCTACACGATCTACCACTCCATTCAGTTCCATCCGTATACCATCAGACAACGCCATATTGATATAATTCAACTTACTCTCCGGTGTAAAACGTTCTTCAAAATAAGCCGGTTTCATCTCTCCCTGTTTCAAATGCCAAGACAGATTATGAATACTTCTTTTCGCAATCCGCACCATCACATCTAATTGATGACGATTTCTCGCGCTACTTGTAAAGATTGTTTCATTCTCCTGTTCAGCAGCTTCTCTTGTCAGTTGCTCTGCCACATGATCTAACATATCGTTAGATGCTTCAGTCAATGATATTTCTCCGTTTTTTACTTTTTGGAAAAAGACTTCCATTACCGCATGCAAAATGGTCCCGATATTATTGGACTCAACTGTATACTCTTCTCTTTTTGATATTTTTAATCCATATTGTAAAAAGAACTTATAAGCACATCCTGTATAGGTTTCTAAACGTGATACACTATGAATCATCTGCTCTCCGTACAATTTTTTTGCAATAGCTCTATCTAATACGCCTGCCTCATTGTTGTAAAAAAATCCATGTAAGAGTTTTGCTACTGCATCTTCACATTCGTCTTTCATAATCGAATATACAGACGCATCTGTCAGTTCCTCCTCAGACAATTGTTTAGCAAGTTCTGCTAAAAGCTCATCATCTGATACCGGCAAAGCGGATTGCAACATTTTTTCCGAATCAATCTTTCTGATACTAGGAAATAAAGACTGTACACGATTAACAAAATACGCAGGTCTTAATTCTGTTCCTTTCTCGTCTGTCTGACGATAACTAATCACTAACCTTTTTGACGCCTGCGCCATCTGCAAATACAGATAAAACTGCTTGATAAAAACATCGTCTTTACTATCCGGTGCAAGCATAATTTGCATATCCTTAAGCTGTCTTCTGTCTTTATCTGCAAGAACACCTTTTCCCGATGTATACTTAGGAAAAATACCTTCATTCGAACCTGCAAAAAAGACAACCTTGACTTCATGCAAACGGGTTCGTTCCATATCACCAACCACAACTTGATCAAGGGTAGACGGAATCACACCAAGCTTTACTTGAGATATTCCCGTTCTTAATATGTCAATGAGTATATCTCTTTCAATCTCTTCCTCTCCTAAGATGTCCATTGTCTTATCCAAAACAGCAATAAACTTATCATATGCCTGTATATAGGCTTTTGCCTCTCGTAACCTTCCGCTTGTTTCCAGATAACGGCTTCTGTCGTACAATCGGTTTGCAACTTCATTAGTTGACATAAAACTATATAGTGCCATCAAATACTCTTTTGTTTTTGATGTTGTTTTCAAAAAACATTCTGCTAACTGCCCGATACGATTGATAAATTGTTGTCTTGTTTCGTTAATCTCCTTAAGGCCTTTCACACCACCCCGAAACGGCTTACTCCACCATGAATATCCTCTGACACCGTACTTCAACGCATAGTTTTCCAAATCGCAGATTCGATTCATATCGATATCAAAAAAACCGCTTTTCAGCAAAGAAAACACACTGTCATAAGAAAAATCCTGCGTAAATACTTCTAACAGCATGGTAACAAATTCCGCTAACGGATTGTGTGCAAGTTCTTCCGTACAATCAAGAAAATAAGGAATCTTAAGCATTTCAAATGTTGTTCTCCAAACATCACTTTGTTGTCTCAAATCACCGGTAATAATAGCAAAATCCTTATATTGATATCCTTCTTCCATCACACAATCTTGAATCACCTTTGCAATATACAATGCCTCCTGTTTGCAGTCCTTGTTACTTACAATACAGAGAGCTTCGCAATCTTTTGTGTACGGATTAGCAGGAAATCGGAAAATCTGTCTCTCAAGATGTTGCAAGCAATCTAAACCTTGCAAACGATGATTGATTTCTAATGAAACATGCGGCAACACCGGTACGCCGTTATCGCTTGCCAGTTGACATAATCTATCCACTGATTGCTTTGAAAGTGCAAACAACCCCTGTTCACTGTATCCGTTATCACCAAATATATCCCCATCCATAGTAAATGAAAAATAGAGATTCTTACACACCTTCATTAACTCACCAATCACTTCATACTGTATTGGTGTAAAACCTGTAAATCCATCAAAGTAAATCTCAACTCCCTGCAAAGCTTTCGACTCATGAAGAACTTCTTTTAAGACCGACAATAATTGTTCTGCCACCATATAAGAATCCGCCATTGCCTCATTAAATCCGGTTAAAATAATCTTCAAATCCGTAAGCTTATGGTATAGACTTTTGTCAGGATTCAAGGCTGCTATTGCCTGATCAAGTACTTCTTCGCTAACCTGATACTGATAAAATTCCGAAAGAGCAGATTTTATCTCATCTACAAATCCCAGCTTCCCAAGCATATTCTTATAGTAAGTCAATTCATGGGCATGTTCCTTTAATACTTTCATCAAAAGCATACTCTTACCATAATCATCAAGCACATCTGCCGTATGCACATTAAGCTCATCAAGTACTTTGAATGCAAGTCTGGTAAAACTAAGGATGGAAATATCCATCGTTCCACCGCGAGGATGCTTCGTCACCATATCTTGTTCTGCCGCCATATTAGATTGTTCCGGCAATACGAACAAAATTGGTGCATGCCCTTCCACTTGCGAATCTTTAATCATCTTATCATATATATATATCGTTTTCCCGGTACCACCGGCACCTAATATAAATTGTATTGCCATATCAACCCTCTTTTCCAAACAATTCGCGTTATATCCATATAACCCGCGGCAAAATCACCTATTCATTAACACCTATTATGCCATACTTTTTTACAATTGACATCCACATTTTTACGATATCATTAATCCTATCACACGAACCTGACACCTCATGTCAATTTCTAAAAAAAAGTTCTAAAATATTATTTTTGACATATCCTTATACTAACAATCATTAGGAGGAATTTTATGGGCGCACAGACAAAAATCGTTGTAATCAAAGCTAAAGAAATGATCTATACCGGCATTTTTCTTGTTCTTGGTATTTTATTAATTGTTCTACTCATGAATATGTTTGGACACGAAAATAATAAAAAAGAAAAAACCACGGGCAAATACAATCCCGGCGTATATTCCTCAACCATCACACTTGGAGATAATACATTAAATGTTTCGGTAAGCGTTGACGAGAATACAATCAGCGGTGTAGACATCGAAAATCTGGACGAAGCTGTTACCACCATGTATCCTCTTTTAGAACCTGCATTAAATGAAATAAACGATCAGATTTCACTTGTAGATAATGTAGATGACATTACATATTCAAAAGATAACCAATATACCTACATCGTTTTAAATCAAGCAATCAAAAATGCCTTAGAGCAAGCCAAAACCAAAGACCAATAAACTGCTTTCTGCATCGTAAAAAAGCAGCAATGCATAAACACTTATGTTAAATACGCGTTTATGACATCGCTGCCTTTTTTCTGTTCTATCAAGCAATAACCGAAAAACTAATTTCTCTTTGCCTCAACATTTCCTTTTTCCTTGTAAATAGAATGTGGCGGAACAACCCCTCGCACCATACTAACAGGATACACATTCGAATTCTGACAAATAACTGATCCGGGATTCAACACTGAATTACAGCCAATTTCTACATGGTCTCCTAACATCGCACCGAATTTTTTCAATCCTGTATCAATATCAAAATCATCACCTTTCACATGTACAAGCGTCTTGTCAGCTTTCACATTAGATGTAATAGATCCTGCCCCCATATGAGAATAAAAACCTAATATCGAATCTCCAACGTAATTGTAATGCGGAACTTGAACATGATTGAACAAAATCACATTTTTTAGTTCTGTGGAATTGCCTACCACACAATCATCACCTACTAAAGCATTACCACGAATAAATGCTCCAGGACGAACTTCTGTACGCTCACCTATAATACACGGACCGGCAATATAATTATTCGGATAAATCTTTGCAGACTTGGCAATCCACACATTTTCTTCCACTTCCTCATAAATATCCGTTGGTAATGTTTTTCCTAATTCTTTAATAAAATCTCCAATTTTCGGAAGCGCTTCCCAAGGATAAGTAAGATTCTCCAATAATGGTTTTGCAAAAGTCTCCTCTAACGTATATAGCTCACTAATTGTAACCTGTTGCTTCATTGTATCTCCTCCATTTTACATATATTAAAATCTCATTTACCTACTCAATCTAAGTAGTTATTCTGCCTCTTTATCAGTATCTTTCTTGCCGGCACTTTTTTTAGAACCGGATTTCTTAGCAGGTTCTTTTTTGTAAAACTGTGCCGCATAATCAAAGTATGTTCTTAGCTGATATTGATTATTAAGTTCTTTCACCGCAACAGTACGCTTTGTAATATAGTCCTCAAGCTTTTTCATATATTCCTGTTCAGTAATTGAACCTTCCGCCACATAAGATAATCCTTTCTCCCAACTTGCAGTAAGTTCCGGATTCAGTAATGATTTGATAGAAAATGCCACCACATCATGTATCATTTCTCCCATAAGTGTTGGTGTAATAATCTGTGTTTTTTTATTCAAATCCAAGTACTTATTTCCCACAAGCTTTTTAATAATCTCTGCCCTTGTTGCAGAAGTTCCGATTCCGCTTCCTTTGATCTGTGCACGAAGTTCCTCATCCTCAATTAATTGTCCTGCATTTTCCATGGCAAGAATCAATGTACCGGAATTATAACGTTTTGGAGGTGATGTTTCACCTTCTTTTATCTCAAAACTATCAAGCGGCAACTTCACGCCTTTTTTCAGGTTCATTGCTGCTTCCACCATTTCTTTTGAATACTTCTCTTCCTCATCTTTTTGCTTTCCAAATGATGTCATCGTAATCGGAAGATATCCTTCATCTACAAGCACTTTAAAATTAGCAAAAAGTTTTTCTCCGTTACGATCAATCGTTAACGCAAGCTTCTGGTAAACTGCCGGCGGATAGAAGATACTAAGGAATCTCCTCACAATAATCTCATAAACCTTCTTAGCCGTATCATGCAGGCTTCCAAATGCATTCAATCCCTGTCCGGTCGGAATAATTGCATAGTGGTCTGTTATCTGTTTATCATTCACATATCTTGTTTTTGCAATTCCTTTATAACTGCCACTTTCTAATATATGCTCTGCATATGATTTCATTGAAGGAATATTCTTAAGTCCCGAAATATTTTTGTATATTTCTTTACTAACCGCTGTGGACAACACCCTCGCATCCGTTCTCGGATAGGTAACCATTTTCTTTTCATAAAGCTCTTGTGCAATCTGCAACGTCTGGTCCGGACTAATCTTAAACAGTCTTGCACAATCATTTTGCAACTCTGCAAGATTGTAAAGTAACGGAGCATTCTTATTCTCCTTCTTCTTTTCCACCTTTTCAACCAAACCAAGCGGCTTTTCACTTTCAGCTCCACTACGCAATTCTTGTATCAAGACATTGGCATCTTTTTCTTCTTTGAAACCATTCTCCTTATAAAGTAATGGTGAATTGAAATACTTAGTGCCTTCCACTGCTTTCCATTCTGCTTCAAATGTTCCATCAGCCAGTGACACATTAGAAATCACGCGATAAAACGGTGTTTTGACAAACTGTCTGATCTCACGTTCCCTTTTTACAATCATCCCAAGAACACATGTCATTACACGTCCAACCGACACAACACATTTGTCCTTACCAAGATAATTCTTAATGGCATAACTATACTTCAAAGTCAAAAGTCTTGAAAAATTAATTCCCATAAGATAATCTTCTTTTGCACGTAGATATGCCGATGCAGAAAGGTTATCATATGCATGTAAATCTTTTGCTTCTTTGATTCCGCGAAGAATCTCTTCTTCCGTCTGAGAATCAATCCATACACGTTTTTTCTCCTTTGTCTCAGGAACCTGTGCCAATTGATCTACCAAACGATAAATATATTCTCCCTCACGTCCCGAGTCTGTACAGACATAAATGCAGCCCACATCTTCTCGGTTCAAAAGTCCCTTTACAATATTAAATTGTTTTGACACTCCGTCAATCACTTGGTATTTGAATGTTTCCGGTAAAAACGGCAATGGTTCCAATGTCCATTTTTTTAATGCTTCATCATATTCCTCCGGATAACTCATCGTGACTAAGTGTCCGACACACCATGTTACAACAGAATCTGCAGACTCAATATAACCGTCCTTACTACCACCGCTAATCTTCAACGCCTTTGCAAATTCTCTTGCCACACTTGGTTTCTCTGCTATGTATAAATTTTTCAAATTCGTACCTGTCTTTCCTAATAAATCAATCTTTTCTTGTAACATTTCCACTTATGCACACTGTTTCTATTTTACCTTGAAAGCATAGTTTTGTAAACCACATGTCTGTCAACCCCAAAAACGAAAACATAAAAAAGAAATGCCGCAAAATGCTTTTTGCATCTTTGCAACATTTCTTTTGTAAGCAATCGTTTCTTCAAATCATAAGACAATTAGTATTTTCCAAAATCTCCGTCTAACGAGATAATAGACTCATTATCTTGTTTCACAGGTGCGTTATACTTAGAAAAGCTACCTGTAGACAAAGAAACCTCTACATTATTCTTTCTGTCGTCTTTCAACTGATACTTCGATAGCATTAATATTAATGCATCTGCCTGATTTGACAACTCTTCACTACTTGCAGCACATTCTTCACTACTTGCCGAGTTATTCTGAACAACAATTGAAACCTGATTGAGCGCCTGATTAATCTCTGTAACCGCACTTGCCTGATTATTCGTTGCGATTGCAATATCACCAATTAATTCTGCTGTCTTTTCAACGTCAGCAACGATATCTTCTAATGACTTCGCTGTCTCTTTCGCAAGTTCAGCACCGGTATTGATTCTCTGAATCGAACCGGTTATCATATCATTCGTTTCGTTCGCAGCCTGCGCACTCTTCTCTGCAAGATTTCTAACTTCTTCCGCAACAACAGCAAAACCTTTACCGTGCACACCTGCTCTTGCAGCCTCCACTGTTGCATTTAAAGCGAGAATATTGGTTTGAAAAGCGATATCATCAATTGTCTTAATAACTTTCGAAATCTCAACAGAAGATTTATTAATCTCTTTCATTGCTGAAACCATTTCTTGCATCTTTTCATTGCCGGTTTCTGCTTCTTTTGCAACATTATGTGCCAATTGATCTACCTCACCTGTTTTTGTTGCATTAATACCTGTCTTTTCAGCTATATCACTCATAGATGCCGTAATCTGTTCAATTGCACTAGCCTGCTCTGTTGATCCTTGTGCTAGTGCCTGACTTGCACTTGCAACCTGTCCGGCACCTGCTGTTACCTGTATTGTGGATTCTTTCATAGTAGCAAGTAATATATTATAGTCATCTACAATTTCTTTCAATGCAAAGCCAAGCACATCCTTATCTGAACGAGGTGTTACATCTAATTGTAAATTTCCTTGTGATATTTCATGTGCAATCCGTGTCTGGTCTTTTATATTATCTGCCATCAAGCGAAAAGCTTCTACCAAATCATAAATCTCATCTTTACAATTATGATCCTTAACAGTCACATCAATATCTCCGTCTGCCAACTTATGTGCGACATTCGTTAACTCTTGAAGCGGTGTAGCAATACCTCTTACAAGCATCACCGTTCCTAAGACTGCAGCAAGAATAAACACTAACATTACAAGCCCAACTGTTCTTGCAACCGAATCAACAGCTTCTTCCATCCCTGTTTCTGATGCTCTCATAACTGCGCTACCACACAACACACCCATCGCCACATTCAAAAGTGTAAGCAGTGCATAACTCACAATAATTCTGGTCTTAATCGTAACATTCTTCATACAATCATTCCTCACTTTCCTGTGCAATCTCATTTGCTCCGTTATCTGCCTGATTTGCCATCTCATCCAAGAAATTCAATTCTTCATCCTGAATTAATTTTTCCGGATCCAAGAGCATCTTAACGGAATCGCCAACTTTTCCCAAACCATACACATACTGGTTTTTCGCATTCTTAGAAGTCAATGTAGGCGGCGGAACAATCTTAGAATCTTCTATCTCTACTACCTCTGCAATTGTTTCTACAATCAATCCCACTAAAACGTCATTTACACGAATGATAATAATACATGTCCTGTCATTATATTCAAACGGTTCTTGCTTGAACCTCACTCTGACATCAATAACCGGGATAATCTTCCCTCTCAGATTAATCAGACCTTTTATATAATCTTCCACTTCCGGAATTGCTGTAATTCGCTGAATTCCCACAATCTCAACTACATACTTTAATGCAATACCATAATATTCGCCCAGATTTTTAAACGTCATATATTTACCTTTTTCTGTATCCAACGTTTCTTCTTGCATAATATCTTCTTGCATGATTACATCTTCCACAAAATCGCCCCCTTAACTCTTTAAACCTGCAACATCTAAAATGAGTGCAATGCTTCCGTCACCTAATTGTGTACATCCCGACAACCCTTCAACCTTCGGAATATAGCTTGGTATCGGCTTCACTACAATCTCTTGTTGTCCTATCAGCTTTTCAACAAATACCGCTATTCTTTGTCCTTCATGTTCTAAGATGACAACAACATGTTTCTCATCATCCGAAACATCAAGGTGATATTTGTTTTCTAATCGAACAACCGGGTAATACTCATCTCGTACCACTGCATATTCTTCACCGCTCGGTTCTTTGACTATCTTGCAATCTTTGCGCTTGATAAACTCTTGAATATTACTTGTCTCAATCACAAACATGCTCGTTCCGAGTTTCACAACAATTCCTTCTATAATTGCAAGTGTAAGCGGAATCTTAAGCGTCATCGTCGATCCGGCGCCCTTTTTACTATCAATTTCTAATCTTCCGCCTATATTTTGAATATTCTTGACTACCACATCCATTCCAACGCCGCGTCCTGAATATTCAGTAACACTTTCTTTCGTAGAAAAACCCGGATATGTAATATATTGATATAATTCTTTATCTGTAAAATCTGATCGATGTTTGCCATCCGGTATCAATTCATTTTTCTTTGCTTTCTTATAGATTGCATCGCTGTCTAAGCCCTTACCATCATCTCTTACAACAATGAACACCTTACCGGATTCGTTAAATGCCTCTAACGTAATCTTTCCCTTTGCCGGTTTTCCTGCTGCCACACGGTCTTGCGGCATTTCAATTCCATGATCAACAGAATTTCGAATCAGATGCATAAGTGGGTCAGAAATGTTTTCAATAATCTTTTTATCTACTTCTGTCTCCTCACCTATAATTTCTAACTCAATTTCTTTTCCAAGCTTTCTCGAAACATCAAAAACAATACGATTCATTTTTTGAAATGTATTCGTCAACGGCATCAGGCGCATCGACATAATAACATCCTGCAATTCTGACGAAAACTTCATCATCTGTCTTGCCGCTTTTTGGAAATTGGACAATTCTAATCCCGGTACTTGTAAATCCGGATTTTGCAATACGCCCGATTGCGCAATCACAAGTTCTCCGACCAAATCCATAAGTGCATCCATCTTTGCAATATTCACACTTATATAACTTTGTTTTTGTTGCTTTTCTTTCTTTTGATGCTTTGCAAGTGTCTGTTTGCGCCCCGGCGTCTTTTCCTTAACAACATAGTCACCGGCTTCCACTGCATCTTCTTGTTTTTGTGTTGTTTCCTGTTCTTTTTCTAATCTTGCTTTTGTCTGTATTTCCTCTACACTAGACTCCAAATCAATACGAATCGGTTCATCTTCTTTTTTTGCGTCAAACCCTTTTGCAAACGTCATCGCATCACATTCATCTATATCGATTTGTAAAATATCCGGACAGTTATCTACTAACTTATGTACTTCCTCTTTAGAAGATTGCGTTTGCAATAACATGGCAAATCCGTCTTCTAATATTATCTCTGCAGATTTTTCATCTCCTAAGATATCTTCCGGTGTGTAAAGCAAATCTTCCGCAACATCTTTTAAAGCATACACCGTATTGTATGCTCGGATATTACACATCAATGTATCCTCACGATAACGAATCAGAATCTTAAAGAACTTACTATTCGCAGTTGCCATTGGCGCAATATAAAACTGACTCGGTTCTATATATACATTTTCTTGCGGCAAAGCCTCACCGGAACTTTCAATATGATTCTTCATATTCGACAAAAAATCATCCATCACCTGCATAAGTGATGAATTATCGCCATCCGGATCATTCCCATCTTCAATCTTATCAAATTCCTCTGTAATAAATCCCGATACATCTAATACAATAGAAACCAATTCCTTATGATCAAGATGATCCGGTTGAGATTCACGGATATAATAGAATATATCTTCGAGTTTGTGGGAAACATGCGTGATATTATCATACATCATAATTCCCGATGATCCTTTGATTGTATGCATGACACGGAAAATGCTATTGACATCATCCTCATCAAACCTGTCAGCATTTTGTTTTTCCAAAACAATCCCGTCTAGATTTTCCAGTAACTGTCTGTTTTCAAACAGATACATATCTAACATGCTGTCTGTACTAAATTCCTCTGCCAACCAAATCCCCTCCTTTCAAAACGAAAGTTGCTGTTCACACTATACAAGTGACAACTTTTGCATAACACCTTTGAGCTTTTCAATATCAACCGGTTTTGCACAATACACAGTACATCCCATTTCAAATGCTTTCTTCACATTTCTTTCTTCATTCAAGGCTGTCATCATAATAATCTTAACACGTTCTGCTATCGGAATACCTTTTTCTTCTTCAATATCCCGAATTGCCTTTAATGCCTGGTAGCCATCCATGACCGGCATCATCACATCAAGACATACCAAATCATATGGTTCTTCATCCTCATACGCCATCATAAATGCATCTACAACCTCCATACCATCAACTGTGGCATCACATTCACCAAATTGGCTTAGATAGTTCGTAATAAACTTGCGACTTGCAAAATCGTCCTCGGCTACTAATGCTTTCATAGTTGTATACCTCCTCTTTATATTTCATCTTCTAATATGCGATACACGCGATCTGCAATATGATCAATATGTTCCTGATAGACAACAGCACCGTTTAAAAAGGCTTCTTTCGGCATTCCGTAGACAACGCAGCTTTCTTGATTCTGACCAATCGTCTTAGCCCCTGCTTGTCGCATCTGCAACAATCCCGCTGCACCGTCTCTTCCCATTCCTGTTAAAATCACGCCAACTGCATCCTTACCTGCCTGCTCTGCCACAGACGAAAACAACACATCAACAGATGGACAATGTCCGCTCACACGCTCTCCGTATTGGCAGGAAACTTCATAATGTCCTGCAACTTTTTTTAGCCGCATCTGTTTATCCCCGGGTGCAATTAGAACCTGACCCGGTAAAACCCTGTCTCCGTCTTCAGCTTCCTTAACAACAACTTTACATTGTTGATTCAATCTATTTGCATACATATTCGTAAATCCCGGCGGCATATGTTGAACAACAACCACACCCGGAATATCTGCCTCAAACTTTGAAATGACATCAAAAATTGCTTCTGTTCCTCCTGTGGATGCTCCGATTGCAATTACTTTATCAGCATTTCTATTCTTCAACAGACCAACTCGATGATATTCCATCTTCGGTTTCTTCAATCCGTCTACTTTTACAGTCGATGCAATCTTCACCTTCGTTGCCAATTCATTGCATATAAAACTTTCAACTTGTACCCTACTTTTGCCGGATGGTTTTGCAACAAAATCCACCGCTCCGGCCTGAATGGCATCAAACACCTTATCACTTAAAGATGATATAACAACCGTCGGAATCGGAACCTGTGGCATCAGTTTTTGCAAAAATTCTAACCCACCCATTCTTGGCATTTCCAAATCCAACGTCATAACATCAGGTTTTTCTTTGATAATCTCATCTCTTGCTTCATACGGATTGCTTGCAACAGCAATCACTTCTATCATCGGATCCTTATTCAGATTATCTGCCAGCAAACGTTGGAACAAAATGGAATCCTCCACCACCAACACTTTTATCTTTCTCATTCTATATCTCCTGTAATTCATTTCTTACGATACACTGACGGCATTACATATTCTAACCCGTAAGCTTCTCGATCAACCGACTCTGTCGTCCCAACAAAGAGATAACCGCCGGATTCCATACAATGTACGATTCTATTAAGCAACTGATGCTTTGTGTTATCTTCAAAATAAATCATTACATTTCTCAAAAAAACAACATGCAACGGTTTCCGAAACGGCAACGGATTCATCAAATTGAACTGCCGGAACAATACCTGGTTCTTCAACTGTTCTTTTGCTTCATAATAATGATTGTCTATCTTTTGGAAATAAAGTCTTTTCCATTGACCTGGCAGAACGTCTAATTGTTCTTCCGAATACACGCCACGATTTGCAAACTCCAAAACTTTTTTAGAAACATCTGTTGCCAGAATCTGTGTGTCCCACATATCATGTTCAAATCCAAAATAGTCCATATTAATCATCGCAAGTGTATATGCCTCTTCTCCTGTAGAAGCTGCTGCTGACCAGATTCGCAAATCCTTCGTCAAAGCTTCCTTTTTCTTAAGGTATGGCAAAACCTCATTACGATACAACTCAAAATGAATCGGTTCTCTCCAAAAGTATGTATGATGCGTTGTCAAAATGCTAAGCATCTCTTCCATAGCTTTTCCGGAAACATCCCGAAGCACATGCTGCATATATTCTGTAAAATTTGAAAAACCTTTTCTTGCCAGTTGCGGCTCCAAACGACCTTCAATCAACGTTCTTTTATGACTCAAATCCACACCAATCTTTTCTTTTACAAATTGTTGTACCTGAATAAACTCTCCATCTGTCATAAAATCATTTTCCTTTTTTCATACGTTTTTCTATTTTCCAAAAAACCTCTATAATATCCGGATCAAAATAACCTTCATAAACGGTATCCATCCGCTTCTTAGCCTCTTCTAATGAATACTCCGGCTTGTAGCATTTTTCGCTTCTCAATGTATCATAAACATCTACAATTGCTACAATTCTTGCTTCTAACGGAATCTCTTCCCCTGACAAACCATACGGATATCCTGTTCCATCATATCGCTCGTGATGATACATCACTACATTACGTGCCATTGACATAAATGCATCTTCTTTCATATCACGAAAAACTTCATCAAAGATTTTCCTTCCATATTCCGGATGCATCTGCATTTCTTTCTTTTCCTCTTCCGTCAATATTCCGGGCTTATCCAATATATATGGCGGCACAGCAATCTTTCCTATATCATGTATCATAGAAGCAACTTCAATCAATTCAATAAAACGATCGGATATTCGGTTCTCATATTTGTGTGTAAATGCTAGTGCCTGCGCCAACAACTTGCAGTTATATGAGATATTATCCAAATGATTCTCTGTCTGAATTATCATGTTACCTTCTGTCACTTTCGCAAGTGCAACCAATGCTGTTTTTTTGGCATTCTCAATCACCTGCATTTGCTTTTTGACCATTACATTAAGCTGATAATTATTCTGCTCTAACTGCTCTTGCATCAGTCTGAATTTCATATGGGTCTGAATACGAATCTGAACTTCCTCTTTTACATATGGTTTTGTAATATAATCAACCGCTCCAAGTCTCAAACCTTTCACTTTTTCCTGATCCGAAATTACAGCTGACACAAATATAAAAGGAATATCCCTTGTTCTCGGCTCGTTCTTTACCAATTCACAAAATTCATACCCATCCATATCCGGCATGGCAACATCCGATATAATCAAATCCGGCAATTCTATATTCATTTGTTCTAATGCTTCTTTTGCTCCCTCGCACATAACCGGCTGATATCCGATTCCCTCTATGATCTTACTGAGCAATACGCGCATCAACTTTTCATCGTCTACTATTAAAACGGTAGGATGTTTTTCTGTATCCATTACAACTCCCCCTCGCATTCTCTACAATTCCACGTACAAAGAATCTTCTATCATCTCTTTTAATGCATCATACATCGCAACCGACTTCTCGTAATTTTCCTTGCGCACTGCCATTTCCATTCTAAGTGCTTGTTTCCTCCATGCATCGTCTCCATCTGCTAACAACTGTTTCACTGTCGCCGCAAACTGCTCCGCTTTCATCCAATTGCCGATTTCAATACAAATGATAAGCTTTTCCATATTAGATTTTAACTGCGCAATATTCTCTTCTGTCCCAAGTCGATGCGTATGTTCCTCAATCTGTCGTTCAAGCTCCAGTTCCCGAAAGACATGGGTTGTGTCAGTTACAGCTTCATCAACCGAAGTTTCTGCCTGTTCCATTGTTTGCAAAACCAGCGAAAAAGAGAACGTACTACCTTTTCCCTTTTCACTTTCAAGATTGATACTACTTCCCATCATCTGTAACAAATCCTTTGTTATTGACAAACCTAAGCCTGTTCCGCCGTATTTTCTGGTAATACTCGCATCGGCTTGAACAAAGCTTTCAAACACTTTGTCACGTTCTTCTGCGGAAATACCAATTCCGGAATCAACCACAACAAAAAACAGTTCTATCTTCCGTCCCAACTGATAGACTTTCACTACCTTAACTTTTACAAATCCATTGTCAGTAAACTTGATTGCATTGGAAACAAGGTTATTCAAAATCTGTTGTAAATGCATACCGTCACCATACAATCTGTCCGGGATATCCTCATCAATTGTTGTAGTGAAATTAATCCCCTTTTCATTCGCGCGCATCTGATTCGTTTCATAAACTTGCATAATACAATCAGACAATGAAAACTCTGTCTCTTCGAGTTCAAATCTTCCGGATTGCAGCTTATTAAAATCCAATATGTTATTAATAATCTTTTCCATATTCATGCTACAACGATTCATTATCTTATAGATGTCATAATGCTTGTCCGTATTGCCTTCTAAAGCTTCAAGCTGAACCAAATGTCCCTTAATACCATTCAGCGGTGTACGAAGTTCATGTGTTACATTGGCAACAAAGCTATTGCGTACATCTCTTAATTCTTTTGTTTCATTCTCTACTTTGGACAACTCATGCCTGACTTCCTCTAACACTTTCACATTCTCTGCAATGCAAAATGCATAGCCGATATCTTCCCATACACCAAATCTCACATTAGCAGGAAAACAAACACGGTTGCTGCGATACAGATTCATTTCATAATTCTTACCAAATGAACGCATTGCCAAATCATAAAACGAAAGTTCCTGTTCCTGATATGACGGAATTATCGTTTCCATATGTGGGTATGAATCATCCGAAATCCCCAATTCATCTATCGCTGTAGAATTCGCATAGCAAATAGAACCGTCAGAATCAAAAACCAATATAATTCTACCGGTCGTATCAAAAAAATGAACTAAATTATCATCCAATATACACTGTCCCATAACCCCACACTCCTATGACTATATTTTACAATATTTGACTTTCCTTTGCAATAAACCACCTCCTTTTTCGCTTTGTCGTAAAACGACGATTCTCCTTTGTATGTTTTTACTTTGCAAAGCCTTATTTCACCTGACTTTTTTGCACTTTTTTCCATAGAAATATATAAGATAATATGCTATCATGAAACACATCTTAAGGAATTTTTCACTATTTAAAATTAGACGTTTTGAAAGGATTGAATACATATGGCATATGAAGATTATTTGAAAGCTCAAAAAAACGCACAAAAAGCATTCAAGAGTGCTACTTCAAAAGGACAATATCCTTATCTACCGGTGTTAGACGAAATCTTATCTCATGCGCAGGTAGAATGTGAAGTTAACCTTGGTGTTATGAATATTCCACTATATCAGGTAGTGGGAACAAGTACTTTTGGACGCACACAAGCATTCGCCTCTAATTTTATGCCTCTTTTAGACTGGGGAACAGAATTTGCAGCAAAATGGTCTCACCTTGTAGACGCACAATTAGAGGAGGGCATCCACCATGCAATCAAAGTCTATGAGTATATGAACCGCTATTACGTTGTAGAAGGTAATAAGCGTGTTTCTGTCTTGAAATATTTTGATTCTCCGACAATTTTGGCAGAAGTAATTCGCAAAGTCCCAAAACGTACGAATGATTTAGAAAACAAAATCTATTATGAATATATGGACTTTTACAAATTAACCAAGATTAATTATCTCAACTTCTCAAAGTTGGGAAATTATCCAAAATTGCAATCTGCAGTCGGAAAACAGCCGGATGAAACTTGGACAGAAGATGAGTTAATGGATTTTTCTTCTTTCCACATATCATTTAACAAAGCATTTTATGATAAGGGTGGACTCTCCCTTGCACCTTTAACCAACGATGATGCCATGCTCTTCTTCCTCTCGCTCTATCCATATGCAGAGGCAAAAGAAATGCTAGGTTCAGAAATAAAAGAAAATCTAGACAAAGTATGGTCTGAAATCGAATTATTAGGAGCTGAAGATTCCGTAGAATTGTTAATGGATCCTACTGAGGAAAAACAGATTGTTACTTCTGTTCTTAACAAGATGAAGATTAATCGTCGTAAAAAAGTCGCCTTTTTATATGACAAAGAACCATCGGTATCAGATTGGATTTACGGACATGAACTAGGCAGAATTCACCTTGACGAAGTAATGGGAGAATTCATTGAAACCAAAGCTTTCATTACGAATGACACAGATGAACACGCTGAAGATATGTTGAACCAGATATGTGCAGACGGATACGATATCGTATTCACTGTGTCTCCGCAGTTTATCAAAGCATCACTAAAAATTGCCGGCAACTATCCTGATGTTAAGATATTAAACTGTGCACTTAACTCACCTCACAATTCTGTACGAACATACTATACAAGAATGTACGAGGCAAAATTTTTAACAGGTATGATAGCAGGTGCTCTTTGTGCAAACGACAAGATCGGTTACATTGCTGATTACCCAATCTACGGCGTATCTGCCAATATTAATGCATTTGCGCTTGGTGCAAAAATGGTCAATCCGCGAGCAACAGTTTACCTTACATGGTCAACGAAAAAAGATTTTGATATAGACGCTTATTTCAAAGAAAATGGTATAACTTACATATCAACACAAGATATGATAACACCGCAGACAAGCGAACGAGAATTCGGTCTGTATGTAGAAACCAATGCAGAAAAGAAAAACTTGGCAATGTCAATTTACCATTGGGGTGCATTTTACGAAGAATTAATCAATACGATTGCACGTGGTTCTTGGAAAGTGGAAGAATCGGACGAAAACAAAGCACTTAATTATTGGTGGGGATTATCTGCGGGTGTTATTGATGTGATATGCTCAAGTAGTTTGCCGGCGGAAACAGCTAAGCTCATACAGCTTATGAAGCAATCCATCTCATCCGGCATTTTCCACCCATTTTCCGGTCCTATTACTGATCAAGATGGGACTTTGCGCTGCGCGGAACAAGATTTTATAAAACCGGAAGAAATTATGACCATGAACTGGCTAGTCGACAACGTGATTGGAAGCATCCCAAGCATTGACGAATTAACAGACAACGCAAAGCCTGTTGTTCTGCTTCGTGGTTTAGACAGCACAACCGCTGATGAAGGAGGCTCGTCTATACTATGAAGATACTTGTACTATCAGATGAAGAGTCAAAATACTACTGGGATTATTTTGAGAAAAGCAAATTAGAAGATCTTGATCTTATTATTTCGTGCGGTGATTTAAAACCTGAATACCTGTCATTTTTGGCAACGTTTGCAAAAGTGCCTATTCTCTATGTACACGGCAATCACGATGGCAAATATAAAAAGACACCACCGGATGGATGCATCTGCATTGAAGATACAATTTATGTATATAACGGCATCCGTATTATGGGACTTGGTGGTTCCATGCATTATAACGGAAGCGGTTTTCAGTATACGGAATCCGATATGAGATTTCGCGTTTTCAAAATGCTTGGAAAAATTCTATGGCATAGAGGAATTGATATTCTTGTCACACATTCACCGGCTTATCAATTCAATGATGCCGAAGATATTCCACATATGGGATTTAAGGTATTCCGCACAATTTTAGACAAACTGAAACCAAAATACTTTTTGCATGGGCATGTACATTTAAGTTATAAATGGAACCAGCAAAGAGAATGCAAATACAACGAACATACCACCGTAATTAACGGATATGAGCGGTATATATTTGAATATGAGGAATAAAAACAAGAGGTCACGCATATGAAACGTGACCTCTTATTTTTTATTATCTTTTCATCGTTTTTAATAAGTTCTTTACTTCATCCGTCGGAATCCTTGATTCCACAATCTTTTGAATTCCCTTGTTGTAGGTTCGATTATCTAAACTACTGATTTTTATGTATTCATAGGTATGATACGGATAACAGCAAAATGCTTCTGCAATAAGCCATGAAGCTGCCATGGACGCATAGTAATCCGTGGTATCCACTTTATCTACCTGTGCTAATACTCGTTCCACATACAACCCGGCTTCCTCGGATACATTCTTCACATCTGCCGCATCCACCGTCCGAAGTCTCGGTATCTTCTTCCCATTCTTATCACATTTCAACAGATGCTGCATCATAATAATCAAAGCAACACGAACCTCGAATTCTTTATGTGACTGCAGATAAGGCTCTATAAATTTCCAAGCACGTTCCCGATCCTTTTGAAAAATCTCCATTCCCATAAACACACTGTCGCAAACAGACCAGTTATCCACTAACGGAATAAATGCCTCAATATATGGTAACATTTCATCCATATCCTTTGAGACATAACTTAGTACCATTCCCCGAAGCATTCTCTCCTCAAAATAGAAATCTTCGTCTTCTATAGCTTCTTTCCAGTTTGACTTTGCGATTATTTTTGCTAATTGACGAAGCTGCGGTAACCGGATTCCCAACATATGTTTCACACCCGGTATTAATGCTGAAGAAAATTTCTGATAGTCATGCTCCGACATCGCTTCTAGTTTTTTTCGTATATCACTGTGCAAGTAAACCGCTCCCTTCCACTCGATAATCAACACTTTATAATGAAGAAAGGTGAAGTACAATACTTCACCCTTTCATCATTTTATTTTACAGTTACAGTAGATGCCCAATTTGCAAATTGAGGCTGATAATTTTGATACTCCGCTGTTTCACATCCGAACAGTACCAGCCAATAATCTGTTTCTGTCTCATAAAAAGCGGCATAAAATGATGTCGGCACCCCATTGGAAGTACCTGTAAATTCACAATAAGAGTGGTTCAAACCATCACGTACAAAAGCATTATCTGCACCTTCATAACTTTTCAATGCCAGAATCGCATAACGATTTAACGAAGTAATATTAATGTTCGCATCTTTTATCTTTTGTTTTGAATCTTTTCCTGCTACAACAACAGCCTTTTTGTCCTTATAAACATATCCTCTTGGATCTGTCATTTTCTCAAAGTGGCTATTCAGCGTAATACTAAAATCACTCTCTGTAAACGTCATCTCTGTTGCCGGACCACAAGCTGTGCAAAAGCACATTAACATACAAGTACATACCATTACTGCAATTTTCTTAATATATCCTCTCATCTTATACTCCTCATTTCCTTTATCCTTGTTCTAAATCCTGTACTAATTCATCGTATCCATAAATTGTAATTTCTTCCCCGCCAATCTGTGTAACTTTGTATTCTTCATTTTCCATATGTAACTTTAGTTGTTTACACGGTGGAATATCAAAAAAACCAAGGTCTACTGATTCAGCCGGTGTAATATCATAAAATTTCCCTTTGTATTTTATACGGTAACCTTTCACCTCTTTTCCAAGATATAACGCATATACCACAACTTGTGAATCTGACATCTGTCGAGGTTGGACTAAAATCACGTTGTGTTCCTCGCCTGCCTTTTTTCTTCTTTCTATTTCTTTTGCTATGTCACTCACAAAATGAGTCTGTGCTATGTGCGTGTCTGTTCCATAACACACTAACTTCAATTCCTGTAACATGCGAAATATAAATTTCACGTTATTGAGCATATCTTTTGGCATACACTTTCGTATCAACATAGAATATTCATTAATCACCCGAATCCGAAATGCTTCATTCAACTGAACACCAAGAGCATCATCAAATTCCGGAACAAATCCCAATACAAACGATTGTACACTATGATATAGCGGACTCTCCTTCGGTATAACGCTTGCTATATCACCATTATAATTCTCGACATGCAATTCATCTGCATCATAGATTTGTAAATCTTTTAGCAACCGACATCCGGCAAATGAGTTGTCCATGTGGATATCAATTCTTTTATCTGCTCCATTATTAAACAAACGAACCCGTTCAAGCGTTGCACATTCTTTAAACATTTCTCTCATATCCGTATCATTTTTCAAATAAATACTAGATAAATCTATTGCTGTAAGATTGGTGTTGGCAAACATCCCAACCATATTGGTACATCTTGATAAATTAATTGCACGCAAATCAATGTTTTCTAAAGCTGAGAATTCAAATGCAGACTCTGCTGTCTGTATATACACAGGTGCTTGAAATCCTTTCAACTCAACATGCTTGACACACGTTTTATACAACATATAATCGATATCAATCAAACTCGTAGAATGATTCACAATCGTAATCGAATCCCATTCATCATACCCTTCTCTCAAAAGATACGGAACAGCCATAACACCTTGTGGCAACTCAATTACATTCTCTTTTCCAATATATCGAAGTACATCTGTCTGACGATCTTTGATATCTGCAAACGTGATGCAAAACTTCCTTGGATCATAGCTAAATTCACCAAGCATTCCCTTATAAAATGCCACTTCCTCAAACAAGTTATTATCTAAACTGTTTTCAATAATTATCTCCATATATAACCCTCCAATACACTGTAACCCGTTAACGAAATCAAAGACTTCTTCTCCGTTTTGCAACAGATATTTTAATTATATTATGCACCTTGAAGAACATCAAGTAAAAATACAAGAAACCTGATGTCAAATAATCTGACATCAGGTTTCTATAATAATTATCAATTATAAAGTGTTGTTCAAAATTTACGCATAGAACAGCATATCTTCATACTGTGGGAATGGCCAATACTTCTTATCCACCAAATCTTCAAGCTTATCTGCCGGCATTCGAACCGCCTCCATAGCCGGAACGACATCTGCATGGAAACACTTGGCTGCAGCTTCCATATCCTGCATTGCTCTGGCTTTATCATCGATTGCATCTAACACTTCAACTGCATCAACCAGATTCTTAAGCTCTGTTGTAATATTCGTAAGAATTGTCTCTTGCACAGACACATCCATGCCCATAGCTTTGACTGCATTCGCGCCTTGTGCCAAATCTCCCGCATATTTCATAACTGCAGGAATAATCTGCTTTCTTGCCATATCAAGCATTGTCTTCGTTTCAATGTTAATCTGCTTTGCGTAATTTTCATAATAAATTTCCGCACGAGATTCCATCTCCACCTTATTGAGAATACCATACTTCTCAAACAACGCAATATTCTCCGGATTCTTATAAGCTTCTACAGCATCTACCATAGATTTAATATTCGGCAGTCCTCTTCTTGCAGCTTCTTTTACCCATTCTTCTGAATAACCATTACCATTGAACACAATTCTCTTATGTTTTCCGATTAATTCCTTAATCTTATCATGTACTGCCATTTCAAAATCGTCTGCCTGTTCTAATTCGTCCGCAATCTGGCAAAGTGCATCTGCAACAATTGTGTTAATAACTGTATTCGGTGTTCCGGTTGACTGCGTCGAACCGACCATACGAAACTCAAATTTGTTACCTGTAAAAGCAAATGGAGATGTACGATTACGATCTGTTGCATCCTGTCTAAATGATGGTAATGTAGCAACACCTGACTCAAAACGCTTACCTTTAATTGAGCTTGTCGCCTCACCCGTAGTATCTAACTGTTCTAGCACATCATCTAACTGCTCTCCAAGATAAACCGAAATAATTGCAGGTGGTGCCTCATCTGCACCTAATCTGTGGTCATTACCTGTTGCAGCAGCAGAAAGTCTAAGTAAATCCGCATGCTCATCCACAGCTTTCAAAATCGCTGTCAAAAATAACAAGAACTGAATGTTGTCATGTGGTGTCTTTCCCGGCTCTAGGAGATTTTGTCCTTCATCTGTACATAAAGACCAATTGTTATGCTTACCGGAACCATTTACTCCTGCAAATGGTTTCTCATGCAACAAACACGCAAGATCATGGCGTTCTGCAACTTTTTTCATCGTCTCCATAATCAGCTGATTGTGATCTGTACCAACATTCGTCGTACCATAAACCGGCGCAAGTTCATGCTGACAAGGTGCAACCTCATTATGCTGTGTCTTAGCAGAAATACCAAGTTTCCACAACTCCACATTCAAATCATGCATATAAGATAAAACTCTTGTCTTTACAGAACCAAAATAATGGTCATCTAATTCCTGGCCCTTTGGTGGCATTGCACCAAATAATGTTCTTCCTGTAAAAATCAAATCTTTACGTTTTTCATAATCCTTTTTATCAATCAGGAAGTATTCCTGTTCTGCTCCCACATATGTAGTAACCTTCGTTGCTGTTGTATTGCCAAACAGACGAAGAATTCGAAGTGTTTGCTTATTAATTGCTTCCATCGAACGAAGCAATGGTGTTTTCTTATCTAATGCTTCACCTGTATATGAAGAAAACGCTGTCGGAATACAAAGAATGGTACTTCCGTCCGGAGATTCCTTTAAAAATGCCGGTGAAGTACAATCCCATGCTGTATAACCACGCGCCTCATTCGTAGCACGAAGCCCCCCTGACGGGAATGAGGATGCATCGGGTTCTCCTTTAATTAATTCCTTTCCGGAAAATTCCAACATCACCTTACCATCACCGGTAGGATTAATAAATGCATCATGTTTTTCTGCTGTAATACCTGTCATAGGTTGGAACCAATGTGTATAATGTGTTGCTCCATTCTCTACCGCCCAATCCTTCATTGCATTAGCAACCGTATCTGCAATCGCAGGATTCAATTCTTTGCCGAGCTCTATTGTCTTTTGTAATTCCTTATAAACCGCCTTTGGTAAGCGTGCGCGCATCACATTGTCATTAAAGACATTGGCGCCAAAAATTTCTGCAACATCAACTTTGTTATTCATCATCAATCTCCTTGTGCAACTGCCTCATATGATTACAGTTACAATTATTTTCTTACTTTATTCATCATTCACCTAGCTTATACTACCAGATTAAAAAAAGCAAGCGATTTTTTCTCTCGCGCTATAAAATTCAGCACTTTTCCTTAATATTATTAAGTCATTTTCTATTTTTTGTACAATTTCCTAATGGTTTATATTGTTTTTCTTAAGATTGGGCTACTTTTTTCAAGAAATCTTTTCCATAATTTAATAAGAGGTGGATTCATCAAGAATCCACCTCTTATTATAATCGCTCTTATTCTTCGATCGTATCATTCGCCGTAGCATCCTGCTCAGCCTGAACAACCGGGGTTACAACCTTCACCACAGTTGTATCCTTTTTATCATCTTTGTCTGTAATACCTGCAAGTTTCGTACCTGCAAAACTTGATAATAATACGGACGGATTAATACCAAGACTATCGCCGACACCATCCATAATCTGTTTTAAAGAAGTCGTGACATCCTCTGTCAATTTTGCAGCATTACCGGAACCATACATCGTGATGGAATCAACATTGGCAAGTGGCGTAGCAACAGCCTGTGCCACCAATGGATACATCTGACAAAGCATTTCAATAATCGCTGCCTCACCATACTTCTGCATCGCTTCTGCCTTCTTATCAATACCGGCAGCCTCCGCTTCTGCCTTTGCCTGAATTGCTGCAGCTTCTGCTTCACCCTTCGCACGAATACCGGCAGCCTCTGCTTCCGCCTTTGCTCTAATTGCTTCTGCTTCCTGTTCCATTGCATACTTGACAGCTTCTGCCTTAATCTTTTGCGCTTCTGCTTCTTGTGCCTGCTCGTACTTTTGCGCTTCTGCTTCTTTTTGACGCTTATAAAGTTCAACATCCGCCATCTGTTGCTGCTTATATTTCTCTGCATCCGCCTGCTTACGAATATTCGCATTCAACGTCTGTTCCTGCACTTCCGCTTCTCTCATCTTAAGTTCAACTTCACGTTCCTGACGAGCGATATTGGCATTGGTTGCAGTAACCTCAATCGACTTACGCTGTTCCTCTTCCTGAATCTTATACGCAGCATCTGCCTGAGCACGTTTTGTATCCTCTACCGTCTTAAGTTCAGCTTTCTTGATTGCCAATTCATTCTGCTTAATTGCAATCTCTGTCTCTGACATAACAGATGCATCATTTGCTTCCTTCTTTGCCTGTGCCTGTGCAATGGCAACGTCACGGTCTGCATTTGCTTTTGCAATAGAAGCATTCTTTTGAATCGCTGCCATATTATCCTGACCTAATGCCGGAATCAAATCATTCTGATCAATTACATGCTGAATATTACAAGAAATAATCTCGATACCAAGACTATTCATGTCCTTCTGTGCCTTTTCCTGAACCTGATCACCAAATATCTTACGATCATTACAAAGTTCCTTCAAAGTAACGGTACCAATAATCTCACGCATGTTACCCTGCAAAGAATCTACCAACGCTGTAATAATTCGATCTTCTTTCATATTAAGGAAGTTCGTCATAGCACGTTGTAAACCTTCCGGATCCGTCATCACGCGAACCTTCGCAACGGCATCAATATTAACACCGATAAAATCCAAAGTCGGAACAAAATCATCTGTTTTAATATCAATCGAAATCTGCTTTAATAAAAGTTCATCCTTTCGCTCAAAAAATGGAAGTTTGAATCCCGCACGTCCGATTAATACCTTTGGTTCCTTTCTGATACCCGAAATAACAAATGCTACATCAGGTGGTGCTTTCACATAACTTGCAAACATTATGATAATGGCAAGAATAACGATTAGAATAACCCACCAAAAATTAAGAATCAAACCTAACATAATATCCTCTCCTTTTCTCTTTTGAATTCGTTTCGGAATTATCCGACACGCATTTCTATTATAAACTCTTACAATAGAAGTTGCAATTTCAAATAGTAAACAATTATAAAAAGAGAATTGGTTGCATTCCAATCCTCTTTCTAAAATCATGCAGCATTTTTACAAATAGACAATATCCTGTTTCAAATCGACTGCTAAGTCATGTAAAACCGCATTTAATGCTGTACATACTTCCTTCATATTCTTGTCTGTACAGTTGTAACCCATATGTCCGATACGAATCACTTCACCGGCCAACACATCAAAGGAGCCTGCGAGAAGAATATTGTAATCTTTTCTCATCTTATCTAATATTTGTTCCGCCGTAGCTCCCTTTGGTACCTGAAACACTGTGACTGTATCAGAATATCCATTCCTCGCATACAAAGATATTCCCGCGCGTTTCAAAGCACTTCTGGTCTTTTGTGCAACTGTGTGATGTCTTTCCAAAAACTTATCATCCGCTTTTATATTTTCCAATGCCTGTCGCAACCCATATATATCACTTATTGGCATGGAATATGGAAACCACTTTTTCTCATAATAGCTGTCGAACACAGTAAGGTTAGCATAGAATGATGCTATCTTGCTTTGCCTATTTTTCATGACACATTTTGCATCATCACTAATTGTTACCAATGTCAAACCAATCGGTGCCGAGATTGCTTTTTGTGAACCGCCGCAAAGGACATCTATCCCCCACTCATCTACTCGTACCTCATTACCAAACATTCCTGATACCGAATCAACCACAGTTAATATTCCATATCTTTTGAGTAATGGACAGATTTTATCAATCGGATTTAACATACCGCTTGGTGTGTCACAATGCACAACAGTTGCATATTTGAATCCTGAATTCTCCTTTAGATACGCTTGCAGCTGTTCTACATCTATCTCCTTCATATAGTCCGTCGTATATAATACCGCTTCCCCTCCATACATCGTCACAAAATCCGCAAAACCTTTTCCAAACACACCATTATCTAGCACAAGTACTCTATCCCCTTGTTCTGTCAGGGATGCAACTGCTGCCTCTAAGCCAAGAATCCCTTCTCCGCTTAATATCAGACTTTCATTTTTTGTATGCAATAATTCACTATACAAATCACATGTCTCTTTGTAATATTCTACAAAATCCAAATCAAAATCAGGATTTCCGGTTTCTAAGCTTCTCGCAATTCTAACATTTTCAGCAACCATCGTTGGTCCCGGTGTCATCATCATATACATATTATCATCTCCATTCAAATTTTATATTGGCATTTTAATCCGATTCTGATACTATGTATATATTCAAAAAAGGAGTTTTTTATATAACCAGATGAAAGAAAAAAAATATTTCAATATATACAAAAGTATTAAAAAACAGATTCTATGCGGAGACTATAAACCCGGAACAAAACTACCGTCCAAGCGTCTTGCTGCGGATAAATTGGGGTGCAGTGTTATTACAATAGAAGCCGCATACGATATGTTAGCAGATGAAGGTTACATTACCTCGAAAGAACGAAGCGGATATTATGTTAACCATATAGATATATCCGAATTATACCCGAACAATTCCAATCAAGACGAATTGAATTATCTGCAAATACCTACAGTTGATTATACGATTCATGATTTTGAATATTCACTGTGGTTTAAGACCATTAGAAAGGTTATTGCTGAAAAAGGACAGGAACTATTTATCAAATCACCAAACATGGGATGTGCTATCCTTCGTAATGCAATATCTGATTATCTATATCATTACAGAAACATGATTGCACAGCCTGCGCAGATTATTATCGGTTCCGGAGCAGAACAGCTATATGAGATTGTGGTAAAGACATTAGGCGCTTCTCTTACATACGGAATTGAAGATCCTTCCTATCCACTTATTGAAGCGGTTTATCAAAATGCAGGAGTTAACATAAAAAAGCTAAAGATGGAACATGACGGTATTGCATCTTTTGCACTTTATGACGAATCAATCAATGTATTGCACGTTACGCCTTTTAAAAGCTACCCAACAGACATCACCATATCTGTCAAAAAGCGTTATGAATATCTTCAATGGGCATCCGACGGAAAGTATATTGTAGAAGATGATTTTAACAGCGAATTTTTCAAACCGGGACAACCAACGGAAACACTTTACTCCTTAGATAACAACAATTCCGTTATCTATATTAATACCTTTTCCAAAAGTCTTTCACCCTCCATGCGAATCGGTTATATGATTCTTCCAGAACCGTTACTATCCATATATGAAGAACGACTTGGGATATTTTCCTGCTCTGTTCCTGTACTTGACCAATATATTCTGGCCGACTATATTTCCAGTGGTAATTTCGAGCGTCATCTTAACCGCATGCGCAGAAAGAAGCTATACTAACCCTTGCTTTTTTCGCACATTTGTACTATCTTAATAAAGAATTTACGTATATGAAATCTTAAAGGAATGAATTTATGAAAAAACAACAATCAATTGCAATTGTGAATGATATATCGGGCTTTGGCCGTTGCTCCATCACGGTAGCACTTCCTATTCTGTGTGCCATGAAAATACAATGCGGCATTGTGCCAACTGCTATACTTTCGAATCATACCGGTTATCCGGATTACACATTGTTGGATTTTACTGCACATATGGATTCCTACCTTGAAAAGTGGAAATCCCTGCAGTTTTCTTTTGACGGACTCTATACCGGCTACCTCGGATCAAAGGATCAGCTTCGCGTAATTCGACACATGCTAAAGAGCTTTGATTTCGAAAAAATTATCGTAGATCCGGTAATGGGCGATGATGGTGTCTTATATCCATCCTACACACAGGAAATGTGCAACTCCCTAAAACAGTTAGTTACACATTCTACACTAACTACACCAAATGTGACAGAGCTTTGTTTTCTAACAGACACACCATACAAAGAGAATCTGACAGAAGATGAAATATTCGAAATGTGTAAGATGCTCAGAAAAAATGGTGCCAAGAAAATCGTTGTAACTGGCATTGTAAAGGATAATCTAATCGGTAATGCAATCTACGAAGATGATTCGTTCGATGTATTATACGACGAACGAATTCTACCGTTACGTCCCGGAACCGGAGATGTATTTTCCGCAATTCTTGCAGGTGAAAGTCTGTTAGACATGCCACTTAAAGAATCAGTAAAGACCGCTGCTCATTTTATCAAAACATGTCTGATTACTTCTTCAGAAATGGAAGTTCCGATTAATGATGGTGTATGTTTTGAAGAACACCTTAATATGTTGATACCAAAAAAAGGATGTACAAAATAATTGTACATCCTTTTTATTCTTCTCCTCTGATCTTATCTCTCATCGCAATATAATGGGATACATATTGCTTCGAAATCAATCTTGCCTTGAACAGATTCTCTAGTGTTATCACATATTCTCTCCTTGAAACTTCTGCGTAACACATCTCTTTCAAAGCGAGTTCTACTTCATCTTTATATTCATTGATACTGATGACTTTATCCTTGAACATAATATTCGCAGCATAGATTCGTTTGAAAAATCCATTCACCATATCTGACTCTGTAATCTTATCCTTTGGCATAAAATTAAGCAACAAAAGGTCCTTCACCTGATATGCTGAACGATTCGAGATGCAGATATCCGGATAAATTGTGTATAGATTCTTAATCTTCAATGGATCATTTTTAATCTTGGCATCATGATAATCCGGCAGATACTCTGAAAAGACTTGCGTCACAAGATTATCCTTTTCAAAAGCAACATATTCTCTCGCTCTGTCTGCTTTCACATTGGCTTTATATCCGAGATTATGAATCATCTCACGCGGGATCACAATCTTTCTTGGCTCTTTTTCCAAAAGTAACAAATATACTTTGTTATGCGCTCTCCATATAAATGCCGGACACTGCTTAATATGATATTTCTCACTTTGATCAATAATAATCGGACGATGATCCTTTTTTACGTGGTACTTTTTCTTAACCTTTTTCATCATCTTTTGATTATACTTTGCATAACGGTTAAGATCTTGCAAATCATCTGTTTTAACAGTCGACTTGTTTTCATCTTTTGGGTCGGCAATGCTTTCACTCACATTACTTCCCTTAGGTGTATTGGCTTCCTTCTTTTTAGATGATGTCGGCTCTTGTCCATAAATCAGACCATTCTTCTTAACCGAAACCGAATATACGGTTTCCTTGTCTCCATCCTTTGACACTTCTGCCACAAAGTCATCATCAACAAGCGTAAATGTCTGAGAAATCATAATTGCAACAATTGCAGCAAGCATACCGAATATGAATAGATTAAACATACTCGTAAAACCGGCCACAGCAATCAATACCACTGCCAAAACCGAAAAAAAGATTACACTACCTATACATTTTCTTGTTTCATTATCTCCATATATTAATGCGTTCCAAATTCTTTTCATCCGGGACACCTTCCCTTTCGAGTTCCGTCTCTTCAATCTATAATTTTATTTTATCATTTTCTTCTTTTTTTTACAATAAATGCAATAAAAAAGACGCCATTTGGCGTCTTTCCACAAAAACTCATATAAATTTAAGATTTGTATTCAAATTCATTTCTATTTATCTGTGCATAACATTATCGGTTGCTTTGGAGCAAAATTGGTTTCCATTGTCCATGTCACAGCCTCACAATTTTTCATTCTGAATATCTGTAACAAATGATCGATTCCATTTTCCTTCCATGCCTGCAAGAACTTTCTAGATGGATGATTGAATATCTCTTCCTTCAATTCATCATCAAATACCTGCTCTAAGACACCGGTCACACGAATCTGGGTACCTTCACCGAAGAAACACATTTCCACCTTTGGATTTTTCTGTATCTGTGCATATACATCCTTTGTGGATGCTGTATGAAAAATGATTCCATTTTCATCTGCACGGAATAGAAACATTCCACGTACTCTTGGCTGGTCACCGTCCATAGTTGCTAAATGAAATCCTGGGTTTGCATTCATTAATGCATACATCTCTTTTTCTGACATAAAAAACACTCCTTTGCATAAATTTTCATCATTATACAAGGAGTGTTCATGTCATTCTTTTAAAATAATGTCATTTTCTTTCAAAATAATGCTAATTGGCATATTTGTCCCTATACTCAGAAGGAGAAATACCCACATGCTTTTGAAAACAAGAAGAAAAATGTGCACTACTTCCAAATCCACATCGCATAGCAATATCCGTCATAGGATTATCCTTTCGCTTTAACATAAGCTTCGCCATCTTAATTCGAACTTCAATCAAGTATTCAATCGGTGTAATTCCAATCTCATTTTTGAAACGTCTGTTAAAAGATGTCTTCGACATGTATCCAAGATTTGCCAGCTTATCCACAGTAATGTTATCCATATAGTGCTGTTCTATGTAATGCTGTGCTCTCGCCACGGAATAATCTGAAGAAACCGCTCGCATATCCAAAGTCTCTCCAAAGATGCTTCGAATCATCCAATGTGTGATAATCTCTGTCTGTGCATCCAACGTGATGTCTGAATTCATCATAGCTTTGCTGTATTCAAACACAAAGGTATTCAAGGCTTTCAGAATGTCTGAGCAAAACTCAAATTGCTTATCCTTAAATGTAGGTATTTTCAACTCATACATCTGAAAACGAGTTTCAAAGTACTCTTTTTCAATCAGTATGGAATAGCAATGCATACTTTTATTTTTCTCATGCAACACATTCGGTGATGTAATTGCTGCCCAATAATGTCTTGGTTTATCAGCATTCATATCGAAGTTAATGACAATCTCATAGGCTGGATGTTTGTGCCTGAACGCCTGCTTTTCCTTATCTACAAAAATAGGAATAAAGATTCCAAAACCATCTCTCACATAGCAATCATATTCTGACGTATTAAATTGTGTGCTGTCACCAGCTAGTTTTGTTATTAACGAATTAACATTCACCTGATGCATAACTTTTGCCTCCCAGATTAACACTACTAATCTTCTTTGTACTCCAACAAATCTTCCGGCTGACATTCTAACACTTTACATATTGCATCCAAGGTTTCAAAACGGATACCCTTCATCTTGCCTGTCTTCAAATTCGAAAGATTCACATTACTCATCTCCACCTTTTCTGCAAGTTCATTTAATGAAATCTTGCGGTCTGCCATCATTCTATCAAGTCTCACTATAATAGCCATACTATAACCTCCCTATGCGATGGAATCCACATCTTCCTGCAATTCATGTCCATAATAAAATATTTCCGAAATGATAATGAGTAATACTCCCAACAAGGAAACAAATACATTGCTCATATCAGGAAAAAAGTACCCTTCATTATTCTTCAAAAATTCAACAATAAATGATACAACATCAAGCAAATACGCACTTAACATCACCCAAATACCTAACACTCGCAGCTTTACAATAATACGTTTTGAAAAAGGCTTGCCGTGTTTCATAATTTCAAATATGATAAGACTTATTATAACAAACGTTATAGACATTACTAAACCCTGAACGGAACCATTTAACATATTTGCAAATTCTCCATTACATGAAAAATACATAGACAGTTCTGCTATTGCAAACACTCCCATCACAACTGCAATAATAATACAATAAATTGCATCTCCTGTTAATCTTTTCTTTAATCTTTCTACCTTATTGTCTTTCATAGCTCCATCTCCTTTAAACTCTTGCTTTAAATTTTTAAAAAGACAACTTAAAAGCCCACACAACACTGCATGGGCTAGGTCTCAGTAAGCGGCTTGGTTCTCTTACTTCTATAGATACTTTCCGAAAAAGTCTAGATGAAGCTTTGAAAGTCTCTCATACATCTCCATTGCATCCATTTTTCCTACTACCATTTTTAATGGAATGAAAAACTTAGCATCTGTGAATCCTATATGTTTCATACTTTCAAAAATCTCAATCTCCACCGGTGCTTCTGTTCCAAATAACGGTCTGGTTTCCACATTATAGTTTTCCTTACAGCATATCTGCAAAAATGGTTTCTTCATCACCATTCCATTATATTCGCCAAACAAACCGCCATCAATATTGATACCACAAGCAAACTCCTCTTCATGATGACAGAGATAATATGCCGTAGCTCCGCCCATAGAATGCCCAGTTGCACCAATTCCTTTTGAAAAATCAATCCATTCCGCATATCGAGATTTTAATTCAGTAATGACACACATAGTGTCCTTCGCCCATTCAGTCACGCGCCCCATAATATATCTACAATGTTTCTTTTGAAATGCATCAAATTTCTCAAACAATTCCTCTGGTGTCCCTTTTGCTTTCAACACTTTTCCTTGTGCAATCAATGTCTTAATAACACTATCATACATCATCTTATTAATCTTTTTATCATACATATCGTAGGTTCCATCTTCATACTCATTAGCAACCGCCTCATGTGCATGACCAACAGAAACAACAATATAACCATTGGATGCTAATTCACAACATAAAAAGGTATTAGCTTCCACATAAGCATTATAACCATGATTGTATACAACAAGCGGAAACTTTTGGTTTTCTACATGAGCGACTCCTTCATAATAATCGCCCTTTAACAAATCTGAATCTATCTTTTTAGCATTGAAGTGAAATGCCTTTGACAAGCCCTGAAGTTTTCTTTCTGTAAAAATGTCGGCTTTTTCCAAACCACTCACATTGGATTTGTCTGTTGGATAATACATACGCACTGCAATCTTTCGAGGACCTGTTCCCGGTCCTAACACTTCCTGTCTTTCTTCATCAATAACAGTGAAACATTCTGTTCCTACTGCATATTCACCGGTAATATAATTTGGTAATGTGATACTCATACTTTTTCCTCCCTTTATTTCTCTATTCCCAAAAGATAATTTATCGTCTTTGCAAGCACTTTAAATTGTATTCTTGGTTGATAAGCTGGCGTAAATGGACTCTTGTTATAACAGTTATAGACGATGCAACAGGATTGAATTCCGGTGTAAGCAGATGAAATGAAGCTTAATAATTCTATTTCATTTACTTTTGCATGTAGTTCGCCACTATCTAGTTTCTTTTTATAGAACTCGGACATGCGTCGCATCAGATATTCTTTATTTCCCATGCCTTGTGCCTTTGTAAGAATCTTATCTACTCGCTCTGGTGCATTCATGGCAAGAATGGACATTTCAAAATCTATTTTCTGAATTCCCATAAGCTCTGCTTCCATGTGCTCTGCTAACATATCGCAAATACGATATGTAACCTCTGCAGCCGGCAACTCATCCGCTTGTCCAAGGATCTCGTCTACCTGCTCTTTGATAGTAACCTTCTTTCTCATGTCTGCTAACATATCTCCGAATATCTCATCGATATCACGATAAAACCGATAAATTCCACCTTGACTAAGACCAGTGCGATTGATAATGTCCTGCATTGTCACCGTGCTGACTGTTTTCTCTAGGCACAGCTCATATGCTGCATCCGTAATCATCTTCTTTTTGTTAATAATATATTCCTCTGTTACTTTTGGCATAGCGTATCCTTTCTAATTCGCATGATAAATCGTATTATGGATCATATTTCTTAATCTGCTCCAAAATGAATGTAGTTTCATTTTAATCACATAACGACAGTTTGTCAATAACAAAATGAATGTTGTTTCATTTTTACACCCATTAACCATTTACTCGTCGTAATGTGAATTTCAAAATTCTAGTCTTTCTACAACCCTATCACCTTCGTCGCAATTTTCTCTCGAAAACGTACATCATGCTCCACAAATAATATAGTTGGCTGATATTCCAATATGAGTTTTTCAATCTGCATCCTTGAAAACACATCAATGTAGTTAAGAGGTTCATCCCATATGTAAAGGTGTGCCGGTGTCATCAGACTAGCAGCCAATAACACTTTCTTCTTCTGTCCTTCTGAATATTCTTCCAGATTCTTCGCAAACTGTACTCGGTCAAAGTCTAACTGACGAAGGATCGCACAAAATAAACTTTGATCCAAATTGTACTCCTTACAAAATGTTGTAATATCACCTTTTAGGCCAGTTGCATCCTGCCCCACATAAGAAATAACAAGTCCTGATGCAACTTCGCACACTCCCTCTTCTGAAACAATCAGCGCCTCTTCACTCATATCTGCTTTTTGCAAAATCATTTTAATGAGCGTTGATTTACCACATCCATTTTTCCCTGACAATGCAATTCTTTCACCTCGATTAATTGCAAACGTTAATCCTTCAAAAACGGATTGCTCTGCATCCGCATATCTTAAGCTATAATCCTTCACATCCACCACTGTACTCTTATGATGCGTTAATGGAACAATTTTCAAATCAACCGGTGTTTCTATATCCTGTAGCAGTCCTTCTTTCTCCTCTAATTCCCGACCAATTCTTCGTTCCATCTGTTTGACTCTGCTCTGCATTTTCTTGGTTTTCGCACCGATGTAAGCCCTTGTGCTGATGCAACGATCCGGTTCTTTGATTGGGTCAAAGCCAATCTTTGTGCTCTCATTTTTATCCGCCCAATCCGCAGTACGCCTTGCTGCTTGCTTAAGCTTTCTAATCTCCTTTAGGTGCTTTTCGTTTTCCGCCATTGCAAATTGGTCTTTGCGCTGCTTATTCTCCCACCAGCTTGAGAAATTACCGCTTTGTACTTCAATACTTCCTCGATTGAGCACCAAGCAGTGGTCGGTACAAGCATCTAACAAATCTCTGTCGTGGGACACCAGAATGAATCCCTTCTTTGACGCAAGATATTTTTTCACGACCTCTCGTGCCTCCTGGTCCAAATGATTCGTCGGTTCATCAATTAGTAAAAAATCATTTTCACCGGAAAATAATACCGCAAGCAAAATCTTTGTCCGTTCGCCCGGACTCAAGGTACAAAATGGTCTATATAAAAGCTCTGCGTTTTCTTCTAAATGTTCCAATTCACACGTCACGCGCCAAAACTCGCATCCTGCTTTCAATTCCTCAATAAAACCTACTGCGGGCAACTGCTTCTGCTTTTCGGTTATCTGATACGGAAAATAGTCAAATACCGTTGTCGTATCTATGGTACCTTTGTAATCATACTTGCCTAGCAGCAATTTCAAAAATGTGGTTTTCCCCTTTCCATTTCTACCGATAAATCCTAACCTCCAATTGGTGTCAACGGAAAAGGATACATTTTCAAATATATTATCAAAACTTCCATCATAATAAAAAGTCAAATTATTCACACTGATTTGTGCCATATATATTCCTCCTCATAGATTATAAACACAATAAAAAAGAAACCATTTGTTGCCAAACAGTTCCATTACATACTATAACCTCATATATTTGTTAAAATGAATTTCCATAATTGCATTACAGAATTTCAATTCTATTTACAATATTCATCTCATTTATAACATCACGAATTTCACTGTCATATCATAAATGTTTGCATACAAAAAGAGAGGTTATGAGAACATAATCCACTTTTGGCAACATGAGAAACAGTATGCATATTCCTATCCATACCATTCATAAATCTTCATGCAATCAAAAGTAAATTATCTCCTCATCTTTTCACCTCTCTCCTTAAGATGTGGGTATTGTAACATGCCCCAATTTATAGTGTCAAGAAATAACACTCTTTTCGCTAGATTATCCATACAATCATATATATAAGAGTTGCTTGTATATACGCTCTGCGTGTGATATAGTTATGTTGTGTAATTGAACAGAAAGCAGGATGTGATGTTCCGATATTATATGCCCTCTAGTACATATAAGTGAGGTGATGCCTATGAGCTGAATTTCTAAGTATGTATCGAAAGGAGGGTGATGCCCCGATGAATACAATGGAAGTCTTAACTTTGTTGTTAGTAGTCTTTGCGGCTCTATCTTTTATAGATAATCATAATAAAAAGAAATAGCATCCCACCGCCTAAAGTTGGATGCTATCTCTTTTAGTATCATACTGAGGGCAATCGGATATTACATCCGATGACCTTTCTGAGTAAATTATATACTAGAGCCACCTGTTTTGCAAGTGGCTCTTTTTAATTGTTTGATAGCACCTTTTAATAGTATTTATAACACTTTGTTCACAGAAATATCATTTTTCTTTTACTTCCCATTGCATTATAATAAGTGTTATTGCAGATAATACATAATCATGAAAAGGACCGACACGAAATGAATAATCAAACAAACGAAGTTAAGAAAGAACACGCAAAAACAAATGAAATGGGTACAGGAAGTATCCCTAAGCTGTTCCTAAAACTAGCTATTCCTGCGGTAGTGGCACAGCTTGTAAACCTGCTTTACAACATTGTAGACCGAATCTACATTGGACATATTCCGGAGGTTGGTGCAACTGCCCTTACCGGTGTTGGGTTGTTTGCAGCAATTCTTATGTTTATCAATGCTTTTGCCATGCTGGCAGGTGCCGGTGGCGCACCATTAGCTGCCATTGCTCTCGGCAAACAAGATAAAGACCACGCAGAGAAGATTATGGCCAATTCTTTTTCTTTGTTATTAGTATTCGCTGTGATACTAACTATTGCATTTTATATAGGAGCTCCTGCACTGCTTACTTGGTTCGGTGCAAGTGAGGCAACCTTACCATATGCTGTGGACTATGCCCGCATCTATATTCTCGGAAGTATCTTTGTGTTAATTGTCATGGGGATGAATCCATTCATTACCACACAGGGATTTGCGAAAATCAGTATGCTGACTACCGTGATTGGTGCTGTTATCAATATCATTCTCGACCCAATCTTTATCTTTGTATTTAAAATGGGAGTAAAAGGTGCTGCTCTGGCAACAATCTTAAGCCAGGCTGTGGGAGCAATCTATGTGCTTTGGTTTTTGTGCAGTGAAAAAACCATTCTAAAGCTAAAGAAAAAGAACCTAAAGCTTGATCCGAAGATTTTTGGACCAACTTTGGCTCTTGGAATTTCTACCTTTGTAATGCTTTCTACAGAAAGTATCCTATCCATCAGTTTTACTACAAGTCTTGCCAAATTCGGTGGTGACTTGGCAGTGGGTGCTATGACCATTATTACCAGTGTAAGCATGCTAGTTACCATGCCAATGCAGGGATTTTGTCAAGGTGGACAGCCTATCATCAGCTATAACTATGGAGCCGGAAATGCAGACCGCGTGAAGAAGGCTTTCTTTACACAGTTTGGTATGTGCGTGGGTTACGCCGCAATCTTCTGGGCGATTGCCATGTTCATTCCAGAAGTATTTGCCGGTATGTTTACAACAGACACAGCTCTTGCTGAATATGCCTCCTGGGCAATCCGGATTTATATGGCAGGCATTTTCTCCCTTGGATTCCAGATTAGTTGCCAGCAAAGCTTTATGGCGTTAGGTCAAGCGAAAATCAGCTTACTTCTTGCTCTTTTGCGTAAGGTATTTTTGCTCATTCCGTTAATCTTCATTTTACCAAATTTCTTTGCCGATAAGGTATTTGGTGTATTCGTGGCAGAACCGGTAAGTGATATTATCGCAGCAACGGTTACTACCATTGCGTTCTTTGTGCAGTTTAGGAAGATTTTGAACAAAAAAGAATAATGCATAAGCTAATATTGAATACATGTAACAAAGCCGACTGGTTTGACACCAATCGGCTTTGTTACTTTATAATATTCTATACTCGCTTGCCCATTTCATATGCTTCTATTCAATTAAAAGCATTCAACCAAACGGTTATCAACGCATCGTATACCCCATGTGCAATGATAAGGGATAGCAATGTACAATTCTTAAATTTCATCCTACATGTACACAAAACCAAACCGATTATACCAGTCCAAAATAATTGCATTATATTACCACTTAAAAAATGAAATAATCCAAATAAGATAGATGAACCAATTGCTGCACCCATTGTAGAACCGGTAAGTTTTTCTATCTTATGGAACGCAAAACCTCTGAATACAAACTCCTCTACCAAACCGATGGCAACAATAAAATATAGGAAATCATACGCAAACTGCCACCAATACTGATAGTTATGTCCATTGTTTACCCAGTCACTTTTTCCTGCTAAATGAGGTAAAAGTGTGAAAGCACATGACATGCATACGCCAATCAA
>SVEJ01000013.1 GCA_015057435.1 Lachnospiraceae bacterium
CATGTTGTAGCAGCAGAAGTAATTGTAATACCTCTTTCCTGCTCCTGTGCCATCCAGTCCATGGTAGCATTACCGTCATGAGTATCACCAATCTTATAGTTAACACCGGTATAGTATAAGATACGCTCTGTAAGAGTTGTCTTACCAGCATCAATATGTGCCATAATACCGATATTTCTAGTTCTCTCTAATGGATATTCTCTTCCAGCCAAGATTTTTTCCTCCTTGATTTAGTCTAACTAGTTATGCAAATTCGATTAGAATCTGTAATGAGCAAAAGCCTTGTTTGCTTCTGCCATCTTGTGCATATCTTCTTTCTTCTTTACTGATGCGCCTGTGTTATTCATAGCATCAAGTAACTCTTTAGCCAATCTCTCTTCCATAGTCTTCTCAGATCTGTTACGAGAGTATGTTGTTAACCAACGAAGAGCTAAAGCCTGTCTTCTATCAGGTCTTACATCGATAGGTACCTGATATGTTGCACCACCGATACGTCTTGCCTTAACCTCAAGAACTGGCATGATATTGTTAAGAGCCTCTTCGAATACTTCTAAAGCAGGCTTGCCTGTCTCTTCAGCAACACGCTCGAATGCGCCATAAACGATCTTCTGGGCTACACCCTTCTTACCATCTAACATAATGTTGTTGATAAGCTTTGTAACCACTTTGCTATTATAAATTGGATCCGCTAATACGTCTCTCTTCTGAATATGTCCTTTACGTGGCACGGTACTTCCCTCCTATTAATATTTTTTGATAAAACCGATATCCAATCGATTTAAAGGTACTCATGTTCCGCTTGGTAATCCGTAATGGATTCGCTTGGGGAACCTGTTCGTGCAGGTTTTGCATATCTTTTCTATTGTAATCAATGAAAACATAGCCATTACCAGCACTATTAATGTTTGTTTGACTTACTGTTTCCTAGAATCCTATTTTGCATCCTTAGGTCTCTTAGCGCCGTACTTAGAACGAGCCTGGCGTCTCTTAGCAACACCTGCTGTATCCAAAGTACCACGGATGATGTGATATCTAGTACCTGGTAAGTCCTTTACTCTACCACCACGGATAAGAACAACGCTATGCTCCTGAAGGTTGTGACCTTCACCTGGGATGTAGCTAGTAACCTCGATACCGTTAGATAAACGTACTCTGGCAATCTTTCTAAGAGCTGAGTTAGGTTTCTTAGGTGTAGCTGTCTTAACTGCTGTACAAACACCTCTCTTCTGTGGAGAAGATGTGTTAGTTGGCTTCTTGTGCAAAGAGTTAAAACCCTTCTGAAGAGCTGGTGCAGTAGACTTTTTCTCTACAGTCTGTCTTCCTTTTCTAACTAACTGGTTAAATGTTGGCATGTTTTCACCTCCTGTTTGTAATATTTTTGGGCGCACGAATCCTCGAAATTCACGCACACCATGTCATTATAGCTAAGGCGGTATTCACTGTCAAGCATTTTCTCAAAAAAAGTTTTCGCAAAAAAACACGCTAGAGCCCTTATGTTTTCTACACTTTTAGACAATTGCTATGTACTCATTTCTTCTATATAAAATGACCACAAGATGTTGTAGATAAACAGGTAATATACACCCTTGTTTTAGCATTTGACTTTCTTTTCGATTTCGTCTACATTAAACCTAGAATAAATCATAGGAGAATAATGATGCAATACTACTTAGCCCCAATGCAAAGTTTAACCGGATTTGTATTCCGCCATGCATATAATAAACATTTTCACAATATTGATAAATACTTCACCCCTTTCTTGTCAGACAGACGGTTAAATCACAAGGAAAAATGTGAAGTTTTACCGGAACACAATGCGGGTATGTATGTCGTGCCACAGATTATGGCAAATGATGTAGAAGTATTTTTAGAAATCGTGAAACAACTAGAATAATACGGATACAACGAGGTCAACTTGAATCTTGGTTGTCCTTCCGGCACAGTAGTACCGAAAAAACGTGGTGCAGGATTACTTGCAGACCTTGCACTGTTAGATTATTTCTTGGATGGCATCTACGAAAAATGTCCGCTTCCAATCTCCATCAAAACAAGAATCGGTATAGAAAATCCGGAAGAATGGAAGGATATTGAAACGATATACAAGCGTTATCCAATTCACGAGTTAATCATTCATCCGCGTTTACAAAAAGACCAATATAAAAACAAGCCTAACATGGAGGTTTTCAAAGAAGCCCTCAATAACCTGCATTGTCCCATTTGCTATAACGGTGATTTATATACATCGGAACAGATGAATCAGTTCACGACACAATGGTCACAGGTAGAAACCGTAATGCTCGGTAGAGGGATTTTAAAGAATCCTGGGCTAATCGGGGAGATAACAGGCAATGCCCCTGTAAGCACAGAAACACTCCTGTCATTCCACAATGATGTACTCGAAGGATATAAGGAGTACATATCAGGCGACATCAACGTTTTGTATAAAATGAAGGAATGGTGGTGCTACTTAGGGGAACAGCAAAAAGACAACAAAGAATGTGCAAAACTACTCAAAAAGCTCATGAAATCCGAAACAATAAAAGAGTATGAATCAATCGCAGTACAATTAATCAGTAATCTATTGTTCTGTTAATGTAATTTGTTCCTTGGTTACGCTTGTTGCATTACTTAGTTCATCATAATACCAAAAGTAATATTTTCCGCCCCTGCTTTCACATTCCACAATTTCATCCGGAGACTTATCATCTATCGTATCTTTATAATCCTCTTCCTTTATATTCTCTCCATTCACTCTATCCTCGACAGCATCGGAAAATTGTGGCGCAAGATTCAAAACTACCCATTTTGTTAAAAACATACAAAAAGCCATACGCACTGTATGACTTTTTGAATAAGCATCTATTAATTCTGTCTTAACGCCTCAATCGGACTTAACTTCGCAGCTTTTCTTGCCGGATAGATTCCGAAGAACAATCCAACCGCTGAAGAAAATGCCGAAGCAAGCAGGATTGTACCAAGACTCAACGCCGGTTTAAAGGTCAGTTCCGGAACCATCATTCCAATAACACTTGCAATCACCGATGCCCCGCCGACACCAAGTAAAATTCCGATAACACCACCAATCAAAGTGATAAATGCAGACTCTGCAAGGAACTGTACTGTAATAGAACCGGTCTTGGCGCCTAACGCCTTACGAATACCAATCTCTCTTGTTCTTTCTGTAACGGACACCAACATAATATTCATAACACCGATACCACCTACCAACAAAGATACCGAAGCTACGAATGCCACAAACGTAGTAATCAGATTAATAACCGAATTCACAGTTTTCATAACATCATCAAAACTCTGATAGAAATATACATCATCTCCGTCACAATAATGTGCCTTACCAAGATACTCGATTACTGCATCACATATTGCTTTTGCATCTGCGTCATCTTCTTTTAACACATAGAATTCCGTAATCTCTTGCTGAATATCCATACCGGTTGTTTTTGTCAATGATTCCGGCGGAATAATAACTTGTATACTCTGTGTTTCCGTCAATGCCGCAACCATATTACTGCTATCTTCCGATTTTGCAACACCAATCACAGTAACAGGTATTTCAAACCAGTCAGATATTGTAATCGCAAATTCCATACCGACCACATTGGTGGAACCATACATTTTCATGGCGTCATCCTCTGTAATTACACAGTACGCCTTACCTGTATCTGCTTCTTTTTCTGTATATGCTCTTCCTTTTGCGAAGTCATATTCCAAGATATTGAAACCATCCGCATTAATCGCTACCAAATTCACTTTGAAGTCATCTTTTCTTGTAGACGTTGAGCCCTCAAAAAATGTCTGGGTTGCAACAGCCTTTACACCATCTAACGCACGAATGTATTCTATATCTTCTTCTGTAACATAATATTTTTCCTGATAATCTAGTAGCATAAAGCCAATCTGACCTTTTCCAAGACTACCAAGCTCACCACTAATCATCTCTGTTGCTCCATTACCAATAGAGATAATCAGGATAACTGATGAAATACCGATAATAATACCAAGCATCGTAAGCAAGGTTCGTACTTTATTGGCCCATATGTTTTTCATGGCCATTTTTACATATTCACCTAATTGTCTCATGACCGTCTCCTTTCCTGACTATTGCATCATTTTTTAATACATAGTCATTCCGGGTGCAGCCACCGGCGCAACATATTCATCTCCCGGTTTCATATCCTTCGTTACTTCCTTGATAACCTTGTCACCTTTTGCCAAACCTTCTAATACTTCATAGTAATCGCCGGAATACAAACCAAGTGTAATATCCTTACGTTCAATAATATTATTATCATTCACGACTAATACATAATCACCATCTACATCTGTACAAAGTGCAGAATAAGGAATCGCCAAGGCTCCGGTAGATTCACCGATAAAAATGTATGCTTTCGCAGAAACGCCTACAAAAATATCCTCATCCGGATTATCCAACTCAATTCTACCCTTAATACTTCCGCCTGATGCTGCTGTTCCTAATGCATTCGCATCCATGGTTGCAATACGGCTTACAAACACAACCTTGCCTGTATATTCTTTATCTGCAATGACAACACGCGCCTTTTGTCCTTCTGTTACTGCTGTCAAGTCATCTTTTGATATAGAAAATTCCACACCAATCTTGTCAGCATTAATCACCGTCATCAATGTCTGTGTCTCATTTGCATAAGTACCCTTCAAAATCTCAACTGATTCTACAATTCCATCTGCTACCGCAGTAATTCCTGCCTGTGCAGTATCTACCTGTGCCTGTGCCTCATTCACATTCATGTCAGACAACTGGTTCGAAACACTAATCTGTGTCGCCTCACTGCCTGATACTTTCACATCCTGATTCGATTCTACAATCATCTCCTGTTTTGCAAGTTCTTCCTGCTTTGAAGCAAGGCTTTTCGTCTTCTTTTCCACCTCGCTTACTGCTTTGTTATATTTTTTAATTTCCTTAGCGCTCAAGCCTGCCATCGGATCATACTCTTCCGGTGTTTTTCCTTCATTAGCAGCCTTAATCTTTTTCTCATATTCGGAAATTGTTTTGTTCAAATCCTTAATCTCTTTGTTAAGTGCTTTGATATCACTCTTCAAGTCCTTAATCTCTGCTTTCGCATCCTTTACCTTTCCGGAAGCTTTGTTTGCCGCCTCATATGCTGCATTTCCCGCTGCACGCTCAGATTGCGCCTGTAACTGAACCTTCGTAAGATTGTCACCTAAGTCTGTTACATCGTATGTTAATAATACATCGCCTTTTTTTACAATCTGTCCTGTTTCAACAGGAACATCTTCTACCTTTGCCGTTACCGGTGATACATAAGCATGCTTTTCTAATCCGATTACCGTTCCTGAAGTTGTAATCTCCTGCTTTACATCAACCGCTTCTACTTCGTAAAGGCTATCACCTGTCATTTCACCCATTGCTGCTTCCATGCTCTCAGACATCTTGCCAAACGCACTAATCATTGCCACACCACATCCAATCAGCAATACTACAGCAATCACAACAATAATTATTACTTTCTTATTCTTATTCTTTTTCTTTCCTTTTTTTGTACCAGTTTCTGTTACATTCATTTCCTTATTCTCTTCCACTTCTTTGTCCTCCAAGATTCATTCTATTCCACTACATTGATTACTCCGGTAACTTCGGTAAAATCAACATCCACATCATCCAAGTCACGCTCGTAAAGATCTGCTTCATTCATCAGATGCTTCGTCGTATCCGATTCGATTTTACCATCCATAATACGAACAACTCTCTTTGCATTATCCGCAATTCCATCATCATGCGTAATCAGCACAATTGTGTTACCCTGTTCATTCAATTCATTCAAAATCGCCATAATATCTTTTGTTGATTTTGAATCTAGGTTACCGGTTGGCTCATCCGCCAGAATAAGCGGTGGTGCCGCAGCAATCGCTCTTGCAATCGCAACCCTTTGTTGCTGACCACCGGACATCTCAGAAGGCTTATGCTTCATGCGGTTTTCCAATCCAACTTTTTTCAAAGCTGCTCTTGCTAATTCTCTTCGTTTGCTTTTTTCTACGTTGCGATAGATTAGTGGCAGTTCTACATTTTCTATTGCGTTGAGATTCGGAATCAGATTGAATCCCTGAAAGATAAATCCGATATCAAGATTTCTGACTTCTGACAACTCATCATCCGTCATACAAGATACATCTCTTCCATTCAATATATACGTTCCACTTGTTGGCACATCTAAGCAGCCTAACATGTTCATCAGCGTAGATTTGCCTGAACCGGAATGACCAACAATTGCCACAAACTCACCCTCGCTGATATTCAAGCTCACACCGTCTAGGGCACGAACTTCATTCTCTCCGGGATTATATATCTTATACATATCCCGAACACTTATTAAAGATTCCATCAATTTCTCCTTTCGAAATCTAATTATCTATTGCAAACAATCGTGCAGACACAACTGTTATCTTCCCATTTCAAAACTTCGAGTGTGCATAGTGTATATATACACCTAAACACACTCATTGTCAACTATTAATTCAAAATTATTATCATTGCGCTATCGCAATAATACAGCAACACATATTCACTTGCAATATTTTATCAATTATTTTTTCTTAAGAATTTATGAAGATAACAATTCGGACACCTTATAATTTATATAAGCAAAAACGCAGCACAAAGTCCTGAAAACAAGTTAGAAATAGCATGCACAATCCAACTTGGAATAATTGAACCACCAGATATCTTTTCATTAATATATCCCATAAACCACGCAATTACAGTAGTAAATGCCACGGCCAAAATAGCTTTAACTAGTCCCACTAGTGCAAAAAACATTGCTCCATGTAGCAGGCCAAACAACAATGCCTGTATTACATTTGCCGTATTAAAGCCAAACTTGTTCGACATTCTTTTCAGCAAAAAACCTCTAAACAAAAGTTCTTCAGGAAGAGCTGTATTGAAAGCTGCATAAATTATAATTGCAGGAACAGCTTTCATTCCAAGCCCCTTAAATTCAGAAGTCGCAGTTTCTACACCACTTATTATATAAAGAATAAAAACTCCCAAAAATAGAAATGCAACAGATACAATAATTATCGAGGTTAGAGTTTTCTTACCTCCTTCCATCTTTTTGAGTCCTATCCACTCTATAAATTTCCGTTGTTTCCTTGCAGTTATCAACCACCAGACAAATGGAATAATTGCAAATATGACAATTTGAAATATACTACTTACAATCTTATCAACGAAGAGACTCATAAGACACCTCCTTATTCAAACCCGTCTGTTCACTCTTAGCATCTTTATCATATTCAAGAATGTCACCCGGCTGACAATCTAACGTTTCGCAAATTGCCTCTAACGTTGAAAACCGAATCGCACTAATCTTTCCTGTCTTCATCTTCGACAAATTCACATTCGATACACCAACCTTTTCTGACAATTCATTCAGACTCATCTTGCGGTCAGCCATCACTCTGTCTAATCGTAATATTATCTTTCCCATATATCTACTCCTATTCTATTCAACTTATGTCAATATCTGTATTACAATATCTTTTTAAATTATAATGTCTCATCGGATTCCTGCTGTAACATCGCACCATACTTGAAAATATGTACCATCATAAAGACAACTAGAACAATCATAATCACGCCAAGATCAACCGTAAGATTCACAGATACTCTGTTCTGCAACAAACTATTTGCAACAGAATTGGTGATACTTGAAAATACCGCCCAAGGTATCAAAGAAAATGCTAAGTTGCGCATCTTCTTTACTACATTCTCTTCAAACGGAGATTCACAATCACGAAATGCTTTGCAAAGTGATGATATAAAGCAAAGTGTTACCATAATCATCGTTACATTTAACGCTAAAACAAGCATCACCCACGCCAAATCTCTGAGTGTAAAGGAATATGTCGGAACACTACTCACGGTTTCTAACTTATCCTCTGTTACAAGAACTTCTTCCAAATGCACCTCTTCTTTCTCCATTTCAGCTTCAACAGACTCCTCAAAATCCTTCCGCATTGCTTCCACATCTTCTTCTGTTACTTTTTCTCCAAACGTATCCAAATTCAAAGTAAAACCTACTTTTTCATCAATTGTAATTGTTGCCAGATCCTTTGGCATAAAAAAGCAGACAATTGCCGATACCAGCAACAATACCATACTCATTCCTATTACAATCTTACCAATCAGGGCAAACACACTACTCACTTTACCAATCTTGTTAATCTTCTTAATCGCTTCTTCTTTCATATTCATTCCCTCTTCTTTCTTCTGCATTCGGCACATTTCAAATCCCTCATTATAAAGCCGAATCCACATCTTTTCATTCATATTTGTTAATGGTTTCTAATCACTCTTGCAAGAAAGCGAACGGCAAACGTTAATCATTTATCGTTTATCGTTAAATGTAATATAACACCTAATTTTATATCTGTCAACAACTTTTTATCGAAAAACATTAAAAAGTTGTCATTGAATAATAAAAACACCGTCATTACTATATAATATCTAAGTAATGACGGTGCGCATACTATCATAACATACAAGTTTATACTGCTTATTCTTTTTTAGATGAATTTCCTTTTTCGACCTTTTTCTCCTTCGAAGAATTCCCTTTCACCTTCTGTGTCGTTTTTTCTTTTGTAGAATTTTCATTCGCTTTTTTATTCTTTTTTTCCTTCGTGGAATTTTCATTCGGTCCCTTATTTTTCTTTTCCTTTGTGGAATTCTCATTCGGGCCCTTGTTCTTCTTTTCCTTTTCTATCTTTTCCTCAGTCAGATTCTCTTTGTACTGAGTTGTCTGTTCTTCTAATCGTTCGGCTGTTGTTGCTTGCTTTTCTTGCGTTGTCAACTGCGTGGTCTTCTGTGTCGCGCTCTCGGTAGTTGATAGTATATCATCTTTCTTTTCGTTCTTTTCTTCCGCCTGATTCGTTACAATTTTTTCCTCAAAATGTGTATTACATGCCCCGACAAGCTCTTTGATGGACATGTCTTTACAGACTTCATCAGAAAGTGAAGCATCTTCTTTCAGTCTCTTTTCTAACAGCTTACGTCCGGACTGTCTATTATCTCGATCTGTTTGCAAAAAAGCTACCTTTGTATTATACAATTGACGATTTTCAAAAGCAGCCAAAAATCCCGTTTCCACCCGTTTTCTTAACTTCTCATACTTTTCATCATCACTTTGTGTAATTGTCACCAACATCATATCATCATCCGTTAGCACACCATCCTCACAAAGCTGATCGACAATCTGCATCTCAACTTCTTCAAGCTTAGCATATCGTTTCCATTCTAACTTCTTCACAAATGCTTTACCGTCATCATTCAATCCCTGCACACTTTCTATCTCAGTGGCTTCATTTACTTCTATGCAGATGCTCGGATTCACATCTAGCACCACATATACTGTATCATCATTTGCCATTTGTATTCCAAAATATCCAAAACATACAAGACATAGGCAGGCAAATGCAACCGCCATTCTCTGAAACCTTCTCACCATTCCAAATGTTCTCTTATCCTGTACGTTTTCTTCCATAATCGAAACTGTTAGTGGTGCCTCCATAACCTGGTCAAACACATCCGGAGCAAGCTCAAGAAAGGTTTCATTTATTCTATTTTTCAAATCCTTCTTATTCATACCTGCTACCTCTCACCAAATTCTTTCTGAAGCTTTTTCATACCACGATTGTATTTCGCCAAAACTGTACCTAACGGTTTATCTATCAGTGTTGCGATCTCTCTGTGCTTTAATCCCGTCACATCTCTCATAATAATAATGTCTCGCTCTTCCCGGGAAAGAACCGAAAACATCTTTTCAAGCAAAAGACGTTTTTCAACATTTTCAATGTCATTGACGCCTAATGCATATTCCGTCTCATCATAAGTAACATGAGTATATCTTTGTTCCCGCCTGTATTTCATCAGAAACAAGTTTCTTCCAATCGTCATCATCCATGCCATAGGGTTTCCTTTTTTCTTATACAGATGACAACTACATCTAACTTGTATAAATGTATCCTGTAATAAGTCCTTCGCATCTTCTGAATTTTGGGTAAGCGAAAGCAGGAATGCATATAAAGGACGGTATGAAAGTTCATATAGTTCTCTAAACGCATCCTGCTCTCCCTGAAGAATTCTTTCAAACAATCCCTCATCAATATAGACTTTATTCTCCGAGAACCCTAATTTCATCTCGGTTCCTCCTTCATCTATATTTCTTACCAGGATAATCCAAATGGATTATTTTGCAGTAAATGTTTTGGTTATAGAAGAAAAGTTCTTTTCCTTCTTCGTCTTAACACCTGTGATTGTAACAGTATACTTCTCACCCTTCTTAAGACCTGTAACCTGTACCTTGATATTGCCTTTTGCCTTTTTGACAATCTTTGCTTCTAACTCATTGCCTGCCGCATCTGTTACCTTTACAGTTGCGTCCTTATAATAGGCTTTAGACTTCATCTTAATTGTAACAAATTTTTTCTTAGCAACAGTTACTTTCGAAGCTTTACATGCCGTCTTCATTCCTTTTGCCGTAAACTTCTTAGTAATAGTGGCAGGTTCATTCGTGTTTTTAGCAATTACACCTTCAATTGTCAAGGTATATTCCTGACCTTTCACCAAACCTGATACAGAAATCTGCATAGAAGCCTTATTCTTTTTACGAATCTTACAGTCAACCTCGTTACCCTCAGCATCAGTAATTGTGGCTTTTATGGTATCTGAATATTTCACCTTTCCTTTGAATGAAACATTCAATTTTCCTGATGCTGTACATGTAACTTTTGCCACCTTCTGACTAACAGGTTTTACTGTTTCCGTCTCAGTTGCAGCCTCAGTTGTTGTTTCCTTATTCGGCTTCTTCTCCTTGTTATCCTGCTTTGCAAAAGATATTGTACTCATACCAAGTAACATTGTTAGTGCTAATGCACCCACCACCATTTTCTTAATTGTTTTTTTCATAACAAAAACCTCCTTTGTTTTTCTTATATCAAGATAATGCACACAAAAGAGGTTTTATTGCATTTATTATAAAAAATTTTCAACAAATTCGCGAATCGAATTTATCAAAGTAATTTCCGGTAATCTTTTCCTTTGATTCTACGGACGAATCTCATCTAACATATTCGGATTAAACACACCAGACCGAATCATTGCAATCTCATGCGCATATGGTTCATACGACTTCTTCGCATCCTCTAAATCCTTAACAAAAGGTGATTCCAAAATCTTAGGCACATGCATAAAGTCCGGATGATTCATGATATACATCATCGCATCAAATCCAATATGACCAAATCCAAAATTCTCATGACGGTCCTTTCCGGCACCTTTTTCATTCTTACTGTCATTCATATGAAAGACAGCAATCTGATCCTTGCCAATCAATCTGTCAAATTGTTCCATCACACCATCAAAATCATGCACAATATCATATCCTGCATCATTGACATGACATGTATCAAAGCAGACGCGTAACTTATCCTGATAAACAACCTTATCATAGATCATCGCAAGCTCCTCAAATGAACGGCCGATTTCGCTACCTTTACCGGCCATTGTTTCAAGTGCAACCGTAACCTTCATATCCTTTGTTAATACCTGATTAAGCCCTTTTGCAATCTGATTCACACCGGCTTCGACACCTTCTCCTACATGAGACCCGGGATGTAACACCAATACACTTGAGCCCATCGCCTGCGTTCTTTGCAATTCCACTTCCAAAAACTGTACAGCTATATCAAATGTCTCTTGTTTCACACAATTGGCGAGATTAATAATATATGGTGCATGTACAACAAAGTCTTCTATTCCGTGTTCCTTCATCAACGCTCTTGCTTCTTCAATGCGCAATTCCGATACATCTTTACGTTTCGTATTCTGCGGAGCACCCGTATATAGCATAAATGTATTCGCTCCGACACGGATTGCATCCTTCACAGAGCCCAACATCATCTCTTTTCCACTCATCCCTACATGACAACCAATCTTCAACATATAGTTACTTCCTTTCAAACCTTTTTCATTGATATCTTATTCATTCTCACATCGCACATAATGCAATAGAGCCATCCGGAATTCCGAATGACTCTATTATAGCATTTTCTCACAATGATTACATTATTTAATTTTGACAGTTTTTGCCTGTCCTTTCTTCTTAAACAGCCTCTTGTAACTCTTTACCTTGCTGTTTGGCACGTCAATCACTGCCTTCTTATTAATACCCTTCAACGCTTTCTTGCCGACTTTCTTTAGCTTCTTGCTGCTAATCTTAATCGACTTCAATTTCTTACAACCGCTGAATGCATATTTTCCAATTGTTGTAACATTCTTAGGAATTGTAATCTTCGTAACCTTCTTGTTATTCTTACATGCCTTATCCGCAATTGTCACAACCTTAAATGTTACCGCATTCTTTTTAACCGTGTTCGGAATCTTAATCTTCTTAGCACTCTTAGACTTCACGCCAAGCCATGCTACAGTTCCTGTCTTACCCTTAATAGATAGCACTTTATATTTGTTATTGCTCTTTGTAAACTTAGAATTCTTTCCAAATGTTGTATTACCTGTTGACGTTCCAGGGTTTGGATTCACGGTTGTTCCAGGATTTGGCTTCACGGTCGTATCCGTTGTTCCAGGATTTGGTGCCGGTGTCACGTTCTGTACAGGGTCTTTTTCTGAATCTGTGCCCGGCGTCTGACCCGGATTCGGATCGACAATCGGATCATCGCCTTCTCCTGAATTGCCGCCTGATTCTCCTCCGGAAGTGCCACCATTACCACCCGGATTTTCTTCCTGTGTAAAGTCTTTCCACTCAATCTTTTCAGGTGCAGTTACTTCCACAGACGGATACATATCCTTAAGGCCATCTTGCATATTCGTTACAAGTTCATTAACATCCACTGCCTCAATTGCTTCTTTTGATATTTCTTCCTCTAACCAATAATAGATAGAATAATAATATACCAAATAATCCTCTATCTGGTTATCCGTAGGAGATTTCGAAAGAACCTGCATGTTTCTAAGAACCTCTAACCATGTAGCGTATTTTGTATCAGTCGCTGCACGCTCAGCAACCACATCTTCATAATTGGCAATACTCAAACCATTGGTCATACAAGCTTCCAGAACAGTCTTATTAGAAACCAATGTTGTTAACAACAAGTTTGTCAATTGGTCATTATTACGCGTTGTCGTAACTGTCATATACGGAGCTTCTTCGTTGGTAAAATATACCGGACCAACACATATATCATAGGCATCCTTATGCGCCCTAAATTCACTGTCATGCAATAGATAATTCGCATCTGCAAAGAATCCAAAACAATTGTCATAATAGTCAATTGCTCCGTATGCATCCCAATTGAAATCATCAGGATCAACTGCTTCCGCAAGATACAACTGTCTCATAAGAGAAAGATACGGCACTGCTTTTTCCTCTAAAGATAAAGTGTTATCCTTAACCCAGGACGATGTTCTTCCGCCAAACAACGGATACTCCAGGTCAAGATTCGACAACATATAGTATTCTTTCTCTCTCATCTGTTTTGCCGATGCAATAAATGTTGCCCAGTCCTTTACCTTCTCCTGTACCTTAGCCGGTTCATCCGTTCCGAAGACTTCCTTCGCAATCGCTTTGTTGTATACAAAGCATCCAGGGTTCACACCGTTGGTCACAGCATATAGCTTATCACCGGCCATTCCGTTCCCCTTCACATAGGCAAATGCCTTATCATATGATGATGCTTCAAACCCAATCTGATCAAGTGATACATACTGCGCAGTTTGTGCATATGTCGCCGCATAATCTTCCGGCCACAATACGATGTCCGGTGGATTCTCACCTTCCATTGCTTCTTCAATCATACCTGCATAGACATCCCAGAAAACATATTCTTCTTCGTTCATCTCTTCTTCCGGATCAAGTTCTACATATTCAATCTGACCTGCAAGTTCCTCGTACATCGCCTCAAAGACACTTACCATCTTATCAAAGCCACATCCGGCCCATCCGTAGACATAGATTGTCTCTTCCCCTATTTCTGACACATCCACCGGTTCAATGATTTCTATTTCATATACAAATGTATAATCCTGTTCACCGATTGTATAAGTAGCTTTCACCGTTGTCTTGGCACCAACTTCCGCAGATTCAGCTGCTGTCACAACACCATCTTCTACCGTTACTATCTCATCTCCCGTTACCTCATAGACAACCTCTACATCTTCCGGCAAATCTGCTTCTTCTACGCCCCAATTATCTTCTCCGAAAACATTTTGCTTGCAAGACAATGTTTTCGTCTTATCCTTCGGCAACAACACAACCGGATTACCGGAAAGTCTCGGATATGCAGTAACATATCCACTAACCGTAGTTTCCTTCGTTGTTTCTTCTCCGTTAGCATTCGTGGTTTGTCTCACAACCGTACACTGAATCAAGATTGTCATTTCCTTATCAACCTTCGTTCCGATTGTAAGTTCACCCGTATTGGAAATATGCGCATAATCTACGCCACTGCCAACAACTTTCCAATCCTTGATTGTGGCATCAGGAAAGACAGCATCAAGATAATCAGAATCATTTTCTGTCTCTACCGTCACATCTAATTGTTTCAAATCTCCCGCGATTGCAACACCGCTCTCATCTTCTGTCACAATATCAAATGCAACATATTCACCTTTTAATTCCTTATACACATATCCATACTCTGCACAATATTCCTCTAATGTACGAATACTCTCTTCCCCTGTTTCCGGATCTTCCACAATCCACTCAATACCCGGATAAGCATAGATTGTAAGCTGACCTTCCTCAGGAACACTCTCACCGCCGACAATCGGTCCATCTAATTCCATATCCTCACTTCTGCATATGATTGTTTTTAAATTCGGACAATCGTTACACATATAAGAGATAAGCGTTGCCTGACCCATGTCAATCTCTTCTAATGTATCCAATCCGTCAAACGCATTCGTTTCAACTTCGTATATATCAAAATCGTCTCCATCATTAATGTATTCAGGAATCTCAACAGATGCATCTTCACCTGTATAAGAAATCAACTTTGCCTCAGCATACGATTCTGAAAGCTGATATGTCCAGTCCCCATCGACAAATAAGTCTTCTGTGGTTTCTGTCTGATAACCATACTCTTCACAATACTCTGTCAATGTGATTTCAATTTCATCGTCATCTTCTGTATAATAAGACCAATAAAAATCTGTCGGTGCCATCACGGATAATTCCCCGTCCAATTCACCAAGCACAAGCGGTCCTAATTCTTCATATATTTCCCAATACTCTTCTTCCCATTTTATCTCTGATAACTTCGGACAATTGACAAACGTTCCTGTTGCACCCGGAACACACCAACCAAAATCTACACTCTGCAGATTCTCTCTGTTATAAAATGTTCCGCCTAATATGTCATAGACACAATAAACAGCTATGTAGTCGTCATCAGCTTCTTCCTTATCCGCATCCAGATATTCCGGTATTGTAACATTTTCCGCATCACCGGTATAAGATAAGATGTATACACTATATTCCTCATTTTCTTCATCCCAGACACCAAGGAATTTCCAATCACCGTATGTATCAACTTCACCAATCATCTCTTCATCCACACTGTATGTCAGCGAAGAATCTTCTGACGCATAGTCCCCGATTCCTGTAATCGTTACATCATAATAAACCCAACCATCATCCACTTCTTCAACAGACAACGTATAATCCTCACCTTCTTCTAATAACGTTGTTCCGTCAACGATCATCGCATGCGGAACAGGAGTCTCATCACCCTTCGTCAAATAAACCTGCGCCACCGTAATGCTACTGTCAGTCAGACTTTTGACAGTCTCTGCATTCGTTTCTCCGGTTGCATGTACAGGCATACACATACTCATCACAAGTACACACACCATCAGATAAGCTAACACTTTCTTCTTCATTCTTTTCATTCTCCTTTCTTAGATCAATGCCCATATATATTTCATCAAAAGCTTTCTTTTTCGATTCTGATTCTCAAAGAGATTTTTCTGTAATCCCAGTGCATATTGTTTTAATATTTCACAGTCTTCATCTGAGATACCTTTTTCAAAAAATCGGTATTTTCTCAAAATCATAATAACATCTTCTCTCAGACTCTCTTCTGTCATCTCGCCAAACAAAAGCAATTGTCGCATAAAACGAATCACCGTTTTTAGCTTCACTTCACACTTCGCATCCAAGCGTTCTTTTCTAATCCAACAAATGATTGCTCTTCTGACAAGGATTCCCACGAGAATTCCCACAATCATCAACATGAAAATAATTACAATTTCTTTTGTAACATTCTTATATCGAATCTCTTTCTTCTTATCTCGCTCCTCCTCTTCCTCTTCATTTTGTTGTTGCTGTTGTTCTATTACCGTCTGCTGTTTCAATTCGAGATCTGAATAAAAGCCCGGCGTCACTTCAACAGGAATCCACCCGATTCCATCTTTGTAAATCTCCACCCATGCATGTACATCCACACCTGTTAATGCTTTCTCGTACATTCCATCTTTTTCATCCACATCGCGCAAATCAGCAATATAACCTTCTACGTATCTAGACGGAATACCGTAATAGCGATACAGCAACGTTGCCGCCGAAGCATAAAAACAGGAATTCCCCTGTCTTGTATGATCCATGAAATAGACAAGGTAATCTGTTGTCTTTTGTTTCTTGTTCAAATGCTCCGTATTCTCTAACCACTTACGAATGTACGTTGTGACCGCTGCATATCCGGAAAGCTTTTCATTCGGTAACACTTTCTCAAAATAGGCTTTATATTCCGGTTCCATGTCAAGATAGCTGTCATATACAAACGAGCGATATTCTACCTGCGCATCTCTAAAATCCACATATTCTTCTACTGCCGTATGCGAATTCATCCAGATAGGATTCTCTAACGAAAATGCCGTCGCCGTATCATAGTAATCAACCATAAATGTTGCCGTCTTCGAATTATCCGATGCATACACATTCATGTCTTTATTCACACCGTCTAACGATTGTACATCCTCAATGTGTAATCCATAAGGAGTATAGAAATATTTTTCATTCGCCCCAATATTCGAAACCGTAATCGCTGTTTCCGAAAACCAGGACGGCATCGCTGCCAATCGAAGAAATGCACTATTTTGAGAAAATGGGTGAAAGTTTTTCTTTTTCATCCACGCAAACATTCCTTCATAATCTCCGGCGTAATGCGACAATTCAATATCTTCCCATATATTAGAATGATAAGAACCTCCTACAAATCCTTTCAGATAAAACACATCTGCCTTAGAAGCTTTTACCATCAATCTTCGTTCTTTATCACCCGCATACGATGCTGCAAGTGCCAGATCCCCTTGCGGAGCATCCTGTTTTCCATACCGAACACTCTCTGCTTGTTTTACAACAGAGGCCTTCATCTTAGCTGCGGTTAAATTCGATTGATACGAGCCGCCGACCATATAGATGCCACTTGCTAACAAGCCTATCACAAACATACCCGCGCTAAGGACAAGCATTTTCTTCGACTGTTGTACTTTATCAAGCATAATCGCCAAAGGAATCGCAAGTAGCGAGCATATGCAAAATATTGCTGCTTGTTCATTTTTGAATAACAGCACAAGAAGAATAACCAAAACATTCAGCACAACAAATGCAGTAATGCGTTTTCTCTTCAACAAATCATAAAGCAGCATATAAAACAGTACTGTTATCGTATACACGAATAATGCAAATGATGCTTTGCTTCCTTCTTGTTCTACCACATAATAATACACTTCATTACCGGTCAGATAGTTATAGAGTGCAATTACATTATTGGCAAATTGCAACACGCCACTTCTAAACACCGTACCAAAAACCGTAAGATAACAAAGCAATGCAACGCCAAGCCCGCCATATAACACACTTGCAACTTTTCCGGATGCAAATGTTAAGACTACCATAACCAACAAGACAAGCAGCACATAGACCCAGGATATCGTCTCAACGAAAGTAGACAAGATACCGCCTAATACGCTGACAGCCGCCAACAGTGACACAACTGTGCATCCCCATCTTTCATCTATATTCTGTTGTTTTTCGATTACCAAAAAACCACTTTGATCCATTCTAACTCCTATCAAGTCGCTACAATATATTCCACCGCTTCTCCAAATACATCATCTGACGGCCTTTCGTTCAGAACATAAAAAACGGTAGCATATCGATTCGTATAATCTTTTCTTGTCAGATACGCATCCATATCCGATTTTTCAAGTGACAACTGCCCGTCTAACACTCTTTTTTCTAACCATACATACGTATCTTCACTCTCTACTGTATACATCCGAATCAGGTTACCGTTTCGATCAAGCAAAATCACATCATGGTGCATGTCCATCATCAATAAATTCTTACTAAACGAAAGGCTGTATTCCACAATCCGACAGATCGCTTCTTCTGTTACATCTCCTTGTAAAGCGAACACCAGCAAGATGTCCTGATTAGAAGGCATATCAAGTTCTTTGACTACCTTCATCCCCAGTTTGTGGGACAACTTCCAATGAATCATTTTCACATTATCACCGCGCTGATACTCACGAATATCCAATATCTCAGTCGGATCATTTCCCTTACGGTTCAGATAGGTTTCGAGTGTATTGTTATGAATCACTGCATGTTTATCAATCTCTGCCGCAAGCTCTCTTGCTGCCGGATAACAATAATAATGTCCCTTCCGTTTTGCTTTGCATGCAAATGACGACAAACCAAAACAATCTACCACATGTACCGCCAGGCGATTCATCTCTATCTTACCGCAAAACAAACTGCTAAACGCAATTGTCTCCTCTTTTTTTTCAAAGGGAAGCAGGATATAACTTCTTTTTATATCTACCTGCGACTCCGTCAACATGTTAAGCAAGGAAATGTCTACATCAACACGGAACACCGGAAACACAGAACGATTATGCAATTGTAACTGCAACGCACCATTGGTTTCTCCTTTGGATGATTTCATCGTACATGTAACTTGTAACATGTTCTTAGCCACAAAATTACCAAGAAGTGCCAGCAGCACGAAAACAACCATACCGACAAGCATTAGAAATGATAATTTTTCATTGGTCCAAATATAAATCCCCAAAAACAAGAAAAACAACAGCACACACATGATTTTCTGTTTCATAGTATCCTCACAAAATCAAAACACGTAAAGTATTTTATCTTTCTTTTAACAATTCAGGTTTTGCAACCTGTTCCATAATCTGGCACAAGACACCTTCGCCTGTAACACCATCTCGTTTTGCTCTTCCGGACAAGAATAAACGATGTGCACAGCTATCTATAAAAACAGCCTGCAAGTCTTCAGGAATCACGTAATCTCTGTCATCCAAAAACGCCTTAGCTTTTGCCATTTTCATAAATGCAATCATTCCTCGCGGACTGATGCCAAGCACAACATCTTCCATATTTCTTGTCTTTTCACAAAGTGCAATCAGATATTGTAATAACTCATCGCTAATATAAATGTCATCCACCTTTTTGCGAATAGCAATCAAATCATCCGCCTGCATAATCTGACGCACCTGTTTCGTCTGTGCATTACCGCATGCATTTTTTAACATTTCAAGCTGTGCATGCTCGTCCGGATACCCCATCGACAACTTAATCATAAAACGATCAAGCTGTGAATCCGGTAGCGGCTGCGTACCACTACTTGTAATCGGATTCTGCGTTGCAATTACAATGAACGGATCCGGCAAGGCATGTCTCACACCATCCACTGTCACTTTTCCTTCTGCCATTGCCTCTAACAACGCAGATTGTGTCTTCGCAGAAGTACGGTTAATCTCATCACCAAGCAAAAGATTACACATTACCGCACCCGGCATATATTGAAAACTATTCGTACTCTCATCATAATATGTATTACCCGTAATATCACTCGGCATCGTGTCAGGAGTGAACTGAATTCGCTTGCTTTCAAGTCCAAGCGTACCTGCAAATGCCATTGCAAGGGTCGTCTTTCCAAGTCCCGGTACATCCTCCAACAAAATGTGGCCGGATGCCAGTATCGCCATAATCACTTTTTCTATTACTTCATCTTTTCCTTTAATTACTTTCGTTATCTCATTGGTGAGTTCCTGTATTGTCGCATTCTTTACCATATCACTTTGTTTCCTTCCATATTTTTTGTATTGCAATCCTAAGTCTGTCTATCTTCGCATTTCTTTTAAATCTTTGCTTTATGTTACTCTGCGTTCCGGTTTGCGTCGATTGCTCCTCGGTTGTAGATTCCTCCGTAGAAGCTTCTTCTGTCGTTTCTTCCTCTGTCGATTCTTCCTCCGGCACCTCTTCATATTTCAGATATAGATAGTAGTTATGCCATTGCATACTGCTTCGATTGATGCGAAATCCTTTCCGCACGGTATAGGTTCTTGGATATTTCAATTTCTCTTTGCATTTTGAATCCGTATATACACCTACCAGACGATAGGTTTTTCCGTCTTTTTTCGAAACGTATGTCTCTGCAACAGGCAAATCTGACCTGCTTGTAATGGTCAAATCCTCTGTAAAGAAGATTGTCTGTACTGCATCCTGTTCGTCACCCAAATCAATTTGCAAGATGTCATAATATACTTTATAAGGAATATGCAATTGCACTTCCTCATATTGCAATGTAAGCGTAAAATCTCCATCCTTTTTTGTGGAATAACCAAGTATGTCATATTCTCCAACAGACAACTGTCGCTTCTCACCATCTGCCATCGTTACCGTCACAGTCTGCCCCTCTGCAAGTTCCCCGAATGAGACATCACCACGCACAACAAATCTCTCAATGGTAGAGTTCAATGCAACAGCATAATTATGAACCTGATAACTTTCCGTAATCGTAAAATCTTTGTACTTAATCTGACAGCTGTTAGTTCCAAGCTTCTTCATGTCTACACCTTCCACATCATAATCCGATGCAGAAATCTGCTCGATTGTTCCGTCTGCCATCTTGGCACAAACAGTCAAATCCGATTTTGCAAAATCATCTCCATATCGATAATTATTTCTCTTATCCCACGCAGCACAGTAAATGCTAAGCTCATAATTCAAAATTGTGTATGCCGCATCTACTGATACGCCGTAATAACTAATCTTACACGCTCCCGCACCAAGTTTTTTTGAATCAAATCCCTCTATCGTACAATTTTCAATCGAAACACTTTCCTTGTCACCATTATCAAAAACTCCGGTTACATAGATATTGTTTCGATTCAATTCCTTGCCGTACAAAAGAGAATGTGCGTCAGCCCAAGTATATTCCAGACGTACCAGCGTCTTTGTCGTAGGAACCTCTTCACCATCACCATTTTCAGTTTCTTCTCCGGTGTTCTCACTTTCTTTCCCCTTATCCTTGCTCGGCTTTTTCTTTTTTCCGCCTTTGCTTGGCTCTTTTTTCGTTTCCGTGGTCGGTTGCGGTTCCTTCGGTTCTTCCGTCGTAAACTCTGTATTTGGTTGTATAATTTCTTCTTCATTATCAGCAACTATTGTTTCCTCTGTCGGTTTTTCATACTGCATCTCATTGTTTGCAGTGTAAAGCTTCCCTTGCCTCTGCCCTTGCGCAAGCGCATAGGCAACATTGCCCATAAACAAACAAAGGATAATTGCTATGATGACGATACGATATCTATTCATATTAACCACCCATTCTCAAAAATAATATACCACTATAATAATATCGAAATTTTCCCTATTTTGCCATAGCTTTGTGTATTTTTATAGAAAAAAACGGACATTTTCGTGATTTTCTTTTCACAAAAATGTCCGTTTTATAATTTTATTCTGAAAAACGCATATGTTGTATATTTATTTTTGTGCAGCCGTCAATAGATAAATCAATGGCGAGTTCCAATAAATGGTAACTTCATTCACCGAAAAACTCTGTGGATTATCTGCATAACATTTTGCCACAGGTGTCTTGGTAAATACTGCTTTTGCATATGGATCTTCCAAGTTTGAGTTCGGTCCGCCGACCAACATACCCGGTACACATTTTTCTAACACTTCACACACTCTGTGGTGTGGACGTTGCGGATATAATGTACCAACTCCTGTTATGAAGCAATAGCCCGTTGCATTCACACCATACAGATAATCAAGATGATGATTGGCATATGTTACATATTCTTCATTCGGCTTGATATCATTGGCCATATAAAGCAACATTCCGGTATTCGCTGCTGACAGGTTAGAACCCCATTCATAAACTTCTTTTTTGTTAACCATATAAGCATTCTTCTTACTTGTTGCTATTGCCTCATCGACAACAGCAAAGAAATTCTTTTCAATCTCCGCATAAAATGCTCCGTCATCATTTTTCAAATTCTCACTGGTTAATGCTGCATATGAACCGTATGCTGCAATGTCCATCCAACCTAATCCGTCATACACTTCTACTTTTTCATATGCTTCCTTGGCACCTTCCAAGTACGAAGTATCACCGGTCGCCTTATAAAGTTCCATACCTGCCCAGAAGTATTCATCCTTGCTGTTTCCATCCGGATATTCACCGGTAACAATATCTGTCGGATTCTTAAATCCACGTACATCTTTGTTCTCTAATGCATATGCCCATGCCTTCTTAGCTGCTTCCAAGCAAGTAGCGCCAAATGCCGCATACGCGCCTTCACCATTCTCACTGTACACTCTTCCTGCCATCGCCATAACCGCAGCAAAATCTGCAGTTGCCGTCTTCGAAAGTGGAGAAACAATCAACTCATCTGTCTCATCCTGCGGCAAAACAGTCTCAGGGAACACTGCACATGTAACCTTATGGTATACACCACCTGTTGCAGGATCCTGCATCTTAAGCATCCAGTCAAGTTCATATTTCGCTTCCTGCAAGGCATCATTTACACCGTCACCACTTTCTAGAATTCCGCAGTCATCACCAAATGCATCCGGATTCTTCTCATAAGCCATCAACAAGTCAGCTACAGTCTTGGCACCCGGCACAACATATCTTCCGTAGTCACCCGCATCATGCCATCCACCACTCACATCAACCTTCGTCGTTGTTCCATAGATGGTAGCCTCTGTATTATGACAAATCGGATGCGCAAAATCGCCTGCCAGGTCACTTGTAAGCTCACAACCGCAACGCTGTAAATATAACATTCTTACAACATCCTTAAAGCTGTCTTTATAAACATCGTCACCAATCGTAAACTCATAAGATTCTTCGCCCTTACTTGTTACAATCTTATATGTACCGGCTGTTGTTACAGATGAAAAATCACCATTGCTGTTCATCTCATCAGCCGATGTATTACGAACCGGTTCTGAAATATCTCCTTCTAGCACAGCTTCTCCTGATGCGACATCGATTACTGTAAATTTCTTATCATCCTCTGCAAGGTCACTAAACACCACTGTTTTTGTTGCATCCTTCGCATATCCCACCTGGTTCACTTTCACCTTCGGAATCACAATCTCTACAGAATCATCAATAATTCCGTCTGCATCTATCAACTCCAACGAAACATTGTCAATCCATATCGTATGCTCACCGATACTATCCGGCGCAATACCGGCATCAGCCATAGCTTTTACATATCCCAGATTAAAACAAAGTCTTGGTGCCGGGTCAGATGCTTCCTCCATCTTAAACTGTGCTGTAACATGTTGCATTTCCTCTGTTACATGAACCGTCTCTGTCTTGTATGCGTGATAATCACCACCATTCAACTGAATTCTCCAGTCAAAATCGCGTTCCATCGTACCACGTACATCAAATGAGAATTCATACATCGCTCCATATTTCAATTCGAAACCATCATGAAAAAGTTGCACGCCATGCTCTACATCGCCTATTGCGAAAACTTTGACTTGAAGTTCTCCGTTGCTGACAGATTCCTCGCAGCCGCCACCGTTTAAGTAAGAATCCCATTTGTTCATACCGTCAGAAAAATCTCCATTCACAATGAGATTGCCCATCGCTTCTAAGTCTACTTCCTCTGTTGTTGCCTCTTTAGTAACCTCCGCTGTTGTAGCTTCCGCTGTCGTAACTTCTGTTGCGTTCTCTGTTGTCGCATCCCCTTTGGTACCGCCACAACCTATCAGACTCATAATGAGCACTGCAGCCAACAACGCACTTGTTAATCTCTTCCCTCTACGCATCTTTTCTCCTCCTCTATTCATAATTACAAAGCTGTAACAATATCTACTGTCGCAGATGTTCCCAATCTGTCAGCACCCGCTTCTATCATCGCTTTTGCCGTCTCAAGATTTCGAATTCCGCCCGACGCTTTGACAAGCACTCTGTTTCTCGTCACACCTGTTTCTTTTTCCATCGCCATCGTCTTCGCATCAACAGTTTTTCTCATCAATGCAACATCCTCTACCGTTGCACCACCTGTAGAAAATCCGGTCGATGTCTTTACAAAATCAGCACCTGCTTCCACGCTCACTTCACAGGCCTGAATCTTTTCGTCTTCTGTCAAAAGACACGTTTCGATAATTACCTTCAAGATAACCTCTCGTCCCATCGTGTTATTCACACATACTTCCTTGACTTCCGCAATATCTTTCTTTACAAAATCCCAATCGCCATCTTTTACAGCACCGACATTGATTACCATATCGATTTCTGTCGCCCCGTCTTCAATTGCGGTAAGCGTCTCCAGCTTCTTCGCCATCGTGCTCATTGCACCTAACGGGAATCCGATTACCGTACATACATCAATATCTGTATCCAGCAAAAGATTTGCCACCTGTTTTGTTCTGCAGCTATTCACACATACGGATGCAAACTGATACTTAATTGCCTCCAAACAGATTGCATTCACATCCTCCTCGCTAGCATCCGCCTTCAAAATCGTATGATCAAAATACTTACTAAATTCCATTTTCCCTTATCCTTTCTTTTTGAGTCTTATATTATCCAAAACATAGCTTTGATTATCCGGAATTAATAAATACCATAAGCAGGTGCTGACAATCCGTCGGTACTTAGTGAGATACCTTCGAACTTAGTACCGCTACGCATTGTCGCAAGTGCGAACGTCCTGCGTTGGTTTATTAATTCCGGATAATCATTCTTAAATTAAGATAATATTATTCAATTCCTAATGCTTCTTTCGCAAGCCCATCCGCCATCTCGTTATACTTCACACCGGTATGTGCAATAACCTTTTCAAAACAAATCTCTATCTCTTTGCGTTTCTCATCGATAAATGCCTGATAGCGTTGCGTTCCCGTCTTATTCGCCTTCCACAAATGATTTGCCCATTTTTCAATTCCTTCGTAGTCGTAATAGATGGTAACCTTCTTATAGCCATGCTCAATCGCCCATAGCACAGCCTTCTCACTTCCCAAAATCTCGCCGGCAACATTGCGCATAGACACATATTCCTCATCGTTATCGCTGCCACTTAGTGTAACTTCTTCATCCGGCAAGACCATAACACAGCCGTATGCATATCGTAACTGACTATGGTCGTAACTTCCATCCACATATGCAACCAAACCATCTACTGATTCAACCGGCTTTTCTTCCATCCAATCTAGCGCTTGTTGTTCATCAGGTTGCCGTTCTTCCTCATATCGACCGGTAGCACTTTCAATAAATTCCTGTGCCTCAACAACAGTTGGAAAACTCTTATACTTCGCACCGGGAAAGCCATCCACCTGCACTTTGCAATCATCCCATGTAAAGTAGATTCCGGGGGTTTTCCCTCTCGCCACCGCGTAATATTTTTTTGCCATATTCCTCTCCATATCTATCATTTATTAACATGTTTTTTTCCACACAATCTTTTTTAAGTTTACCAACAAACATCCCTTTTGTAAACAAAAAACCACCATTCTCGCATTTATAAATATTCTCCATTTCCATTGCCTTTTTTACTTGTTTCCATTATAATCATATAACAATTCTATGAGAAAGGAGTCACTCGATGCCAAAGCGAACCTTATGTCTCAATGACAATCTATCAGAGATTTTAGAATACAATTCACCGACAACGCCAATCAAAGCAACCAATGCGTTACTTTCTAATTTTACGAACGGAATTGTCCCTGCACATTGGCACAAAGAACTCGAATGTATTGTTGTACTATCCGGTTCTTTCACATACCACGTCAACCACCAGTCGTATACATTACAAAAAGGGAATGGTATCATTGTTAATTCCAACAGACTCCACCTTTGTACACCTGTGTGTCCGCCTGATTGCGAACACCTTGAGCACTTTGCAATTGACGAGACCAATGATGCTTCTTACATTGTATTATTACTACATCCCGACACGCTACGATTTAATAATAAGATGGAATCCAAATACATCAATCCGCTTCTTTACGACAGCCATAGTGATGTCTTCTTCTTAGAGCAAACCATTCCTTGGCAACAAGAAGCAATCCATACCATTATGGATATTCATCGTTGTGTTGTTGAACGCGATGTATGTTTTGAATTATATGCCCAGAGCCAGTTTTTCAAGCTTTGGAGCCTGCTTTATCAAAATACCATTGAAAAAAACGGATGCGACCTAACCGAAACTGATCCAATGAGTCCGTTAAAAACCATGATTTCTTATATACAAGCGAACTATCAGAATAAGATCACATTAAAAGACGTAGCAGAAGCAGGTGCCATGTGTCAGTCCAAATGTTGCCAACATTTCAGAGAAACATTAAAGCAATCTCCGATAGAGTATCTTCAACATTACCGAATCGGCAAAGCGGCTTACCTGCTTGAACACACCAACGCAAACATCACCGAAATCGCCATGGAATGCGGATTCCACGGTGCAAGTTATTTCACAGAAACATTTAGAAAAATTAATGGTATCACACCAAAAGAATACAGAAAACAACAAGGCAAGGGCTAATATTTCGCCCTTGCCTTTTCCCATTCATCAAATCGTTCTTCATACTGTTCATTGAGCCACGCAATCAGCTGCTCTTTTCCATCCATATCAAAAGGAAATGTTTTCGTCACCTTCGCTTCTTCTTCTGTTTCCTCAAAGCAAAAAGGTTCCGGCCAAATTGTCACTTCAAAGGATGCTCCCTGTTTTTCTTCCGGCGCTTTCAAAGAGACGTCCTCCATTGGATTTCTTGCTATTCGAAAACGCATTCCCCTGTGACTTCCAAGATATGGTTGAGCATGCTCATACCACGTAATACCATAAGAATCCTTACTCTCTATCTTAACTATCTTCTTTTCCATATATTTCACCTTACTTTATCCAAACATCACAGCGCAAACTGCTCTTTCACATATTCCATCGCCTCAAACAATGATGGCACAATCACTTCTGAAAGTTTTTCCATCTCATCTGTTGGTTCCGCCAAATCGGGCACCATTATCGGTCGCAATCCACCTGTATGTGCTGCACGAATTCCATTATAGGAATCTTCAATTGCAAATGCTTCACCCGGTTTTACACCAAGCAATTCACACGCTTTCAAAAAAATCTCCGGGTCCGGCTTACTGTGTGTCACCATATCACCGCATACAATCTCGTCGAAGAAATCAAGAATTCCTGCGTAAGAAAGTTCCCATTTTACAACCTGTTCTCGGGTTGAAGATGCAAGTGCGACGCAAACATTTCTCTCCCGCAAAAAAGTCAATATCGCAACAACACCCGGTTTCATAACAAGTGCACCTTCTCTTGCACGCTTATGATACAGGTCCGACATTTCCTGTTTATAGGTGTCGTAAGGAAAATCTTTGCCATAATGCTCCAAAAAAATATCTCTTGTCGCAACCCTGTTAAGACCAAGACATTTTTTACATAGCATTTCTATATCAGGGATTCCATACTTGTCGGCCGTTTCGACCCAACATTCCACAACAAGCTTTTCAGAATCAAATATAACACCATCCATATCAAAGACAACTGCTTTTTTCTCTGTCATAATCTATCCTCATTCTTATTCCGTTCCAAGATATGCCTTAAGTTCATTGATGCATGCAGTGCAATCCGCAACACCAAGATCATACATCTCCTGCAACTTATTCTCATCACGTTCAATTCGGTCAATCGCTACCGTTCTTGACGGACGAATCACAAAAATTTCTTTCTTGTTCTCCATATCAATAATCTTTTCTACCGTCGCATTATAATTCTTATGACGATTCATCACCGTATCAACAAAAGCCTTATACTTACGATATACAAACTTATATAATCCCGCATGGGAAGCCGGTTTTTTCCGATAATCTAACGGTCTGGTCAATACAACTATAATTTTATCATATCCCATTTTCATCATCTGCTCTATCGGAATGCTGTCTGAAACACCGCCATCAAGATACTTCTTACCGTCAATCTCGACAATCTTAGAAACAAGTGGCATTGCCGATGTTGCACGTAACACTTCCATCTCATCAAAGAGATTATGAAGCTTTACATATTCAGGTTTACCCGTTTCCACATTTGTAAGTGTTGCATAGAAATCTACGCCTGACTGTTCAAATGTTGCCTGGTCGAATACATCTAACTTCTGTGGCACAGTATAATACGCAAAATCCTTATTAATAATATTACCTGTCTTAAAAAATGACGACCATCCCATATATCGTTTGTCATTTGCAAAGCGCTTATTATAGCGAATCACACGTCCTTTTTGCTTAGACGGATAATTCACACCGAACAACACGCCCGCAGAAACACCAATAATTCCGTCTACTGCGATTTCTTCATCTAAAAACACATCCAGCACGCCGCCTGTGTACATACCACGCATAGCGCCGCCTTCTAACACCAAACCTACTCGCATCTTCTAATCATCCTCTATTATTTATTAAAAATCATCACTTTGCAAACTTCTATCATTGCAAATTAATATGATATAATTCTAATTCCCGCTTCACCTGATTGCGCAACGACGGATCTGCTTTCAACATTTCCTTAATATCCTTAAGACCTGAAAGACGCAAATCTTCATTATACGCAATCAATTCTCGTAGCTTTTGCCTTCTAACATTCAAAGAATGTTTTACCTCTACCATCTCTCTGGCATCAATCAAAGCCAAAGACTGTTTCGCCCAGATATCCGGGTCTTTCACACCGTACGAGAATAATAGTTTCGTAAGTGCATCCGAAAATTCACGAAGATCTCCTGTCGTTCTCTGATACTTGCGTACTTCATCAACCATAATCAAATATTGTTCATACAGATATTCAAGTTCACGCAAACTCTTTATCTTATATTTCCCATAAAGATACTCCAACGTCGATGTGTTGTTAATGTACTTAATCTTCACCTTATTAAGGAGATTGATTGCACGATTCTCCCTGATTTCAGACATCTTGAACTCATATGATAGCTTGCGATAATTGACCACCACCAATGCAGTCATAGACAAGACAACAAGTAACATCAAAAGAATCGGAATTAACAACGTATTCTTTGTAAGCCATCCGACAACTGCAAGCGTCAAAACAAGTAATGCTGAAACCGTTCCAAAAACAATTAAAAACAGACGCAATTTGCTCTGCTGTTCCTCAATCGAAGCCTGAATATATTCCTGAGAATTCTTCTCACCTTCTAGATGTTTCATGTCGCGTTTAATCTTCATATCCATATCTTCGAGATCCTTCAGCTGTAAAAAAACCTCACTGAGTTCTTTTTCCATCCCCTGAATCATACGGAAATTCTCATCACTAATTCTGTCATCCGAATGCAGAAACTGTGTTGTTTCATTCTCTAAGAATGCAATCTTTTTTGCAATATCAAGCACTTCTTTTCTCACAGCATCCGGAAGCTCTTCAATTGTCTGTATGTCAGTAAAATACGATGTAACCATCTCATATTCCACGCGCAACTCTTCCATCTGATACGTTGCTTCGACAATCTGGTCACATTTGAAAACCACATCATCACCCGGAGCATTCTCCTGCATTTTCTTTTCCTGTTTCGCTAAGAAGCTGTCAATACTCTCATATTCAAATGTCTCTTCGGTAACTTCTGTCTTTGTAAAAAGCTCCTTTACCGTATCTAATAATTTCATATCGTTGCTCCTTAATCGTATCCTCTTTCTATACTATCTGCTCCCGGAATTCCTTCTTCAGCTTTTCAACCACTGTATCCATACGTTTATTAAAATCCGTCAGATTATTCTTCTCGTAATGGAACATCGCCTTTTCCATTCGATGATAAAGCGGTGATCCTTTCACATCCTGTGTTGCATCATCAATCGCATCATAGATGCCATCAAGAAATTCCAAAACTTCGTATTGTTTTGCTGCAGTCTCTACTTCCGCACGGGATTTCATCGTTGCCATCAACAACAGATATTGGTAGATGGAATCTTTGTTACCCGTCAGCATATATGCTTTTTTATAAGACTTCATCGCTTCTTCTAATTCAAAATAATTCGCCAACGCAACTGCTCTGTTATGATAAATAGCACCTAAAAAAGACGCATCATTCATATCAGGATACTGATCAATTATCTCGTCATATACGCTGCAAGCTTTCACATACTTGCGATAGCGAAGGAAACCATCTGCTTGTTTCTTCCGAAAACGTGGTGCACTCAATCCTTTCATTCTTTCTATCTGCAAAATGAATTCTTTTACTTCCGGTATTGTATAAAAATCCTTGTGTGTCAAAATTGTAGTAAGAAGATCCGTTAGGTCTGTCGTCTCCTTTTCTTTTACTACACGAAGCTTCAACGCAAGATCTTCCATTCCTAATTCTTTCTCAATCCAGTCAAACATCTTTTTTCCAACATATTCTTCTGAAATCAGAGCGATATTATTATAGACATAATAACAAAGTTCCTCATAAGAAAATACTTCAATCTTGGTGTTCGGAAAAATGTATGAAGTTGTTGCCGGCTTTGTATCACAAAGTATTACTCTTGCCATAGTATCTCCTCTTTCTTATCCCTCGTATTCTCTCAAGAACCAATCGAAAAATCTTTTCTGTATATCTTATTCGTTGTCGGATAAATGCTACCAAAACCCATATCTCGAATAATAATCGCACCCATTTTCTCATCATACAATTCGACAGACAACGATAGCTTAGTCGTCTTAGGTGGTCTCTTTGGCAACCCGTGTATTTCAATGACTTCCTTAATTACATCTTTGGAAATCTTGTCCTTGTAAATCATCTCAACACGGTTCGTGTCATCTAAGAACAAGGTGACCGTTCCGTTCATGTTGTACCATTCTTTTCCACCGATTGCAATCGGGCAAAAACGATTACGGCCGTCCACTTCTCCCACACTTACACCAATATCAAACGGTATGCTGCCGGCAGATAAGAAGATACAATCTTTTCCTTCTTCATATGCGCCAAATCTTGCATGATAGCAGGCGCCTTTCGTATATATATTCTGCCCCATGAACACTCTTCGTCCCTCGCACAAAACCTTGGTTGCTTCTTCAATCCATTGGTCGTTAAATCCCGGACCCGTAAGATAAACAGTCGAAATATATGTTTCTTTCATACGCGTTCTTGCCAGTTCAGCAAAATGCTTATCCAACCATTCCACGTCTTCAAACAACATCTTGTACGACATATCTTCTCTCATGTTCTCATGACTGATAGAGTAAATCTGTGTTTTCCCTTGATAACGCTTATCAATGCGATAATAATCCATTCCTTCTGTTCCATACTCAAACATCGAGACACTGTTCGTACGAAGCTTGTCATCCTGTCGCATCACATATTGATAAAATGCATTCTCATGGCTCATCACATGAAACGAATCACGTGACAGGTGCAGTTCTTTTCTAAGCTGCCCTAATGTCTTATACACAATCGGATGATACTTTTCTAGCGTAATTGTAATTCCTTTCAAGAGATATTCCTGTGAACGCGAAAGAAAATCCTCAATATGTGTCTTTAACATAATAAGCAACAACACCTCATACGTATAAGATGCACCGTCAATCACTACATGATTGGCTGAATCAATGTTAGCAAGAACATCTTCCACAATTGTGCCTTCTTTTTGAAAACGCACAGCACTTACATTATTACCCACATACCATTTCTTTTCCGTCGGAGCATAGAACATAACATTAGGAAGCTGATATGTTTCCGAATTATGCAATTGATAAATCGATTCCGGTTCCTTCTTATCTTCTCTGAAAAAACTTAACTGTATGTTTTTTTTGCAAAGATCCAAACCAATATAAATATCTTTCACGTTCCATTCTCCTCTTTCGTTCATTCTAATCCATCAGACTCAAGTTCTCTTCAACAATCGCGGACAACTTAAGATAGTGATCAATCTTATTAATCAGCATCTGATTCTCACCAATTTCCTGATTAACAAGCATCGAATTGAGCATTTCAAAACGGTTTTCATATGCTTCCGTTTCTCCCTTTGCCTTCATTCCTTCACTTTCATATATTTTCGTTACCTGTTCCATTCCATCCGGCATCCGGTACAGAAGATTCTCACCATGGAACAGTACAAACTCTTTCATGTAATACCCCGGTAAAACTTCTATCATTCTCGCTTTCTTGGTATATTCCGGTTTTTCCACACCGGACTGAATACCATATTCGAACGTAATGTGCATACCTGCTTTTCCCTTTGTCACAACGTATGTCATAAGGAATAAGTCTTTCGGTAACTTGATGTATTTTTTGAAGCCTCTAAAGAACGGCAACATAATACCGCGTTTCAAAAAACTTTCTACTTGTTGCTTAATCCATGTAAGCTCCTCTTCCTCAAGCTTCACTTTTCTACTCAAGAACAAAAGCAATGCAGCATAGCACATGTCATCATCCCAATCACCGGAAAGCATCTGCGCGTACAACGTTACAAAGAAATCTTCCGGAATTTCCTTTTCTTCTACAAGATACGCAAATGATGCACGTTTCAAAAATGCTTTCATAACCATTCCGTGCTTTCTCTTTTTCGCATACGTTGCAAAAACCTTGAATATGTCGCTGTGCCATTTTTCTGTGTACAGCGTTTCGCACAGAATATTCTCTTCTAACATCTCAAGTCGTGTCAATCTGCTATTCGCACGTTTCCACAACTTAATCATATCTTTAATGCAGCTTTGGTAGTGATCCACCAGATAGCTTAGCACAACCGCCGAATCCTGACCCAATCGATACAAATGTGCCGCAATAGAAATCAACATTTCTTCATTCTCGTACTGCGGAACTTCCTTTACTTTTTCTACTAACTTCACGAGATGTTCCGGAGCAACACCCTGGTAACCATATCGTTTGATTGCATCATATGCTTTATCATACAACTTACATTGTATGAGATAATTCATATACTCTACGCCACGCTTAGAAGACACATATTGCATATCTACACGATCAAGGTAACTTCGTAAAATCTCAGTATCCTGTTGTTCGTGATAATATCGTACAATGCCATAGATTGCCTGTTGCTTTGTCTCTACGCTGATTTCTTCGAACGCAAGTAAATCTCTTGCAATATTCACTTCTTTGGCTTTTGTAGCTTCATACGCACGAAGCGCTCCATACTGATAAAGTACATAGCGATAATCATCGTTGGCATATTGCCCGAGAATCTCCATATATTCTTCTTCATCCACAAGCTTTTCCAACTTGTACGGAATCGTACTCACATAGCGGTTCTTGTCCTCATCTACAAGCGAAATCACTGCAGATTCCGTAATCATATCTACGTATGCCACATGATTCACAACCGGAACAATCTCTTCTTTTTCCAATTCCTTATGTGCAACCACAACTGCGACAATCTTATCATTAGAAACTGTGAGTTTGCGTTTAAAAATCACATTAACTATACTTGCAGCAAAATGAGGTGTCACCGTCTGAGGTGTCAAAAACTCACTGTACAACACCGACAGATCGTCACTCATATTGCCTTTTACAATCTGTCCTTCCATAAATGCCGTCATATTCGGAAGGTAGTCTTCATACTGACCAAGATACTGTCTCTGATTAGAAACAACATTCGCATACAAGTATGCATATTCTTTGTCTGTCAACGTACTCTTATAATTAAAGTATCGAAGTACCGAATCCGGAATCAGATCATAGTAGTTCTTGTCCATACTGCGCAGATAATTTTCCTGAATCCCAACAATCTTATAACCACACTTAATACCTTCAAGATAATACGGATGATAGATCTTTTCAATCTTGCCCCCTTTTATCAGGAGACTACAGATTATCTGTATAATCTCAGGCTTTTTATGTACATCATAAAGCATTGCAAGCAACGAAAATACACGCTTTGAAAATGTCTTCTCACGCGCTGCCAACTGCAAAAATTCCGTCTCTGCTTCTTTGCTTAGATAATGATTCTTAAGGCCAAATTTGACCGCAGCTAATTCCACCGGCGTCAACTTCTTCAAAAGCATCGGATCTCTATTAATAAGATCGCAGACCTCTATTGCAAGAATCGGGCTCTCATAACCACCCATATACAATCCTTCAATCTGCGTAAACAACCATTGTTTGTCTTTTTGATATCTTTCATCAAGATGAATGAGTAACCAAAAGTAGAAAAGTTTCTCATCTTCTTTTTCCAATGCCTTTTCTATTTCCTGACATGCTTTCACAATCAATCTTACATCTTTTGACAGCAAGGCTTTCAGGTACATGGAATAACATCTCTGCTCCTGTCCCTTCATCGCCGGATCCATATCCACTTCCATACGGCGAATCTCCTGGCGTGCGTTGTCTTCCTGTCCTGCAAGAATACTCATATGAATCATGCCCAACTTATAAATTCCGACACTTGGATCGATGCTGATTAACTTCTGTAAAGAGTCCCTTGTATTCTCAACAAAAGACATTAATGAAACCAAGCCTACTCTATAATCCAGGTAATTGTGCAAAAGCGCAGCAATCTCCATCTTACGAACCTTATGGTCATGATTACGATGAACAAGAATCCGATTCGCCTCTTCAGGTTTCTTAATCGCAATCTGAACCATAATCTGCTGGTATGTATTCTCCAAAACAATGGTACCACTCGTTGTCTCGTTCTCATCCAGGTATTCAGGGTCCAACGTATAAGTAAGCTGATACGTATCTCCCAGAAAATCCATACTGCATATTCTGTCCTTAGAAAGCGTAATAAACTTCGCATCTGTATGTACATTCAGATTACCGTATCCCCATGTGCTCTTTTTCAAAGTTAAAATGTGTTCTTCGCGCATCTTTGGGAAATTATATTGAAAACGATCATGTTCCACTTGTATTGTAAGCGCGCGTTTTTTGTGTATATATACCAAAAACTCCTCTAATGCCAGATTCTTATCAAGGGATACACGTAGACTTCTGTACGCTTGCAAGTATTCTTCATTGCCTTGTAACAATGTATTTGCAAATTCATCAGAACAAAAAATCTGTAATGCTTTCTCCCAATCTTCTTCCGCGAGTGCAGAGAATTTCATAAGGTCTTCTAAAGCAAATCCGTTGACATCAATAAATGGTGCAACAATCTCTATGTTATAAGGAATTTCTTTCTCTAAACCGTTCCCGATCAAATGCAATTTGCCTTCATAAATCGTACCACGCTTTTTATTGCCTGCGTCAAATGAAAATGTAATCTCACATTTTTTACCAATGATACTGTGGTCATTCAGGCACAACAAATAAGCATCATCATACACCATCATCTTCACCGGCACATCATTATCTGATGTCACTTCGATACTTCCCGTGTACATGCTACCTGCTTCAATCTTTAATTGCAAATAATTCTTCGATAGGGACACACTTGGATAATCAACAAAAAAGTCTCCCTTTGCATATTGTTCTACCTTACTCTTCATCGTAACTCCACACATACCTTTCGTATGTTATTCTTATTCTTCTTGATGTTTTATTACAGAAAGTGTTATAATTACCGTATTAGTTATTCAAAGTGAATATTTCACGACACTATAACTCTTTGATTATATCAAATTTTGATTCACAATGAAAGAACAAATAGCAATTACACTATAGAAAGAAGGGTAATTTTATGGGGAATGTACAAAATGTATTTCACGGAAGTGACATTGAAGCAATTGCAGAACGTTATCACATGGATAAACATTCCATTATTCCATACGCTTCGAATGTTAATCCATTAGGATTTTCACCAAAGGCACGTGAAGCTTTGCTCGAGAATGTAGATGCAATCAGTTCTTATCCGGATAGGGATTATGTTTCGCTACGTCAGTCTATTTCAAAATATTGCGGTTGTCTTCCTGATCAACTAATTCTAGGAAACGGCACATCCGACTTAATTCGTCTGACATTCGAAACAATTTCTCCGAAAAAGACGTTGATTGTTGGTCCGACTTACGCAGAATACGAGAGAACTGCCAAGATTTTTAACAGCGAAGTAGATACCTATATGTTAAAGAATCTTGACGATTTCGAAATGGATGTTGACATGTTTTTGAAAGCACTCAATGAAACCATAGAGATGCTGATTATCTGCAATCCTAATAATCCAACCGGCAAAGCGTTAACAAGAGACCAGATGGATACCATTTTGAAACGTTGTATGGAATTAGAAATTTTTGTCATGGTAGACGAGACATATGTAGAGTTTGTCAAAGATGTAGATAAGATTTCTTCGATTGCTCTCACAAGAAAGTATGATAATCTGATTGTACTAAGAGGTGTATCTAAGTTCTTCGCCGCACCGGGACTTCGTCTTGGCTATGCAATCACTGGCAATGAGGATTTCTTAGAAGCAACAGCGAACAACAAAGTTCCTTGGAATATTAATTCCTATGCTTCAGTAGCCGGCGTCATGTTTGAAGACGAGAAATACATTAATCTTTCAAAGAGCTTAATACATACAGAACGCAACCTCATTTTCTCTGCATTAAGCAGTAGAAAAACGATTAAAGTATTCAAACCGGAAGCCAACTTCGTTCTGATCAAGCTATTAAAAGAAGGACAGACTGCAGGAGAAGTTTTTGATTATTGTATTCAGAAGGGATTAATGATTCGAGACTGTACAGATTATGAAGGCCTCGGTGAACAATATGTTCGTTTCTGTTTCTTAAAACCGGAACAGAACGACTTCATGGTAAACACAATCTTAGAGATTGTATAGTCGTATCGATAATAATGAAGCAAAACAAAAGCGAAAGCCACAACGGCTTTCGCTTTTTCTTATGACAATTCTTACAATTGCTTATAACATCTTATTAATCATAGCGAGTACATCCTCGCCCAATTCCTTTGAAAGCTTCTGCGCTTCCTCTAAGGAAGTACCCTTTACTCCGTAATAGAACTTTACCTTAGGCTCAGTACCGGATGGTCTTACACATAACCATGCTGACTCACTCATATCGTAATAGATTACATTCGAGCTTGGAAGACCTGTCGGAGTTACTTCTCCTGTAGCAAGATTCTTGATTGTGTCTGCCTTGTAATCTCTTGCTGACAACACATCATACTTACCAATCTTAGCCGGTGTATTGTTACGAAGTGTCTCCATAATCTCTGAAATCTTAGCAAGACCTTCAATTCCCTTCAAGGAAACAGACTGGATTGCATCGATGCAGTATCCGTACTTATCATACATATCTACCATTGCATCCCATAGTGTCTTACCCTGACTCTTGAAATATGCAGCAGCTTCACAAAGTGCCATTGTTGCAACAATCGCATCTTTATCTCTTGCGTGTGTTCCGATCAGACATCCGTAACTTTCTTCAAATCCGAATAAGTATGTACCTTTGCCGGTTGTCTCAAAGTTCAAAATCTGCTGACCTATGTATTTGAATCCTGTAAGTACTTCGATCAACTGAACATTATGTCCCTTCGCAATCTCATCTGCCAGATTCGATGTAACGATTGTCTTAATCAATGCACCGTCTTCAGGAAGAGAACCATTCATCTCCTTCATCTGGCTGATTTCATAATCTGCCAACAGACATCCTGACATATTACCTGTTAATGTAATATATTCGCCTGTCTTGCTATCTTTTACGTATACACCAAGTCTGTCCGCATCCGGATCTGTAGCAAGTACCAAGTCTGCATCCTTTTCCTTCGCAAGCTTAAGTGCAAGTGTAAATGCTTCCTCTGCCTCAGGGTTCGGATAACTAACTGTCGGAAATTCACCATCCGGCAATTCCTGCTCCGGTACAACATATACATTCTCAAAACCGATTTCTTTCAATACTCTTCTTGCAGGAATGTTACCCGTACCATGTAATGGTGTATATACAATCTTAATATCTTTTCCGTATTTCTCAATACAGTCTTTGCGAATTACTAACTTCTTTAACTCTTCAATATAGACATCATCTACTTCTTTTCCGATTGTAACGTAAAGACCTTGACGAATCGCATCTTCTTTATCCATTGTCTTACATGTAGAAAGGTCTGCAATTGCCTTTACCTCGCCCATGATTCCACTATCATGCGGTGGTGTAATCTGCGCACCATCTTCCCAATATACCTTATATCCGTTATATTCCGGTGGGTTATGACTGGCTGTTACATTGATACCGGCAATACAACCAAGATGACGAACTGCAAATGATAACTCCGGTGTCGGACGAAGTGATTCAAAACGATAAGCTTTGATTCCGTTCGCCGCAAGACAAAGTGCTGCCTCTTCAGAAAACTCAGGAGACATTCTACGTGAATCGTAAGCAATTACAACTCCCTTTTCTTCTCCACCCTGCTTCTTGATGTAGTTGGCAAGACCTTGTGTTGCACGACGTACAACATAGATATTCATACGGTTAATACCAGCGCCGATAATTCCTCTCAAGCCTGCAGTACCAAACTCAAGATCTGCGTAAAAACGTTCTTCAATCTCTTTTTCATCACCGGCAATTGCTGCAAGTTCTTTTCTCGTCTCCTCATCAAAATACGGATTATTCATCCACTCTTCGTAAATCTGTTTGTAGTTCATAACAAACTCCTTTCATCACTCTATTAAGCTGGATATTAAAACTAAGTTATCATAGCTTAGTGTTACATCTTTTCCATCGTCTTCAAAGTTTACCGTGTAACTTTTTGACAAACAGCCCGTTTGGCTAAACGTTATTATATGACTTCCCGTCACTTTTGTAAAGGAAATCGGCGCAATTCCTAAATATTCTCCATCAAAATACACACTTGCTCCAATCGGTGCTGTTATAATTACTTTGTTCTTTGTTTTTTCTCCAATTGCAGTAGAGACATCCTTTACATCGGAATCCTTATCCTTTGTGGACTCTTCGGTTGTCGTTTCCTCTTTTTTGTCTTCTTTTGTTGTTCCGTCATTCGTTGTAGCCTCTGTCGTCTTATCTTTCTTTGTAGTACTTTCCGCCTTGGTCGTCGAATCCTCTTTCTTGTCATCCTTTTCGTCCGACTTTTTCAGTTCATATTCCCGAATCTTATAAGCTGCATTCACAGTAAATGTTGCACTATAACTTTCATACCCTTCAGCCATAATATGAATGACATGTTTGCCATACGTCAAATCAATCGAGCCCTCTGTGTTCACGCGCTTGCGATCAATATATACCTTCGCATTCGCAGGTGAAACATCAAACATAACCGAACCAATCTGTTTCGGCTCAATTGCAATATCCGCTAACGAAACATCTATCTCTTGATTCTTAACAACTTCCACTTTCTTTGTTCCGACATACTCATCCTTCGTAATACGCAGTTCATATGTTCCTTCACGAACCGTAAGAAGCATCTCCTCTGTAACCGGAACAATCACATCATAACCAACCTCGACCATACCGCCAATATAGCCTGCATAATCGTGTAATCGAAGATATCCATGTCCCAACTCCACATAGATAGAACATATCCGATCACGATACATCCACATAGTTAATTGGTCTTCCGAACAGATTTCATTCAAAGCAATCTCAACATTATCAGAAAATACCCGAACATCATCACTCATCTGATATGTCGTTCCGTTGATACGAACCTTATGTTCTACATAATCAAAAATGGCTCCGGACACATCATCCACTCTTGCAACACCTTCATCATCTGTCAGATAAAGCGATATCAATTTGTCCCGATTCGCGTCATACGTCACATCGACAACACTACCCAGCTTCACATCCGACATCAGAATCAGATCTCCGTATTGATTACGTACATCTGCACCGACCGAAAATGACAACTGATATTCCACTTCTCTTCCCAGTGTATAGATGCAAATTTCTCCATTCACCTCATCCAAATGAGAAACCACACCGAACAATTTCTCTTCTTGCTCCGGTTCAATCTCATCATCATAGGTAGGCGCAACCACCGGCTCATTACATCCGGTAACACCTATCATAAAAATACACATGACAAAAAGTAGAACATGCTGCAATCGATTTATCTGTTTTTGCAATGTCTTTTGTATCTTCATAATTCATCCTCTAATCATATATCTTCTAACGACGCCAATATCGCCGTATCACTTTTGAATTATACCGAACTTCAGCACAAATGAAAAGCATAATATTGTTCTAACATTTCATTTTTTTCCTTTTCCTGTTCAATTAACATGAGAAGTTTTTCCAAGTATTTCGGAGATAAAAATGCTTTATTACTATTGTAATATCCATTCGCAATCTTCCAAAACTTTTCCGGATACGAAAACAGAATATACATGTAGCGATAGTCGTTTTTATCAAGCGCAATCTTTTTACTATATGCACCTAATATCAACTCAAGCATCTCATAGTCAAAATGATTCTTTTCCATCGCCTTTCTCGTAAACTGATATAGGTCATCCAATTGATTGCCTCTTGTAAACTTTTCAAAATGAACGACCGAAACCTGTTTACCATCCATAAGCACATTGTGCTGATTGTAGTTACCGTGACATACGCCATAATGTAAAGGCATTTCACTTTTCCCGGAATGGTCCTGTGTATTTTTCTCATCAAGGAGTGTTTTTTCGCAATTGAGTCCCATCTCATAATAATCATCAAACGTCTTTAAAAACAACTCTTCGAATTGATTCTTACGTTTTACTTTCTTTACATACTTTTTGATCTTCCCAAGCTCTCTGTTCTTCCTATACAAGTTTTTTCTCATTCTGTCCATTTCGTTCTCACATGCAATCACTTCCTGTTTGGCAGCTGTTCCTCTTTCTTCCTTACAATCCATACACTCCGGTGTTTCCATTTCTTTTATGAATTCTTTGATTCCTGCCGGCGTCATTGCATATATTCGAGCAAGATTATCAAGTTCGGTCCCTTCTCGTAATGCTTCTTTTATCTCCTTATATTGATTCTGTCTCTTTTCGTTCTTGGTTCGTTCCCATTCTGCATCAAAGACACTTGACACACGTTGCCCTGCAAGATGCAAGTCCGCCAGCTTTTCCACTGCCAAGATCATATCAGCGAGATTATGCATATCACATTCTTCTCCTGCAAAATATTTTTTCAACACAAAAGGTTGATGATATCTGTCATATGTAAGCAAGTCTCCTTCTTTATTGAGAAGGAGCATATCAATATCACCAAAACCTTCCTGCTCAAAAAGTGTTTTTAATACGTATTCCGCTTCCAAGCGTCCAATACTACCCCTGAACGGTTCCACTATAAAAACTCCCTCTTTTGCATCGATAATAGTAGCACCTCTCCCCCTTTTTGTAGCAAGCACTTCTATATCATATTTTTCATACACATCAGCCATCTTGTCAGCCATAAAAATACCCCTCTTTCACACGATTCCAAATCGACTGCATCAGCAGTCACCTTCTTCATAGTATGACAGAGGGGATACATTTATGATATTTTTCCTTTTACAATTTCGCTTAAGGTTTCCACTGTATTCAAGCCCGGTTCATCCAAAACCGCCTCTAAGAGATATTGCAGCATCTCACCCATATCCTTTCCGGGCTTCATACCAAGTGCAATCAAGTCTTTGCCATCAATCGCTAAGTCTTTTACAGAAAGACATTGCTGCTTACTTATTATCTCTTCATAATATCCTTGCAACACCGCAAGACTTTCTAACTTTTCTCCTCTCATATAATCACTTTGTGCGAGTGTATCCGCCCTCTTAAGCGACATATAATCATCAAACAGGTCCGCACCCATCTTACTAAGCGATTTTCTGAAGGAACGAAGGGATGGCGTCTCACCGATTCCGTAATCGTGCCACTGCACAAGCTTCTTTATCTTTGCAATCGTTACGTTATCGAACTTCAACCGTCGCAGAATCTGATTAGCCATGTCCATACCAACAACATTGTGTCGGTAAAAATGATCCCCCGTTTCGTCCGTTGTCTTCGTAACCGGCTTGGCCACATCATGCAAAAGTGCAGCCCAACGAAGTGCCTCTGTTGACGGAACTACTTGAACTACTCTGAGGGTATGCTCTCCCACATTGTACATGTGATGCTTGTTATTCTGTTCTGTCTCCATCATGGCATCGAATTCTGGCAATACAATCTTTGTCACCCCAAGCTCATACGCTGTACGTAGCCGTTCTGGATGTCTGGATGTCAACAGCTTGGTTAATTCTACGTGGATTCTTTCTGCACTGATATCCTTTAAGAATACTGCCTGATTACGAATGGCTTCTTGAGTCTTTTCATCAATGGAAAAATCCAGCTGTGCTGAAAAACGAAGGGCACGAAGGATTCGTAACGCATCCTCATCGAAACGTTCCTTTGGCTCTCCCACGCAACGAATCACTTTCTTTTCCAAATCTTCCATTCCGCCAAAATGGTCGATGACTCCTTCTGTCTCATTGTAAGCCATCGCATTGATAGTAAAATCCCTGCGTTTCATATCTTCTATCAGACTTGCAGTAAATGTTACCGAGGTCGGTCTTCTGTGATCCTCATACTTCCCATCCACACGGTAGGTTGTCACCTCGTATCCTTCCTTATCGAACATCACCGTTACCGTTCCATGCTCAATTCCTGTATCAATGGTTCTGCGAAACAATGCTTTCACTTCTTCCGGTTTGGCAGATGTAGTAATATCCCAATCACCCGGAACTCTTCCAAGAATGGCATCACGAACACAGCCGCCTACAATATAAGCTTCGTAGCCTGCATCTTGCAATGTATGGATAATCCGATTCGCATTTTCCGGCATAACAATCTTCATATATATCAACTCCCTTTCGCACATAGATGAAATCTTATCTGCGATTGTTCTTCATAATAATCTTTACGTTTCCATCGGTCATTATACCACGAGAAAAAAGAAAAAGGCAATGCTACCAATGGTTTACATTGCCTTCCACCTTTAGGACTGCTCCATACGAAGCTTCGCTCCCATTGCCCACCTCGACATACTCTTTCGATAGAGAATTCTTCGAATCACATGTCCTAGCACAATTCCCATTGCAACTTCTGCAAGGAATACAATAACCGCAAATGCTGTTTTACCGGCAAGCACCCCGTCACAGGCTGCCGTAAATGCGCCCCCTGCAATATTCATCACAGAGAAAAAGGACACAAGGAAAATTAACATTCCAACCCACATCATCTTAAAGGACATACACATATAGCAGTACAAAATGATGACCATCCAACCACCAATCACCAGATTCGTCTCCATGGAAGGTCCCTCTTGCGACAGGTTTCTAGTCAAAAATGCCGTAATAATTGTAGCTGCAGACGCAATAATTCCACCCATCACATTTAAAATATCAATATAGCGAAGTTCTACTTTTCTACGCTTTGGTGACGCTCCTACAAAATCTGAATAAAGGGCCATATACATCGATTGTATAACAAACAATATAGCCAGGAAGAAATATACCACACTAAAAGCAAATGCTTCATGACCGATTAACGAAAAGGCAACCCCCAGCAAGAAAAAAAACACCGCACAGACGATATTCGTCTTAATCTGATATCCATATTTCAGCAATTTAAAGCAATTTTTTATATCCTTCATCATAGAAGCTCTCCCTCACTTTCTTTACCAACACTTTACGACTAATCACCATAATGATAGCCAATAGGATTCCAGTCACGCCTACAGAAACAGCAGATGCGAATTCCATTATCGCCATAGCCAAGATACAAGCTATTGCAGACATTAGATATAGTATTAACAAGTTCACCAAAATATTTTTCGATCTGCGGGTAATCAACATTCCAACTTCCACAGATAATATGACAATCACGCCACTCTGCACATAAATCCATGCCGAAGGGTGACTTACAACCTGCCCATTGATTTCAAGAATGGTTTCACCTGCATCCTTTTCACAGGCCATTTTCGTAATCCAATACAAACTTGCCATAATCACACTTGTTGTAAATAATCTTCTTATCCCATCAAAAAGCAACGCCTGCTGTAACAAATGAACACCTCTGCCGGAAGACTTCACATACTCTAACGCCTTATAATCCTTTGCACCGACACCGTGGAACATATAGGTATCTAGCAAATATTCTACGGTAACAATACCTGATGCGCTAAGCATCAGATTCATCATCATCCCCGTAAGCAATGTCATTTTTGAAAGCCACGCACATAGAACTATCATGATAACCGGATACAAAATATAAGTAAACAACATCCAAAATTTCCGTGGAAAGAACACGTTATACATTCGAATGGTACGGATCATATCTTTCACCTCCACTATTTTTGTGATTTCTTTAATTTCGAATACTGCTTCATCACTGCCACACAAATCTGGGATAAGTTTGGTGTTTCCGTAAGCACATCAAATCCAGCCAATTGATCCAATTTTTCAGAAAGACACAAACCCTCACAGCCATAGGAATTTTTTTGAAATCCTATTAGGATACTTTGTAACTTGTCTGCATCTTCCTTTTCACCTTTCACAAGAATGTATTTCTCCTTTAAGTCCTCCACAAAACCCTGTTCTACAATTTGCCCGTGCTCCATAATCATGGCATAGTCTGTAACATTTTCCATGTCCGATACGTTATGAGTAGAGAAGAACACGGTCTTATCTCCATTGCCCTCATCAATATAATTACGAATCATGGCGCAAAGCTCATCACGCATTAATGGATCAAGTGGGGATGCCGGCTCATCTAACAATAACAAATTGGTCTCTCTTGCAAACACACCAGCAAGCATGGTCTTCATCTTCATACCATCAGAAAGCTTGCTAATACTTTTATTCTTGCTCTCCCAGATGCCCAAGTCTTTGCAAAGCATCTCATATTTTTCCTTATCAAAATGTTCAAATAACAGCTCATTTAATTCAGCAACTGCTTCCATGGTCCAGTGTGGCAAAAAATAATTGCTTGCCGACACATAACCATTACGCTCTCTCACCTCTTCATCTGAAAAAGAACCGTCATAATAGGTAATGTCACCCTTATAATCCAATCTTACTCCTGCAAGAATATTCATTAATGTACTCTTACCTGCACCATTTTCACCGATCAGAGCTGTTGCGAACCCTTCCGGAATCTGCAGTTCCGGAAGATTTAATTCAAACCCCTTAAAACGTTTTTTCACATCTTTCATTGTAACAACTGATTGTGTTTCCATACGCATTTCCTTTCTTATCTTAACTTTCCTATTTCAACTTCCCTATTCCAACTTTTCCTAATTCCAACTTTTCCTATTGCAACATTTCCTATTACAACTTCTCTACCAACATTTCCTTACATTTGTTCCTGTGCATCTAGCAATATCTGCAAGGTGCCTACCAGCTCACTGTCTGACACACCGGCAATTCTTGCCGCAGATATGGCATTGGTCAGATGCTCCTCCATCTTTCGCATGTGTTGTTCTTTTAACATCTCGCTATCCTGCGCATTGACGTAATATCCCTTTCCCTGCACTGCCGTAACAAGCCCCTGCTGTTCCAATTCTTCATAGGCCTTCATCGTGGTAATCACGCTAATTCGCAAGTCTTTTGCCAGTCCTCGAATAGACGGAAGATATTCTCCCTGTTTCATCTTGCCGGCCAAGATATCTGCCTTAAACTGTTCTGCTATCTGTTGGTAAATGGGCATTCCTGAATTCTGTAATATTTTCATTCTTTCACCTACCTATTGTACTCTCATCAATTGCTGCTTGTGGTTGTGACAAGCATCACAACCGTTAACGTTGTAAGCATTGCTGTATACTCTGCGATAATTGTCGCAATAGCGTTGTTCAACATCGTCATCTGCACATTACTGTCATCCTGTTCATATTGATTCATAACCAACATCGTTGCATACATCAATCTCTGATGTGAATCTACACCAAAGACTCCAAAGCCCTTTTGTTGTTTCAAATAGTCATCCACTTCAATAATGTTTGCCAACCACGCTTCTTTTTCAATTCCCATCATATACATACTGCCGTACATAACAATTCCATTGTTGTCAAAACGCTTTTTCTTTTCTTTAAATGCTGCATCTAATTCCAAAATGGCGTCACATTTTTTTGCTGTTTCTTCTCTATCCATCGCTAAGACATGACTCAAAGTCTGCAATCCATCTGTCGCACCGAATTTCTTCTTCAACATTTCGTAACAAGCTTCCATCTCTTTTAGCAACCACTCTTCCGGCAGTTCTGACATGGCCATCAAAACTGCAAAGGACATATCTTCTTCTCCTGTTAAAAACGGATGATTCTTTTTCATCTGTGTATAGATTCTCTGCGCACTTGCCAATACCTGTTCCCAGCGAAGTACATCCACATGGTCAACCAACAACATTGATGCCAATGCTGCAAATGCGGAACCCGACATTTTGTACTTCTTGAGCATGTCATATGCCCGGACAGTCTTCTCAAGATAATCTGACGCATCATCAGACATTGCCATCTTCGTAATCAGCACCAGTTCTCCATAACTTCTCAAACTCGAAAAGGCCCCTACCTTTCCCTTCAAAAGTTTTCTGCATTCTTTCATCTTCTGGGTATCCACTTTCTGATCGTTTTGCGCATATATCATTGCACACACCGGCATAATAATTGCACTATCCCACGCAAAATCCTTATCTAACTTATTCTTGTTCTCCACAAACAACTGACATTTCTCTTGTAACTTCTGATCCATATCTTCTTCCTCTCTTCCTTCCTGAATATATCTGTTTGCATTTGTTTACCAAATCATAAACCTTGAATATAACAGCGCTCCAACTGTTTATATGTTATATATACAGCAATAACAGTTAAATGTCAATAGAAAAATTCAAAAAAATAAGACAGCTTACGCTGTCTCTTTTCATACAACCGCTACCTATATATGTGCAGTGTTTTCGCCCATGCAATAACGAAAACACTGCACTGATATGGTAGTCCTTCTGTTACTATGTCAAGGGGTTCATCTACCCTTGCAATTCAATTTTTCACGGTAAAAACCTTCACCTTATGCCCTATACCGCCAGATCCACATGCTGTACAGTACCAACCGTTCCGCTTTCTCTTAAGAATACACCGGTCTTTTGTACAACCGCATTGGTCTTATTACTCGCATCATTGAGATGAAATTGGGTATTGGCATTTCCAAGATAGATTGCGCCGACATCTGCTTTTTTCAAATCCACTAAGCTGTCATTGCCCTCTGCATCTTTTGTCCAAACCTTTAATCTCTCAAATATTGTGTCGTTCTCATCAATCCAGCCATTGCCGTCTTCGTCATATCGCGCAAGGTCGGCAAATCCGTCACCGGACTTCGTTCCGAACAACTCCGAACCGTCATTGATGGTTCCGTCTCCATTCTTATCATAGGCCAAGAATCCACTGCCTCGCCCTAATGAAGATATCTCTTCCTTGTCTCCGTCTGCGTCCAAATCAAAGAAGAATTTCTGATCAGAAACGGATGCACTCCCCGCTTCTAAGTTAATAACTAACGGATCCGTCAACACGACATTCTCCACAGAAGATTCCAAAAAGGAACCTACAAAGCCTCTGGACATTTCCATCTCCACACCAAAGTCAATTTCTCTTCCATCCGCTGTTTTCACAATTCCTGTAGCAGAAAATGATACACTTTCTTGCTCCATTACGAAACCACTTTTCTCCGTGTGTCTCACCCAAGCCGTCGCTCCGCCACCTGACGATGCACCTGTTCTACTTAAGACACCTTCTGATAAAGAGATAGCACCCGCACTCCGAAGATCTATGACATTCACATTCTGCGAAAGTGCGAAGGTCTGACCCGCTCTTTTAACACTCGCTCCAAAATGTCTGTCTTCCTCGCAGATATCCTCGACCTTCATACTACGAATTCTTCCGGCATAGAATCCACCTTCACCACTTCGCATAGCCTTAAGCATTTGCAAAATACGACGCAAGGTTTTCAACATGCCATCCTCCTCCGTACTCACGTTAGAAGCAACCGGCGGCGTTTCCTCGGACTTTTGCAGCATATGTGCCATCGCTGCCTGATCTCCTCGGTCTTTACGTTGCTGTTTCTCTTGCTCTTTCAATTGTTCCAATAGTGATTGGGATTCTTTGGAGATTGATACATCAGCAGGCTGATTTTCCAGGGATTCCTGAAGTTCCTTCCACTTAGACGCAGACATGGTAACGGACTCCACCCTAGTCTCCTGATACTTGCTATAGTGTCGATTGCCCGACAACGCTACAGCACTCTCGTTGATTTTCATGGTACTCAACTCCTTTCTTTTCCATGAAACACATAGATTCTTGAAAGGGTATAAGCTGTTGCATATCCTTATGCCAACAGACGTCTTATAAAAACAAAAAAGCAGCAGAGCATCCATGTTCTGCCACTTCACCCTTTCATATTGTATATCGGAAACACCTTACAAAAAGTTAATATATATTTTGCTATTTTCTTAACAAATTATGTTATATCATTTATTCTTCCGAAATCGATACAATTACATTGGCAAATCGCCCATTTACGACCTTGGCCAAATCCAACGGATTCATAATAATCTGTACACCAAGCTTCCCGCCGCTGATAATAATCTCATCAAAATTTTGCGCACTTTCTTCAATTACTGTTGGATATAACTTCTTCATTCCAAGCGGTGTACACCCGCCGCGAATATATCCTGTTACTGCATTGATATCCTTCACATGAATCATTTCTACCGACTTCTCACCCACAATCTTGGCAGCCTTTTTGAAATCAATCTCCTTGTCAACAGGAATCGCAAATACGTAATACCCTCCGCTTTTCCCGACTGTGACCAAGGTTTTGAATGATTGCTCATAAGCCTGTCCGTTCTTATCAGCAATCTGCATACCGTCTATGAATTCATCGCATTCGTAATTGTTAACCTGATAGTTCACTTTGTTTCTATCTAAGATTCGCATCGCATTGGTTTTATTTTCCTTCTTCGCCATCTAGAATCTCCTCTCTATAATAATGCAATCTCATCCTCTTCCTAATGGCATCCTTTTTCTAATTGAAAAGTGAGCAAGCCAAACACTTGCTCACCAAATCATCTATATCACTCAATTCTTTCAAATCATGTATGGATTACATAGTTTCCAAAAGCTTCTCTACACTGACAAGTTTTACACAAAGTGCAAATAACTTCGCTGCTTCGTGCATCTCCTCCGGTGTTGGGAAAGATGGAGCTATACGAATGTTGCTATCCTTTGGATCCTTTCCGTATGGATAAGTAGCACCTGCACCTGTCATAATCACACCTGCATCCTTACACTTAGCAACAATCTCCTTCGCGCAACCTTCCATCGCATCAAAAGAAATGAAGTAACCGCCTCTTGGTTCAATCCATGTACCAATTTCAAGACCTGCTAATTCTTCATTCAACACATCAAGCACAGCCTCAAACTTCGGGCGCATAAGCTGCGCATGTTTCTTCATATGTTCCTTCAATCCATCAACGTTCTTGAAAAAGTGTGCATGACGAAGCTGATTAATCTTATCATGTCCAATCGTCTGAATTGTCATCTGGCTCATAATAAACTTGACATTTTCCAAAGACGATGCAATCGCAGATACACCGGAACCCGGAAAACTAATCTTAGAAGTCGATGCAAAAATGTATACCATATTCGGATTGCCTGCCTTCTCACACTCTTCTAAAATATTCAATATTTCATCTTGCTTATCCTCATATAAATGATGAATACAATATGCGTTATCCCAATAAATACGGAAATCTTCTGCAGCAGGTTTCAAGTTTGCAAAACGTTTCACAACCTCATCAGAATAAGAAATTCCTGTTGGATTGGAATACTTTGGCACACACCAGATTCCCTTCACTGCATCATCATTGTTCACATACTGCTCTACCATATCCATATCCGGACCATCCTCATATAGAGGAACCGGAATCATTTCAATTCCAAAATATTCTGTAATTGCAAAATGTCTGTCATATCCCGGAACAGGGCATAGGAATTTCACCTTGTCTAGCTTACACCATGGCGTAGAACCATTCACACCCTTCACCATAGAACGAGAAACTGTATCATACATGATGTTCAGACTGGAATTACCACATACAATCACATTATCTTTTTGCACCGACATCATATCAGCCATCAATCTTCTGCATTCACCGATACCATCTAAATCACCATAGTTACGTGTATCATTACCTAACATTGTATGCATATCAGAAGAACTGTTAATCACATCCAACATTGGCATTGCAAGCTCTAACTGAGATACACCAGGCTTACCTCTGGCCATATTAAGCTGTAATCCCTTCGCCTGTGCATCTTTATATTCCTGTGTCAGTTCCTCTTTCATCACTAACAACTCGGCTTTGGTTAATTCTTTTAACGGTTTCATCTATGGACCTCCTTCACTTTACAAAGTGCTTCTATATCTTTAAAAAAAATAATAATCTTATGTATAATATCACAAAAACCTGCCTAATGGAAGTTTTTTGTTCTCCTTTTTACATTTCATGTCATCATCATAACATTTCCATTAAAAAAAGCAAACTTATCACATTCTCTCTTGTATTTCTTGCCAAACTAGAATATAATAACTAAAATCAAAGTTTTTTAAAAGGTGGCTAATTATGTATATGATCAAACACTTCATTCAATCCATCAATTTGTATATCAAAAAGCAAACAACGCAGTCTGTTCACGTCATCGGATTTGCCGAAGAATGGCAAGTCTTATCAGACGCTGCAATAGATTCAATTCGCATGCAGATTGATGCACTATCCGCATCATAACAACAAACAATTATCCTTGTTTTTTTCCTGTCAGATAATATACTGCTAACGCTGTACGATGTGATAGGTTTTCCTTCGCAAGAATAGATGTAATATAATTCTTGACTGTACCTTCCGTAATGAAAAGCTTGTTGGCAATCTCTTTGTTAGATAAACCGTCTGCTACAGCTTTGATAATATCCATCTCACGGGCAGTATAACCGTCTTCGCAAAATCCGCTTGCTTTCATATCCGTACTCTTTGCAAGATTTTCTAATATAGCATCCTCCATAACACCCGTACCGTTATATACAGATTTGATCATCTGTTTCAGATGCTCCGGTGTATGATTCTTAATCAGATATCCTTTCGCTCCGTTTTTCAATGCCTGTTGCACCAACTCATCATCATCAAACGTGGTGAGAATCAACACTTTCCCCAATTCATGCTCCACAATATACTTCGTCGCTTCAATTCCATCCATCTCCGGCATCTGAATATCCATAAGAAAAATGTCCGGCGCATGCTCGTTGGCAAGTGCAATCGCCTCTTTGCCATTTTTCGCACAACCAAGCACTTCAAAATCATCATCCACATCCAGAATAATCCGCATTCCATCTCTGACAAAATCACTGTCATCTGCAATAATTACCTTTATCTTGTCCATACAGCCACACCTTCCTATAACGGTAACAACATATTAATTGTAAACCCTGCTTCTGATTCAAAATCTAAAATTCCATTCACTTCTCTTACTCGTTTTCTCATTCCGGAAATACCCATTCCGTCAACAATTTCTTCACATCCGATACCGTTGTCAGATATACTGCAGCGTATCATTTGATTCAGTACATGGATGCTGATTCTTATCTTGCTGCATTTCGCATATTTCATAGAATTGGATACCGCTTCGTACGCATTATCCAAAACAACTTCCAGATATTTTTCAGGAATATCCTTCAATTCACCCTCTACAGTCAGCTCAGCCTCTACGCCTTTTGCCCGACAATCTTCACACAGCTTTTCTAACTGTAATACGGCAAGCTTATATTTTTTCGGACGTTCTTTCCTAAGAATCAACCGAATCTCATCCATCCCGCTGCGCAACTGATCAATTACAGCCTGTATCATTTTCTTAGAAGCTTCCGGTTCTTTTTCCATCAACACCTTCACCGCTTCTAACTGATATACCGAACCGTTAATATTATGTCCCAACTTATCATGCAATGTCTGAGACAATTCTGCACGCTCTTCTAACATCTGATTCTCTGCCATCAGATAGCTCTTCCGAACCTCTTCCTGCATTTCATGCTCTATGCGGTTCATGTTATGCTTCAACGTTTGTTCTGCAATCGTATCTTCTTTGGTTTGTTTCCGATAGGTTTCCACAACAAAATCATGTTGCCAATAAATGATTCCAATCATAATTGCAATCATAAAAGAAACAAAATCCTCTGTGTTCCCGGGTATAAAAGCAAACCCCAACGGGACACAATAGAAAAACATCCGTGGTTTCCAATAAGAAACCATCTCATAACCCAGATACACACCAAGCAATGAAAATGCTGTGTTCACATTCAAGAGAATAAAAATCCACAAGACGCAAGCTATTCCCAGAAAAATGAGTTGGTATCGACGTCCCACCAATTCCTTACCGGCAATTGCGCCGATAAATAACGCAAGAAGCAGGAGCACCCCTGCAGATGCCCCTGTCAATACTGACTGAGATAAAATAATATATCCTTCTAATAACAACAATAATGCAATTCGTAGTAAGAGGAAATAGTGTTCCCTAAATCGCTCTCCCATAGATACATCCTTTCTATTCGTATCGCTTAATTTTCAGTCCTACGCTACCTACACTGATAATAACAATCAAGTAAGCTACTGTAACACATAATATCATAGAGTAGGCACTTTTGTCCCCCACTATTAATAATTTTGACGCATCCATGAACCATTTTTGCGGCATGAGATATGAAAGCGTCTTCAACGCCTTCGTCGTATCTTCCAATGGGAAGTACAGACCTGCCAATAATGCAGATATACTCCAGATAGCAAATGCTGCATAGTTAGAACTCATAACATCTCCAAGAATCACGCCAAGTAAAAGACTCATCGTACTAAATATCAAACCAAGCATAAACATGATGAAAAGGAATGTAATCATACTCATACCGACATCTAATCCCGGAACACAGGATAAACAAACCGCCAACACAAACGTCTGCATTAGACTGATCATGAACGCCATCACAAATTTTGCTATGAAGTAATCTCTGCTACTTACCGGTGTTAACATGACTCTTGTAAATACCTTGTTATTCTGTTCTTCAATCACTGAATGGGCGATACACACACCACAGAACAAGAAACCAAGGGTAATAAATGCGAACGCATAACCAATCTGTGTATGTTGATTAATCTGTTTTTGTGTTAACTCCACGGATTTCTTACTAGAAAAATTAGTAACGCCTTTTTCAGGCAACATTTCCTGCATCTTATGAAGTGCATCTAATATCGCTGTTGCATCATCACCTGTAATCGATTGCACCTTCTTAATTCTGACAAACAAATCCGTAAGCTCTGTTGTGAATATGTCTTTTCGCTCATCATCTGATACATCATACAACTTAATTCCGTCTGCCCATGTTCCTTTTAACACGGCTTCATCAAAATCCTCTTTCAGATAAAGCAACATTCCGACTCTGTCATTAAATGCATCCTTTTTTGCTGCTTCATCAACTTCTTTTTCTGTCAATTCGCTCACATCAGCACGACATATCGAAAACATACCCGTTCCTGCCATTTGCTTTAACACATATTCTGATAATTCCGTATCTGAAGCATCATATACCTTTATAATGCATGCCGTTGTGTCACCTTTATAAACCGCTTTGTCGGTATAGTCATCCAACTCTAAAATCATGTTTTTATCGGAATCTTCATTATACGCGGTATAATCCATTTTTATACTTAAAACAACTGTTGATAAAACCGGAGTTGCGATCAAAAAAAACAAAAACGCTTTGTTTCTCAACAGCACTTTCAAACTCATTTTCATTAATGCAATCATGCTTTCCCTCTCTTTCTGATATAACCGGCCAATATAGCTACTACAGAACAAACAGCTGTAATTGCCAGAGAATATAACACTGCACTTGTCACATAACTACTCTCACCCATACAAGAAAGCTCTACCAATGCACGATTCCCGTGGTAAATCGGCGACATATGCTTTAACTTATCAGGTATCGTTGAAAACATATAGGTTTCAAAACTTCCTCCAAAGAATCCCAAAAACCACACAATTGTAAATTGCAAAATAATCGTAATCACCAGACTATCCGAAAGATTATAAAGCATCATTCCTAATGCGGTCGCTGCTACAATCATTAAAAATACGATACCTGCAGACAGAAGTGGTGTTCCCCAATGTATGTCATAAAGTAAAACCGTAATTCCTGTAACAATTGCCATACCGCCTGACACAGTCAAGACAATCGGAATTGCTTTTCCAAAGAAATTTTTCAACTCAGATACATTAGACACTTGGAATCTTCTTACAATTCCATACTTCTTTTCATTACTCAAAACACCGGTTGCACATATGATGCCGCACCAGCAAAAATATACAATATAGATAATTCCGTAATAGTCTACCGAATCGATTGCCGGCATATATTCCAATTGTTCAACAGGCAACACAATATCCTCTTGTCCCTGCAACGGCAACGCTGCATCTATACCGGCCGTCATCACTTTTCCCATAAAGTATTCCAGTATATTACCCTCTGCCCCGTAGTCTTCGCTCTTATATACCATGTATTCATCTTTCGAAAAGCTTATGAAACCTGCAAGTTCATTCTTTTCCATAACATCCTGTATCTCACCTTGCGGATATTCAGCAAAGACAATACCTGCTTCCTCACCGGCAGTTTTCAACGATTCAAGTGTCTTAACATCTACATCTTCTACTCTGTAACCTACTGAAAAATCATCTACACTTTCGTAAGACTTCATTAATTCCGCAAATGCACTCGACAATATTGCGATAACCAATATAGGACCCAATAACATAACTGAAATGCTCCATGTATTACGAAACATGAGTTTAAAATTGTTTTTAATCAAATAACGAATCATCTCTATCCCCCACTATTCCGCATAATCTCTTAATTTCTTACCAGTTAGTGTCAAAAACACTTCTTCTAACGTAATGTTATCATCTCCGCTGTTTACAAGCTTTTTCAATTCCTGACTTGTTCCGCAAGCAATAATCTTTCCGTTATCCATAATTGCAATTCTTGTACAAATCGCTTCTACTTCTTCCATGTAATGACTTGTGTATATAACAGTAGCGCCTTTGGCATTTGACTCTTTAATCTTATCCAGAATAAAGTTTCTTGACTGCGGATCAATACCTACTGTCGGTTCATCAAAAATCAACAATTCCGGATTGTGTCCAATAGCACATGCTATATTCAGTCTTCTCTTCATACCTCCGGAAAAATTCTTGGCAAATTCCTGTTTACGTTCAAGGAGACCAACATATTCCAAAGAATCATCCACTGTCTTTTTCAACTCTTTTCCTTTGATTCCATAAAGAGAAGTGAAGAGTTCTACATTTTCCCAAGCTTTGAGATTGCCGTGAATTGCAAGCTCTTGCGGAATATATCCGATTTTATGAATCACTTCCTTTTTCTCCTTCCAAGGATTTTTATCAAGCAATTCAATTTCACCTGCTGTAGGACGTACAATCGAACAGATCATATTCATCGTTGTACTTTTTCCTGCACCATTTGGTCCCAACAATCCGAAGATTTCACCTTTTCGAATCTCAATATTCAAATTATCTACCACTACCTTATTATTGTACTTCTTTGTCAAATTAACTGTTTTTAAAATAATATCTTCCATAACAATCTCCTTTGTTAACCATTTCTTACTACACTGACATCATAACAAGTATTAAAAATTGGCGGTAGTGAAAAAAGATATATTTTGAATATGACTTTTGTCATGTTTCTTGATTCTTCCAACGATAGATAGTAAAATATCTGTATTGGTAATTTTTTACTATTACCTAGAGCAAAAGGGAGGATGAAACATGAAAAGAACAAAAAAATGGGGTGCGTGGTTACTCGTGCTAACACTGGTACTTAGCCTAATTGTAGTACCTAGCGACATGCGCACCGTACAAGCAGCAAAGAAACTAACAGCTTCTGCACCAAAAACATTGGCTATCAATTGCAGTACAACTATTAAGACCAATATGAAGGCTACCTTCAAATCTTCCAACAAGAAGATTGCAACTGTCAGCAAAAAAGGTGTAGTCAAAGCAAAAAAGGCGGGAAAAGTTAAAATCACTGTAACTGCCAAGAGCAATAAAAAACTTAAAAAAGTACTTAAAATCACTGTTAAAAACCAATTCGTGGTAACTGCTCCTAAGAAGACAAAACAGACATTAGAAGTAGGAACTACAACAAAAATCAAGACCAACCTCAAAGCAACCTTTAAATCTTCTGACAAAACAATTGCCACTGTTAACTCGTCAGGTAAGGTGACTGCAAAAAAACCGGGTACAGCAAAGATTACTGCCACATCAAAAAAGAACAAAAAGTGGAAGAAAAAAATCACAATCACTGTAGTAGAAAAGAAAACCGAAGAATCTTCAACTGAGGATACAACAGAAAAACCTACAACAGAAGAGCCAACGAAACCGGAAGAGCCGGAAAAATCTAAGGATTTGGAAACCTTAAAAGCTTTTGTTACCACGCTAAATAATGCTGGTGCTACTATTCCAACGGACTATACAGATGAATTCTATTACAAATGGGATAAAGACGGATATTTAACATGGGTATATTGGTATAACCAAAATCTTCCCGGCGATATTGTATTTCCGGAATTCTCGAGATTAAGTTTTCTTATGTGCGGCGGTAAAACTGTTACAGGATTAGATGTATCAAAGTGTACAGCAATAGAAACATTGAGATGTTCCTTTGCTTCTATGAAGAATATCGACCTTTCTGCTAATACGAATTTAAAAGAATTCGTGTGTATGCATTCTGCCTTAGAAACATTGGATTTATCAAAGAATACCCTCATCCAAAAATTGAACTGTGATGGTGCTACTTCTTTGGCTAATATCACATTCCCGACTAATAATGTGATTACCGATTTCGAATTTATGAATACACCGTGGACTTCAATACCTACAGATAAATTACCGAAACTAAAAAACTTAGCTTGTTATAGTTCCAGTCTGACCAGTTTAGATTTGTCGGTTTGTAAAAATATCGAAACAGTAGATGTTACTAAAAATCAGTTAACTACATTAAATGTAACAGGTTGTACAAATTTAATCACATTAGACGCGTCAATCAACAATATTTCATCCATTGATGTTAGTGATAGCACCAAACTGAAAGACCTCAATCTTTCTAGCAACAAAATAAGCAGTATCGATGTGACAAAGAATACTTTACTGGAAGAACTACATATAGATAATAATCAGTTATCTGTATTGGACTTTTCTAAAAATACAAATTTAGAAGAACTTGGCTGTAGCGAAAATCAGATTTCAAGTATCGATCTAAGCACCTGTCCTGATTTGACCTATCTTTCAGTAGGTAATAACGATATTAGAACATTAGATGTAACTACGCTGCCGAACCTTACAACTTTGTTGTGCGGTGAATGCGGATTAACCGAATTAAATATCACACAAAACACAAAGCTATCAACAATCTGCTGTGCAGACAATGCGCTTACCACGTTAGATTTCTCCAAAAATCCAGACTTGCACACTGTCGATTGTTACAATCTCGGACTAAAAACTTTGGACTTATCAAATCATAAAAAGTTAGTATATTTTTATTGTGATCCTTTTGTAATTCCGAATAATCCACAACCGGCATATACCAGTCTCAACTTATCCGGTTGTTCTTCATTAATCAGGGTGGATTGTCAATATACCAACCTAGAAAACATCAACTTGTCCGGTTGCAGTTCATTAACATCGTTAACGTGTTTCAGTAACAACTTGACACAAATTGATATTTCTGATTGTCCGAAACTATCAGATTTTACACATGACCCGGATGTAACAATTATTGGCGAACAATAAATGAGAATCAAAAAACGAAAAGGCACCTATCAAGGTGCCTTTTGTATGTTATACCTTCAACTCAATTACATTATACGATATCTAATTCATGTCAACTCTTCATCAAACTGCAATTATTCAACACAATTCAATAATTCTTGAACCTTCTCTCGATATTCCCAGTTATAATCTAACCATATTGCTGTATGTTCACTGTCCGTTACCGTCCAAATCATTTTAGTATCTTCATTTTGTATTGAATCATATATGTCTTGTCCCATAAACTGTGGCGTTAACATATCAGCTTCACTGTTTATTATCAATACAGGAATTTCTATATCTGAGATTGCATCACATACATTTGCATCGTCATAACAGAATCCTAACTCTATTTTGTTGATAACATTTCCACAAAATGTCATGTACGATATAGGCAATCCTATATCCATCTTTCTCATTTCATCTTCTACCATCCATTTCATATCACTAACCGGACAGTCCAAAATCAGAAAATCCAATTTGTTCTCTACATCCTTATCCGCCATTGCCAATCCTGTCGTTGCTCCGCCAAATGACGTTCCCCATACTCCTATTACTTGTTCCGGTGCATAGCTATAGACATAATCAATATAATCCATCAAATCATATTTTTCCCAATATCCAAATGTAGTGTATTGAGCAGTATTTTCATTGCTGCTTCTTTGGTCATATGTCAAAACATTATATCCTTTCTGTAAAAACATTTCTGCCACAGGATAATTGGTATAACGATTACCGCCAAGACCATGCACCAAAATAACTGTTGGATTATCTTTATTACCATCTGCGCCAGGGGCATATATATAATCCGCCGGTATCATATGTCCATCAAAAGTTGATGCAATCTCAACCTTTTCTATGACATATGTATCACAGAAAACATCATAATCCATATTATATTTGTCCCAAAAACTATCTTTCACTTTTGAAGTCTCTTCACAGGTAACCAATTGAGTAGAACCCATAAAAACTTGAGTTCCTATAAAATAGGACATTCCCACAAACAAAACCAAAACAACGAGAATCATGATTAAAAATATCTTCGTACGTTTCTTCATCTTTTCCTCCGTATACTTTAAGTCCAACGCACTTGTAAAATGCTTCCCTTATATTTCGTTATCTCAATTCTATCTGTTTGGGCGGTTGCATACAATCAAGTCTGCTTGTAAATGTGTCAACCAGCAGTTGCAAATAGTTCATTTTAACTTTCACATGCATCTAAGCAATCTAATCCCTGGAATAAATATACAACCATCAAAAACGATAAAAAATGTCCAAATTATATTCCGTTGTGTCGAACATCATCCTCTATAAAAATACATTAATCAATATCCCAGTCAAACATGCATATATTATAACAAAAGCCCAGTATAAAAGGAAATGTTTGATTCCAAGCACGATCTTGAGTGCGCCCAGATTGGTTATCTTGGTTGCCGGTCCTGTTATCATAAATGCCGCAGCACTTCCAAGACTCATGCCACTTGCGAGCCACGTCTTAAGAATCGGTATGGTACCACCTCCACAAACATAAAGCGGAACCCCGACTGTAGAAGCCATCAGAACCCCCCAAGCTTCATTTCCTCCAAAGAGAAGTGTTACAGTCTCTTGTGGCACATACCTCTGAAAGATTGCCGAGAGAATGATTCCTATCAAAAAGTAAAGTCCTGTTGCTTTAAAATTTCTGAACAAATTCTTTAATAGCCGTATAAATACATTGGGATCTGTATCTTTATTCTGGGGTTCTCCAAATCCCTCAAATCTAAAGAATTTTTTCTCTTTAAAAAAGAACCGTATAGCAAGTCCCGCTGCAATCCCACATAGAAAACATGTCACGATACGAATCACAAGAACCTTCAACCCAAGTGCCGCACTGTATATAATAAGCTGTGGATTCAGCAGGATGGAACTCATCATAAATGAAGCCAGCCATTCATCTCTTATTCCTCCTTTTGAAAATGAGGCAGCTATCGGAATCGTACCATACATACAAAGCGGAGATGCAACACCCAACATAGAAGCAAATGTAATTCCTATTATACTGCTTCCGTCACTTTTCATATTTCTCATAAGATTATGGATCTTGTCCTTAAAGAATACAGAAATGATTGAACCAATCACCATTCCTATGACCCAATATAAAAAGATCTGTCTGAATTGTACAAGAAAATAGTATCCTAAATATATAAATTCTCTTTTTACTACATCAACCATATATTAACCGGCCTCCGACTATTCTTTCGCTGACTCTGTCGCACTATCCGATTCATTTTCAGTAGCACTTTCATTCTCGTCAACATTTATCATCTCATACACTCTGGTACCAAAGCCAATTGCTTCAGCATGTGTTAATATATGAAGTCCATTTTTCTCTAATATTCTATTTTGAAGCGACTGACCATCCTGCGCTCTAAACACAAGATCTATACATGCCTGATCTAACGCAACCGGATCAGTAGAGGCAAGAATACCGATATCATGCATATCAACTTCAGTAGGTTTAGAAACACAGTCACAGTCAATGGACATATTATTCATTACGCTTATATATACAATATTCTGTCCATTTTCTTCATAATCCGAAACTGACTTTGCAGCCTCTGCCATGGACTCTGTAAATACATCCTGATTCGTAAGCAGACTTCCCAAAGTAATCGGAGGCTTTGAAAATACTCCGCCTGTATGTATTCTAGTCTTCCCTTGACTTGATGCAATACCAATCGATATATTCTTGAGTGCTCCACCAAATCCGGCCATCGGATGTCCCTTGAAGTGCGTAAGAACGAGCACATAATCATAATTAGCCAAATTCTTTCCTACCCAGTTTTCGTCTAAATTAGTACCACCTTCCACGGGGATCTTCATATAGCCATCACGGTCCATAATATCTACATCTGCGATTTCAGTGAAACCATGATCCTTTGCAACCTGCATATGCATTTCCGTCTCAATTCTTTTCGAACCGGAATATGCCGTATTACACTCAACGATTGTTCCATCCACACTTTGAACCAGATTCTTGATAAGCTTTGGATCTAGATGGTTAGGATTACCCGCTTCACCTGTTGAGAGCTTAATCGCCACTTTACCTGAAGGAGTCACATCCAATGCCTCATATATCTTATCAAGACCTTCAGGACTAATATCATTGGTCATATATACAACCGATGACTGGTCATAGCTTCTGCCCTCAGATTGCAAAGTTTCCACATCATAAAATTCATGTGCCTCTATATCATAATGCATATGGTTCGTGTACCAAACTAAAAATATACCAACAACTACCAGAAATACGCCTAACCCAATGAATAAGCCACGACGTCCTCTTCTGTTTTTCTTTGCTCCTTTGTTATTACTTTTAACTTTATCCTTCATAACGAACTCCAATCCTTTCCTTTATCCCATTTAATCCAAGATAATGATATGAAATAAGCATCTTTAATCTATAACGCATTTCATCCTCTTCACTATACTTAATCAGTATGTCTGTCAGTCCCATTATTAAAAGCGACACAATCTGAACCTTAAACTCTTTGTCATCTATCGGACAAGTTTCAACAAAGAAGCCGGTCATCATTTCTGTGAGGATAGCTCGATCCTTACTTCCAACAGACTTAAGCATTATAAGTATCCCCTCACGATGTTCGCTCATTATCCTTGCAAGGACTTTTGATACTTCTTCTATCTTATCTTCAGTACAATTATCGGCATAATCCGAACTACCAAATCTATTGATTGCATCTATCAGACTTCGCCTAGCCGTTCCCACAAGCGTTTCATAAATCTCTTCCTTAGAACTAAAATATCTGTAAATATTGCTCTTACTAATAAAACACTTATCAGCGACCATACGTAATGATGTTTCATCATATCCGGCATGTATGAAGAATCCTTTAGAAACATTCAAAATTCGTTGTTTTATTTCATCTTTCTTTATCTGCATTTCTTTCCCTCGACGGTTTCATCATTCAATAGCGACCAAAATGTTGTAATCAAAATATCACACATACAGTTTGATTTCAATATGGCATAGGCAAAAGCGACCATTATACAATATCATTCACTTAAAACATAATACATACACTGAACGCACAAAAATCCGCACGGCTATTAAAAATCTTTTTTTACTCAATGCTTAAGCTTATTCTTCCCGCAAAGCCTTCTTAATTCTGCTAAGTGATTCCGGAGCAATCCCCAGATATGTAGCCACATAATGTTGTTTTACCGTTTCACATATCATAGGATACAACTTTTTAAAATGAATATAACGCTGTGTGGCATTCTCTACAAGAAATCCATTTTCCCTATATATTTTATAGCGTAATGCATTTTCCAAAAGCATTATATAAATATCTTTAAGCTGATTATTTTCATAAATAATCTTTTTCATTTCCTGAACATCAAAGAACATCAAAGTTGTTTCTTCTAAGGTTTCCCATGTAACAATGCTTTCACTGTAACCAAACAATCCTTCATCCATACAAAGAGTTCCAGGAATCGAAAAACCGCGAGTGATATCATTACCATCACCATCTACATAATAAGCTCTACAAATTCCATTCAGTACCAAAGCTGCAGTTTTAGTTTCTTCACCTTGATTTAGCAAAATGCCACCTTTAGCAACCACACGAAAAACGGACTTATTTACAATCATTCCAAGAACTTCTGCATCTATCTCCACACCATTTTGTTTCGCTATTTTCATTAATTGGTTAACTAAATATTCTCTATCCATGATTCTCCTATAAAGTAATTATATAAAATACAACCGAAATCAAATTCATTCCACCATGTGCAATCATAGGAACAATAAGATGTTTACTCTTTTTATATCCCCATATCCATAACAACCCTACAACAAAGGAATGTCCCATATTAAACCAGTCAAGCAAACCAAACATCATATTAAACAGTAGGAGCGCCGTAGTTTCTCCCAAAACACCTGCGCAAAAGTTTTTTGCAAATCCCCGAAAGAAAATTTCCTTACAGATGCCACTCACAACCCCCAGCGAGATAGCCATCAAAACGATTTCAGCAACAGTCAATCTATCCCATCCGGCAAATGCCAAATCAGTTCTCCCTCTCATCACAATAAGAGAAAACAAACTGATTACAGAAGATACACCTGCCAAAACGATTCCAAGAACGATATCTTTTCTTAGAGTTGACTTATCAAATATTTCTTCCTTCAAACTAATACCACTTTGTTTATACAAAAGGATAGCATTCGGAAGAAGAATAAGATTTGCCAATATAAGAACTAAGCAATACACATTCAGATTTGCATTCGCATAACTTGCAATATCAAGTAAGTTCATTCCTGTTTGATAATTTTGACAAGAGCATAAGACCTCATATCCTGCTACTATTAATGTTAGTAACGTCGTGATTTTTAATGCTTTTTCCGCATTCTGTAAATTTGTATGATTCATATTTCGTCACCTCCAAGGTGACTATATTACATAACCATATTCTTTTCATTGACATATGTTAAGAAAAATCAAATTCATACTTGCTTTCAATCTCTCTGTAAGACTGAAATTTTCACGCCTTTACCATTGCAAGTATTTCTTCTACATAATCATTTGCGTGGTTAATTGAAAACTCTCCGTGATACATTTTTCTCATAACGCGCAAAGAACTACTTTTCAAGTTTTC
>SVEJ01000014.1 GCA_015057435.1 Lachnospiraceae bacterium
CCGCAAAGAAAAAGGTCTTACACAAGAACAGCTTGCAGAGAAGTTAAATGTATCTCGTAGAACAGTATCGAGATGGGAAACAGGTAACAATTTGCCAGACTTAGATGTGCTTATTGAAATGGCAGATTATTATGAAGTTGATTTACGAGAATTACTTGATGGAGAAAGGAAGAGCGAGGAAATGAATAAAGAAATGGAAGAAACGGTATTAAAAGTAGCTGATTATAGCAATGAGGAAAAGAATAGATTGATGAAAAATTTGCATTTTTTTTCTAGGGTAGGTGTAATTGCATTTACTATATTTATTGTACTAGAATACTTTGGATTGGCAGATAGTGGAATCACAGAGGATATCGCATCATTTTGTTGCGGAATGGCTTTTGCGATGTCGATAGTCGCAGTTATATACACAAGTCGTTATATTTATAAGTTCAGCGCTTTTAAAAAGAGATTATTACAGCGTAAATAGTAGTACATTTATTACAACAACAAGTGTGAAAATATCAGCTTAGTGAAGAGTTGAAAGGGAACAGAAGTGATAGAAAGTTGGCAAGGTGGTTACGGGGCGGTAACTGCGGTAAGTAACAAGTGAGGGGGAGCAGGACTGTATCATTCTATTTGTCGGAACTGCGGAAGTGTAGTGAGAAGTTATGTAAAAGAACCCGAAAAACTGCTCAAGAAAAAAGATAGAAGATAGTTCATAAACTTACAGTAATACGTTCTGTTGCTGTGATGATTTTTCTACGATATACTCCTTCAAAAAGGTTGGTAATAGATTTTAGTAAAGCAGATGACAGTGCAGTAGCTAAGGATGATGCTGTATAATGAGATTACGTATATACATTTGATTTAATTTTAGAGAAATAAATGGGCATGAATCCTTGAAAAAACGCCACTCTACGAATCATAGATTGTGTAAAGTGGTGTTTTTTGATATGCTTGCAATGAAATCTTAACTGCAGGAGAGATAGAAAATGAATACACAACAATTCGGTAAATTTATAGCTGAACAAAGGAAAGCGAAGGGCTACACACAAAAAGAGTTGGCGGAAAAGCTAGGTGTTACGGATAAGGCAATCAGTCGTTGGGAAAACGGTCATGGCTATCCGGACATTGTGTTGCTTGAACCATTGGCAAAGGAACTTGAGATTACTATCGTTGAACTTATGCATAGTAAACTTAAAGATAATGCTGATTTCGCACCTCAAAAGGCAGATGAAGCAATTTCTAATGCCATAGATATTACTATATCCAATCGTAAGACGGAAAGAAAAACAACAATACTAATTTATATTATTTCCATTGTACTTTTGGTTGGATTGTCATTTTTGAATAGGATTCCGGTATATGGAATGATTTCAATTGTGGTAATGTGTATCTATGCGGCTGCAGGTGTTGGTCTATTGATAAAAACATTTGCTACAAGAAAGAAAAAAGCTTATGTCGATAGTAAAATGTATTATGCTGTTCTTCTTATATTGATAGCATTTGGTATATTGTTGTTACTGCTAGGTTCATCCGTTTCTGTTGTGAATTAAATCAACAAGGAGCGATTTTATGTTAGAACAGAATAAGAAAGGTTTCAAAATATTTATTATCCTACTGTTAGCTTATATGGCAGTACATGTTTTATACACGAAGATATTATTGCGATTCTTTGATATGCCGATGCAATTTTCGGTAATGCTTCAGATAATATCCTATCTTGTATTGGGAAGTGTAGGAGTGGTTTTGTTTTGGAATGAATTGAAAGAAGGTATTTCTTTATGGAAAAAGCATACGGGCAAAACCTTAGGCTTATTTTTAGTAGCGTATGTTTTAGACATCCTTCTAAGTAATCTTGCATTTTTTCCAATTATGTATTTGAATCCGGAGTATCAGTCATTAAATGAACATTCAGTTGCAGAGTTGCAAGGTAAATTTCCGGCACTTTTATTGATTATAGCCTTGGGGATAATGGGTCCTGTGGCTGAAGAGGTTGTTTTTAGACTGGCACCGATTAGCTTAACTGAAAAGAAGAGTAAAAGGATTATTGTAGTCCTTGTAGCAGCCGTTCTTTTTATGCTTGTACATATGCATGCTTTCACTGTAGAAGAATTTTTGTACAATCTTCCTCATTTTGTTACGGGATCGGTATATGGTATTGTGATGGTTTTAAGCCGGAATGTTACAATACCGATATTGCTGCATATAATGAATAACTTGCCGGCGATTGTATTAGCGACACTATATGTTATGAATTGATAAATCAATAGCAGAAAGATACTGACACCTATTATTTTATATATTTTCACAATGGATTATTTTTTTCTTGACTTATGAAAAAAATGGTTCTATAATTCAGAACAATTTAATATAATATATAAACCGTTGAAGCGGAGATAACGGCAATGATGCCTTTACAGAGAGCCTGTGGTGCTGAGAATCAGGTGAGAAACAAGTTGTCAAATGGACCGCAGAGGGCATGGTCAAAAGTGTAAAAACAGTTACACTGAGTATTCTGTGACGTGTGGGCATACGTTAGTTGCCGGGGATATGTTGGTATCCTGTTAAGTGTACAGCAACATTGCTGTAAATCAAGGTGGCACCGCGGATCGTATTTCTTGTGTTTGAGTATCGTATTCGTCCTTGACAGATTGTATCATTCTGTCAAGGACGTTTTTTTATGCTTTTTTGGCAGAAAAAATAATGCAAGACCGGGAGGTGTAAAACATGGTGCGCAAATTGTGGTGGCGCTTATGCGCCGAATTAGTATGTATGAGACAGATAATAAAACATAATTATGAATTTGGAGGATCTAACTATGATGTATAACAATATTGATTTTGACACTTATTTTAAAAGTTATCCGGATGAGAAAGGTTATTTTGGGAAATATGGAGGTTCCTATATTCCGGAAAATTTGCAAATTGCAATGAATGAAATTAGTGAAGCATATCAGACAATCTGTAAATCCAGAAAGTTTATTAATGAGCTTCGATGTATTCGCAAGGATTTTCAAGGAAGACCAACACCTATTTCTCACTTAGAAAGACTTTCAGACAAGATAGGAACAGGTGTACAATTATATGTGAAAAGAGAGGATTTGAATCATACAGGTGCACACAAATTGAATCATTGTATGGGAGAAGTTCTTCTTGCCAAGTATATGGGTAAGAAAAAGGTTATTGCTGAGACCGGTGCAGGACAGCATGGTGTAGCACTTGCAACTGCAGCAGCTTATTTTGGATTGGAATGTGACATCTATATGGGTGCGGTAGATATAAAGAAACAGGCACCGAATGTAGCAAGAATGAAAATACTTGGCGCAAGGATTATTGAAGTGACAGATGGACTACAGACACTCAAAGAAGCGGTAGATGCAGCATTTATGGCATATTGTAAGGAATACCAAGATGCTATATATTGTATTGGCTCTGTTGTAGGACCACATCCGTTCCCGATGATGGTAAGGGATTTTCAGAGTGTGGTAGGTATTGAAGCAAGAGAGCAATTTCTGGAAATGACCGGAGAATTACCGGATGCAGTTGTAGCTTGTGTTGGCGGTGGTTCTAATGCAATGGGATTGTTTTCAGGGTTTTTAAATGATCCTGTCAAAATCTATGGTGTTGAGCCTTTGGGAAGAGGCGTTAAGATGGGAGAACATGCTGCTAGCCTGACATATGGAGAAGAAGGTGTAATGCACGGATTTAATAGTATTATGCTAAAAGATGAGAAAGGGGAACCGGCTCCTGTATACTCAGTTGCTAGTGGTTTGGATTATCCGTCTAGTGGACCGGAGCATGCATTTTTACATGATATAGGCAGAGTACAATATGATGTGGTAAATGATGATGAGACGATAGATGCTTTTTTCGAACTTTCAAGAATGGAAGGTATTATTCCGGCTATAGAAAGTTCTCATGCTGTTGCTTACGGTATGAAATTAGCTAAGCAGATGGGGAAAGGTTCCATTCTTATTAATCTTTCAGGAAGAGGGGATAAGGATATGGATTATATTATTGAAAAGTATGGAATAAAATAGCTTTTGATTTATACAATCCATGCCGGCGCATAATTAAAAAAGCAGATTTTACGAGACTTTCTAAGGTGTTGTATTATCTGCTTTATTTTATAGATTGGCTAGTGTATAATTGGGCTAGTGTTAATGTATCCATGATAGACATATGATGTCTACTTGGCAAAAATGCGACATTTCTCGCTTTGTGTCGTGGTTTTGGCAAATGTTTTTTTGTATTCTATCAATGAAAGGAGGTATCGGCATGGATTCAAAGAAGACAGGTCTTTTTTTAAAGGAACTTCGAAAGGAGAAAGACTTTACACAAGAGCAATTGGCTGAACAGTTTCATGTATCCAATCGAACAGTTTCGAGATGGGAAACAGGAAGTAATATGCCTGATTTGTGTGTTCTTGTGGAGTTGGCAGAATTTTATGATGTAGATATCAAAGAGATTATTGATGGAGAGAGGAAAAGCGAGATGATGAATGAAGAAATAAAAGAGGTTGCTTTCAAGATGGCAGATTATGCTGTTGAAGATAAGAGCAAGCTTTTGATCTGGGTAAGACGGATTAGTCTTATAGGTGTTATTTTGATGGCAATTGTTTTGGGGTTGCAAACTGTAAATTACGAACCGGGAACAGGAACATTTTTTTCATATTTGCTTTCTGTTGTAGTATTTGTTGTGATGGTTATATTGGCGCTTTATACGAACGGATTATTGGAAAAGATTGCAAAAAGAAAGCATTTTGTAACCGGATGTAAAGTAGTGGTGCTGGTTATCGCGCTAAGCGTAGTATCATTTATAATGAAAGTTATGTTGGTGCTTGTACCGGTTTTTCTTATGGAATGTACACCATATGAAAATCAAACCGGTATAGAGAATTATGATAAAGCGAAGATATTAGAAGTATATGGTGGAGACTTTTCCGGTGAGTTATTCGTATTTCCTGATGATACGAGTAAGATGCTAGAACCAACATTTGCATCGGGTATGAAAACAGGATTTTTTGATACGGACGGATATATCGTTTTGCAGGGAGCTTATAGTGAAGAAGATTATGAAAAAGAAGTGGAGAGACTTTCTTCGATAGAATGTACTGTACAAGATATAACGGTTGGTATTCAATATGATGAGAAAAGTTACGCATTACCGGCGTATGTAGCAATTGATGGTTATTGTTGTGAGTATGAATACGCATTGCTTGATGAAAAAAATCATACTATAACGTATATTTATCTTAGTTACCCTCAATATGTTAATTTGCGTAAGTATAAGGATTATCTGAAGTTGAATCGGGCTGAGTACAACGTGGAAGACCGACTTGGACAATTTTCTATCTATTCACGCTATTTTGAGGATGGTGAATTGTCCATGTACATAGAATATTCGGACGAACATTGAACTAATTAGGAGGAATACCTTCGTAGCTGAACACTTAACGCGGTGTAAGCAGGTTTGTATTGTGAAAATTCATCCGATATTGTTTTGGCGTATAGCCGGTATGCTTATGAAATGTTTTTGTAAAATGACTTTGTGAACAAAATGCAAGCGAGTATCCGATTTGAGAATATGTATAATCGGTCTTGGTTAGCAATGCTATAGCAGTTTTGATACGGACATCCATCAGATATGCTGCAAAACTCTTACCTGTTTCTTTTTTAAAGAGTGTGGCAAGATAACAAGGATTTAGGTTGATCTGTTCAGCTACACAAGAAAGTGTGATTTTTTCGTTAAAATGAGAGTCTATGTAATTCAGACAAAAATGAATTGGTTTGGAATACAGGCTCTCTTTTTTGTATGCATTAACGATTTCAACAAATACAGTCCATACTTCACGATTTAACATGATGATTTCATCAATAGATGTTGCCTTATCTGCTTTTTGAATATACAAATCACTCGTAGAATATACCGTTTCTTGCGGAATGCCATATTCAATCATATATCGGGTTGCAAGTCCTGTGTTGATGATAAAAAGGTATCTGATGTTGTGAAGCGGATTACTTGACAGTTTGCCCTGAAGTTTTGGATTCATAAGACGAACAGATTCTTCGATTGCTCGTTTATCACCATTAATAAGATAATGAAAACGTTGAGATTCCTCCTGATAAGTTGTATGGATAAAGCCTTTTTCAGCGTTGTTATATACTAGTTTTCGTATTTCGTCAAAACTGATCATTCTCTTAGAATCTGTCTTTTTCATAATGAACCTCCATAATAAATGATATAAAGAATATAACATAAATCAAAAGAAAATGATATACAATTTTAGCCCGAGATATATGATTTTAGATAGAATTTTATGTTATTATGAGTATGAAAGGAACGATGAAGTTATGGATATACTTTTTGCCAAGAATTCACAAAAGAATGTTACATTGTTAAAAAAGGAAACGATAAAAGATTTGGCACTTTTAGAGATTGTAGACAGTATTACTACAGATGAAAGTGAGAGATTAATCTTAAGAGATATTTTTTCAAAAATTCCTAGTGATACAGAAGATATCAGATATAGACAGGCGATTATGAAGGATTTTTTAGAAAATGATATGCTTACTGACGAGATTACTGAAGCGGTAAGCATGATCAAAACGCTAAAAGAGTACGAAAGTATGAGACCTGCGAGAGTGCAACAGGATCATTCTTTGTATATGTTGTTGGAGAAGTTGCGAGAATTATCTGTCTATGTAAACGTATCTGAAGCGATTGTAAAATGCCTTAAAGCGAATAAGATAGAATCGGATGGATTACGTGACGTTCTTAATACGCTTGAAACAATAGTTGGTGACGAACATTTTGAGAAAACAAAGAAAGATATTAATCAGATGTTAGAGGAAATATCTAGTGTAAAGGGTGCGATTGTTGGTGTGAATTTTACGCCGGATTTGAATGTTGAACAGGTTGCGGTTGTCGAGTTTTTACCGCATAGATTAAAGTCAAAATATACATTTGCTGAGATTGCAGCTTCTATGAGTAATATTATGAATACCGGAATGTCGTCGAATTCTGCCGGTGGACCACCTGTTGATACAAAGGTGTTAGATCCGCTCTTGGTAACAATGACGCCACAGATCGAAAAGCATTTGAAGAGACATTTTACTAAGATTAAGCATGTTATGATGCAATATGCGAAATTTGATGCTGCTTTTGTTACAGAGATGTATGAAGGGTTTACATTTTATCTTGCAATGGCGAAATTTGCGAAACGTTTGCGCGATGATGGTTATGAAATCTGTATGCCTCAGATAACAGGAAAAAAGGGTACATTCGAAATTAAGGATTTGTATAACGTACGCCTGTTCCTTGCTCATGAAAAAAATGTTGTAAAGAATGATTTTTCATTTACATCAAAAGAAAACATGTATATATTAACCGGGCCGAATCGTGGCGGAAAGACGATTATTGAACAGGCACTCGGTATCATATCTGTTATGGCATCTATAGGCTCCTTTGTTACTGCATCCGCGTGCACAGGCGTTCCGTTTCGAAATGTTTTGACACATTTTCCGATTGACGAGAATCTGACGATTAATTATGGTCGATTGGGCGAAGAAGCAATACGAATAAAAGAGATTGTTGATGAAGCAGATGACGGTACATTAATTCTGTTCAATGAGACATATTCGACAACCAGTGCAAGTGACGGACTTTATCTTTCTATGGATTTACTTCATGTTCTAAAAGAGTTAGGAAGTGCGGTTATATTTAATACGCATATTCACGAATTGGCAAAGGAGATTGAAGAGATGAATACCTGGGATGGAGAAAGTGATCTTGTCAGTATTGTTATGGAAATTAAGGATAATGTAAATACATTCCGTGTAAAGAGAAGTGAACCGGAATTGAAGTCTTATGCGAAGAATATTGCTGAGAAATACGGAATTACTTATGAACAAATGAAGGGAGCTTTGTGATGTCATTAGCAGGTTATATGTTTTGTAAAATGTGCGAAAAGTCAGATAAGAAAAGAGATGAAGGTTTAACAATTCCTGAGGACATAGAATATGTACGAGATATCAGATACGGCGAGAATAAAAAATATCATATTTTGGATATTTGTTGGCCAAAGTACATTGATAATCGTGCGATTGATTGTAAAATTGATAAACTTCCTGTCATCATAAATGTGCATGGTGGTGGTTATGTGTATGGAACGAAAGAAGTGTATCAGTTTTATGCTGCCGCTCTCGCACAAAAGGGTTTTGTTGTGATTAACTATAATTACAGACTTGCACCAAAGTATAAGTTTCCTGCACCGCTTGAGGATTTGAATGCAGTCATTCAATGGAGCGTTACGCATCGTGATGTCTATCCTATTGATACGGATCATGTATTCTTGATAGGAGATTCGGCAGGTGCACAGATTGCATGCCAATATGGATGTATCTATTCAAATGAAGCTTATGGAAGAATTATGGAGATGAATAAACCGAACGTTACAATTAAGGCGCTAAGTTTTGCGTGTGGCTCATATGATCTTAAGAAAAGAATTGAATTAGAAGGAAAAAAGGGCGTAATACGAGATTATTTGTCAGGAAATCCATATCGATTTGGTGAAAAATTAGATGTGCTTGAACATATTACAAAGGATTATCCACCGGTATTTTTATTTAGTGCCAAAGGTGATTTTTTAATTGAAGAGTGCGAGCCGATGGCAAAGTTTTTTGTAAACAAAGGAGTTTGGTGCGAATATAAGATTTATGGAAATGAACAAACATTTCATGTTTTTCATGTTGACATGAGAAATGAATTTGGCGTTCTTGCCAATCAGGATCAGATACACTTTTTTAAAAAACACTTATAAATAACGGATATTTGTAGATATTTGTACATATATATTTGATAATAAAATAAAAAAATGTAAAACTTTCTGTTTTGCAACAAAATAGTATATAAATCAAGAAAAATTCGTTTTGTAATACAAAATATTGTGTGATGTATCACAATACTTAATAATAATTTAATAAGTTCGTTGTTATGTGACGCATTACAATCATAACATATATTTGATAAAGTCGTAAACGGTCGACAATGCATTGACTCTGTCAATAATAGAATTACTAATGGCGAAAACCAGGTGATTTAGGAGGTAAAGTATGATTAATGTTATGATTGGAAATCATGGTGAGTTCATGCGAAAGAAAATGGAAGATATTATTAAACGACAGACACAGTGTCATTTATTAGGTTCATATAGTGATGGAATGCAGTTATATGAAAGTATTGTAACAAATGTACCTGATATTGTGATTTTGAATCCGGTTATGCCGAAACTTGATGGAATTGGTGTGATTGAAAAAGTACGAATGAAAGCACATTTGGACAAGGTGACATTTATACTTGTAGCAGATGACCATCAGACAAAGGTTTTGAATGTTTTACAAAATCGGAAAAATGTAAAGTTTCTTCCATGGGATCAAGAAGAAAAGACGTTAGTCAAATGTATACTAGACACAACGAAAACGGTTTCGAGTATCAATAAGGCAATTCAGATTGAAGATATTATTGTAAAACAAGGTAATAGAGAAAAAGATTTGAATATGTTAGTTACACAGATGATACATGAAATCGGTGTACCTGCACATATCAAAGGATATCTGTATTTACGAACAGCAATTATTATGGCGGTTGATAATATGGATGTATTAAATGCGGTAACCAAACAGCTTTATCCGGATATTGCAAAGGAATACGGAACAACAGATACGAGAGTGGAACGAGCTATACGCCATGCAATAGAAGTAGCATGGGAGCGAGGAAATATTGATGTGATTCATGATTTGTTCGGTTATACAATTCAGGCAGATAAAGGAAAACCAACGAATTCAGAATTTATTGCATTAATGTCTGATCGTATTCGTTTGGATAAGATGAATAAAGCAAGTTAGTGTTTGGAGGAAGATGATATGAGAGATAGTATGAAAATTTTAGTAGCTTCTAGCCGTACAAGAGAAGATAAAACAGAGATTTTTACCTATATGAAACAGTTTGATTATGTCATAAAAGAAGTCAATGATACATATGATGTGATTTTACATGAAATTAAGGAAATGCAACCAGATATGGTTATATCGAGTATCTGTCTACCGGGCGGAGATGGCATTTCACTATTTCAGGAATGTAAAAAGATTGAGACACTTGAAAATATGAAAATGATTTTTCTGACAGAGATTACGGCGCAGTCTGTGATTGATCTTGCTTATGATACAGGTGTTGATTATTACTTTATGTATAATCAGGATAAACGTTTTATAGCAAGAATCTTAGAACGAATCTTAGAAAATCACTATAATGAAAAACAAAAAAGAATACAAAGTCGTAATATGACACCGGAACAAAAGCAGATGCTTTTTGATTCGGCATTAGAAAATGATATTACAAAGATGATTCGTGAAATTGGTATTCCGGCTCATATCAAAGGGTATCAATACATTCGTGAAGGCATCATGATGTCTGTAAAGGAACCGGAGATACTTAATTATATTACCAAATTTTTGTATCCAACGATTGCGAAGAAATATCAGACAACAACAAGCAGTGTAGAACGAGCGATTCGTCATGCAATTGAGGTTGCTTGGAATCGCGGGAAAATCGAAATGATGGAGGACTTGTTTGGCCATAATGTAGGATGTGGAAAAGGGAAACCAACCAATTCTGAATTTATTGCATTAATAGCAGATAAATTCAGATTGGAATATCGCATGAAAGGCTACGAGTTTGAAGAGTTTTCTGCATAAAAATCTTCCGTTTTCTATTGGTATGTGCTACAATTGATTAGATTGTATGAATCAATATTGGTAGACAAAGGAGAAGGGGATTATGAAGAAGATTGTCTATGTTGCGTCGGAATGTGTACCATTTATTAAAACAGGCGGCCTTGCTGATGTTGTTGGTACCTTACCGAAGATTTTTGATAAAACAAAATATGATGTGAGAGTTATTATTCCGAATTATCAGTGTATTCCTGCAAAGTTCAAGGAAAAGATGCGCTATATTACGAACTTTCATATGGATATAGGAGATCATTCTCAGTATGTAGGAATTATGTATATGGAATATGAAGGTGTTCCTGTTTATTTTATTGATAATGAATTCTATTTTAATGGTCCTACACCATATAGTGAGACAAAATGGGATATTGAAAAGTTTTGTTACTTTTCAAAAGCTGCATTATCTATCTTGCCGGTAATCGGTTTTAGACCTGAGATTGTGCATTGTCATGATTGGCAGGCAGGTATGATTCCTGTATATTTGAAGACGTTATTTGCAGGTAATCCATTCTTTAGCGGTATGAAGTCTATTATGACGATTCATAATCTGCAATTTCAAGGTAAGTGGGATATTGAACATGTAAGATATTGTTCAGGTCTTCCGGATTATTTGTTTACAGCTGATAAGTTAGAATTACATAAGGATGCATCGATGTTAAAGGGTGGCTTAGTATATGCGGATATTATTACAACGGTAAGTAATACATATGCGTATGAAATTCAGACATCGTATTACGGTGAGAATCTGGATGGCCTTTTACAAGCGAGAAACCAGTCTTTGGTTGGTATTGTGAACGGTATTGATTATGAGGTATATAATCCTGAGAAGGATCCTGCACTGAAAAAGCCTTATAATGTGAAGAATTTTAAGAAGAACAAGGTTGTTAACAAATTAGCACTTCAAAAAGAATTAGGATTACCGGAAGACAAGAATCAGTTTGTTCTCGGTATCATCTCAAGACTGACAGATCAAAAAGGATTAGATCTTGTAGATGCTGTTATGAATGAGATTTGTCAGGACGGGGTACAGTTTGTTGTACTAGGAACCGGAGATCCGCGATATGAGGATATGTTCCGTTACTATCAGGGTATTCATCCGGCAAAGGTAAGTGCGAACATTTACTTCTCTGATGAATTATCACATAAGATGTACGGCGGTTGTGATGCAATTTTGGTTCCGTCAAGATTTGAACCGTGTGGTTTGACACAGTTGATGGCACTTAGATACGGTTCGTTACCGATTGTAAGAGAAACCGGTGGTCTGAAGGATACGGTTATTCCGTATAATGAATATGAACAGACAGGAACAGGATTTTCTTTTACAAATTACAATGCACACGAGTTGCTTAATACGATTAATTATGCGAAGGATGTATTTTATAACCAGAAAAAGAGTTGGGATAATATGATGGTTCGTGCTATGAATCAGAATTATTCCTGGGCGAATTCTGCAAAACAATATGAGGATTTATATTGCTAGAATGAATTGAATGGGGTTATTCTCTTTCTGACGGAAGGGAATAACTCTTTTTTCGTTATAGTCAAATCAGATAAAATCATGTACAATGACAGAAGTGACTGAGAAAAGAGGAATGATTATGGCTTTCGATGGAGTAGTGATTTCAAATATAGTAAGAGATATGAAGGAGCGTCTCGTAGGAGGACGCATATATAAGATATATCAGCCGGAAAATGACGAGATTAACCTGGTCGTGAAAAATCACGGAACTACATATCGATTAATGTTGAATGCAAGTGCAACGTTGCCGCTTGTGTACTTTTTGGAAGAGAATAAGCAAAACCCGCCGACAGCACCGAATTTCTGTATGCTTTTAAGAAAACATATCGGAAATGGAAGAATTGTTGATGTAAAACAACCTCATTTTGAGCGTATTATTGAAGTAGAGATAGAACATCTTGATGAAATGGGAGATGTGTGCAAAAAGCGATTGGTTGTGGAATTGATGGGTAAGCACAGTAATATTATTTTTTTGGAAGAAGACGGAAGAATTATTGATTCTATCAAAAGAATTGGTGCACAGATTAGTTCAGTTAGAGAAGTGCTTCCGGGAAGAGAATATGTTTTGCCACCGAACGAGAAGATGAATCCGTTTGATGTGGAAGAATCGTATTTCAAAAATGTAATAATGGAGCAATCCATGTCTATTGATAAAGCAATCTATACCGCTGTTACGGGTTTTTCTAAGTTGATTGCTAACGAGCTTTGTTATGAGGCAGGAGTTGATGGCAACTTTAGTACAGATAGTTTGGCAGAAAGTAACAAGGATGCATTATGGAAAAGCTTTAGCTTATTAGTGAATCGCATGCAAGAAGGGGATTACAGACCACAGATTGTATATCAGGATGATGTACCTGTAGCATTTAGCGCAATCCCACTTGCGATGTATACTGATTTGAATATCGAAGAGTTTGATACAATATCCAATGTCTTAGCGACTTATTACAGTGAAAAAGATACACATTCAAGAATGCACCAAAAATCTACGGATTTACGTAAAGTATTATCAACAGCAATAGAGCGCACTGCTAAAAAGTATGATATTCAAAGAAAACAGATTAAGGACACAGAAAAGAGAGAGAAGTACCGTATCTATGGAGAATTATTGCAAACTTACGGATATGAAATAAAACCGGGAGATAAGAACATTACGGTAATCAATTACTATGATAACGAAGAAATTACAATACCGCTTGATGAGAATCTGACGCCTGTTGAAAACGCGAATCGTTATTTTGACAAATATAATAAGTTAAAGCGAACATATGAGGCGTCTCTTAATCTTGTGCAGGAAAGTAAGGCTACGCTTGATCATTTACTCTCGTTACAAAACAGTATGGAAATTGCTACTTCCGAAGCGGACCTTGCAGAAATTAAGGAAGAGATGGTGTTAGCCGGATTGGTAAAAGCAAAACAAGAGAAGAAAACAGGTGTGAAAGCAGAAAAAAGTAAACCGTTACACTATGTTTCTTCAGACGGATTCCATATGTATGTTGGAAAGAATAACTTGCAAAATGAAAGATTGACATTCAAGACTGCCGGACCGAAAGATTTGTGGTTTCATGCAAAGGAAATGCCGGGCTCTCATGTGATTGTAAAATTGGAAGGTGCAGAGGATGTGCCGGATGCAACCTATGAAGAAGCAGCACGTCTTGCTGCATACTATTCTTCGGGGAAAACCAGTCCGAAGGTGGAGATTGACTATACCCGTCGAGGCAACTTAAAGAAACCGCCACAAGCAAACCCTGGCTATGTTATATATCATACTAATTATTCTATGGTTGCGTTGCCGGATATCAAAGGAATTGTGGAAGTGAAGGAGTAATTAATCATCTTCTTGCATTTCTTCTTATATTCAGTTATAATTTATTAGTTATCGTATGCTTTTCTGTTATGTATGCGATACGATAACACAGAACAGATGAATTGGAAGAGAAGGTGAACCGATTTGATTAAGAGTATGACAGGCTTTGGTCGTGCGGAGAGTGTAACCAAGGAACGTAAGATTATTATCGAGATGAAGTCCGTTAATCACAGGTATTGTGATATGAATATTAAAATGCCGAAGAAATTCAATTTCTTTGAAGCATCTATACGTAATCATTTGAAAACGTATATCGGAAGAGGTAAAGTTGATATATTCATTACTTATGAAGATTACAGAGAGAGTAATGTTTGCGTCAAATATAATTCAGAGATTGCTGCAGAGTATGTGAAATACTTGCACCAGATGGCAGAAGAATTCCAATTAAAAACAGACTTATCACCTGTTGCGTTGTCACGTTTTCCGGAGGTTATGACGTTAGAAGAACAGACAGATAACGAAGAGGAACTTTGGAAAGAAATTGCCGCTATTTTGGATGAGGCTGCAACACAGTTTGTAGAATCAAGAACCAAAGAAGGTGAAGCACTTAAGAATGATTTGATTGCGAAGTTGGATGGTATGCTTTTAATGGTAGATTATATTGAGAGCACATCGCCTTCCTTGATTGATGATTATCGTGCAAGATTAGAGACAAAAGTGAAAGAATTGCTTGAGAATACAACAATAGATGAGGCGAGAATTGCAACAGAGGTTACTATCTATGCAGACAAGATTTGTGTGGATGAAGAGACTGTAAGACTTCGTAGCCACATTGAGAATACCAAGGCGATTCTACTTGAGGGTGGCAATGTTGGACGTAAGCTCGATTTTATTGCCCAGGAGATGAATCGAGAGGCCAATACAATTTTGTCAAAAGCGAATTCTTTGGATATTTCGAACAAAGCAATCGATTTGAAAACAGAGATTGAAAAAGTTAGAGAACAAATACAGAATATAGAATAAAAGATAGAAGGTGAGCATATGAATAAAAAAGGTGTGCTGATTGTAATATCCGGATTTTCGGGCGTCGGCAAAGGAACCGTAGTTAAGAAACTAATTGAGAAATATGGATATAGTCTTTCAGTTTCTGCAACGACGAGACAACCAAGACCGGGTGAGGTAGATGGTAAGGATTACTATTTTAAAACAGTTGCTGAGTTTGAAAACCTGATTGATTATAATGGTTTCATTGAATGGGCGCAGTATGTGGAGAATTATTATGGTACTCCTAGAAAATTTGTTGAAGATGAAATTGAAAAAGGTAATAATGTTATCTTAGAGATAGAAGTTCAGGGTGCAATGAGAGTGAAGGAACAGTATCCGAATGCAGTTTTGATCTTTTTAACAGCGCCGGACGCACAAAGTTTGAAGTCCCGATTAGAAGGTCGCGGTACAGAGGATGCGAAAGTGATTAAGAAGCGCTTGAAACGTGCGTATGAAGAGACAGATGATATGTCACATTATGATTATTTGGTTGTAAATGATGATTTGGACAAATGCGTTGATGATGTGAACGCAGTTATTATCGCTGAAGGATTCAAAACATCGAACAACCTTGAATATATTACAAAAACTAAGAATGAATTAGAAGAGATTCGAAAGGAGATTACATTATGATCCATCCATCATATTCAGATTTAATGGAAGTAGTTAACAGTGAGGTAGAACCGGGAGAACAGCCGGTAGTACAGAGTAGATACTCTATCGTACTTGCAACAGCTAAGAGAGCAAGACAGATTATTGCTGGTGAAACACCTTTGGTAGACGGCGAAGGGAAAAAGCCATTGTCTGTTGCAGTGGACGAGTTATATAAGAGCAAAGTTAAGATTGTTGGTGACGAGGAAGAGTAAACAATTTAGGGGCAGACAGAACTTGTCTGCCTCTTGTTATGTAGTTGCGAATTGCCTGTTTTTTGTAGGAAAATGAAGGAGCGTTTTATGATTTTAGAAAAATTATTAAAAAACATAGATTTCACTTTAGTACAGGGAAGTTTAGAAACAGAAGTTTTAGATGTTTGTAATGATTCCAGAAAAGTAGCAGAAGGTGCATTGTTTTTTTGTATAACGGGAGCAGTATTTGACGGTCATCAATATGCACAGGACGTAGCCGATAAGAAAGCTTCGGTATTGGTAATCGAAAAGGACGTAGATCTTACGGAATACAAAAATGTAACGGTAATAAAAGTAGCGAGTACCCGTTATGCTATGGGAATGATTTGTGCTGCATTTTATGAACATCCTTCTTCCAAATTAAAAGTGATTGGAATTACGGGTACAAAAGGAAAAACTACTACGACGTATATGATCAAAGCAATGCTTGAAGCAGCCGGTCATAAAACCGGATTGATTGGTACGATTGAGACAATTATTGGGGATGTGGTAACTCCGGCTAATAATACAACACCGGAATCTATTGTCTTGCAAAAAACACTAAAAGACATGGTAGATGCGGGATTGGACACTGTTGTTATGGAAGTGTCTTCGCAAGGGTTGATGCTTGATCGTGTGGCAGGTGTTGAATTTGACTACGGTATTTTTACCAATTTGTCACAAGATCATATCGGACCGAATGAACATAAAGATTTTGATGATTATAAATACTGGAAGTCTCAAATGTTTACAATGTGTAAGGTTGGTATTTTTAATGCAGATGATCCGTATTGTCAAGATATGTTAAAAACACATACTTGTGATGTAGTAACGTATGGTATGAAAACACAGGCGGATTATCATGCTTCGAATCTGAATTTGTATAAAAAGGACGGCTGTCTTGGAATTACGTATGTATTAGGCGGAACTTATCAGTCAGATATTTTGGTTGGTATGCCTGGAGAATTTTCTGTACACAATTCATTGGCTGCAGTTGCAGTGGCAAGTCTGATGGGTGTATCAATTGCGCGTATTGCAGAAATTTTAAAAACAATTCATGTAAAAGGAAGAGTTGAATTAATACCGATTTCAGATGCATTTACTATTTTAATTGACTATGCACATAATGCAATGAGTTTAGAAAGTATTCTCCTTACATTGCGCGCATATGAACCGACGAGATTGGTTACGCTGTTTGGATGCGGCGGAAATCGCGCAAAGTCCCGTCGTTATGAAATGGGGGAGGTATCAGGCAGATTAGCTGATTTGACAATTATTACGTCTGATAATCCAAGAAACGAAGAACCGCAGGCAATTATAGATGATATTAAGATTGGTATGAATAAAACAAATGGAGAATATGTCGAAATAATTGATCGAAAAGAAGCGATTCGCTATGCGATTATGAATGCGTCAGCCGGAGATGTGATTGTTCTTGCAGGTAAAGGACATGAAGATTATCAGGAGATTCAGGGGAAGAAATATCACATGGATGAACGTGATTTGATAAGAGAAGTGTTGGAGGAAGAAGATGTCACCAAAATTTGCGGATATAATAATCGATATTTCGCATGAAGCGATTGACCGTACATTTCAATATAAAATACCGGAAGAGATAAGACCAAGAATCAGGGTAGGCATGCAAGTGTCTATCCCATTTGGCTTGGGCAATCATATTCGTAGCGGTTATGTCGTTGCTTTGTCTGATGAAGCACAATTCGATGTAGATAAGATGAAAGAAATAGACAGTATTCGTAGTGGTAGTGTGGAAATCGAAAGTTCTTTGATTGAATTGGCGGCATTTATGAAAGAACAATATGGATGTACTACAATTCAGGCCTTGAAAACGGTTTTACCTGTCAAAGAGAAGGTAAAAGGCCTTGTGAAAAAAGAAGTTCGGCTACTTGTTTCACAAGAAGATGCGATAGAATATTTGGCTTTATATAAAAGAAAAAATGCCAAGGCAAAATTACGCTTATTGAAGGAATTGATGGATGATCAGGTTATACCATATCAGCTTGTTACAAATAAGCTTAATATTTCTACGGCTACTTTGCATGCAATGCAACGTGAGCAGGTGATTTCTGTCGATGAAGAAGGCTATTACAGAAATGTAGTTCAAGATGATACTTCTTTTGTAGAAAAACGTTGCCTTAATACAGTGTGTCCAAATGAGGAGCAACAATTAATTATTGATGAAGTATACAATGATTATATGTCCGGGAAAAGAGAAACCTATCTTTTAAAGGGCGTTACAGGTAGTGGAAAAACGCTCGTTTATATTGAGATTATAGATAAAATAGTTGCTATGGGAAAGCAAGCGATTGTTTTGATTCCGGAAATTGCACTAACTTATCAGACTGTGAAACGCTTTCGAAAACGATTTGGTGATAAAGTTACAATTTTGAATTCAAAATTAAGTAAGGGTGAGCGGTACGATCAGTTGCAAAAGGCAAAAAATGGTGAAGTTTCAGTAGTGATTGGTCCGCGTTCGGCATTGTTTACTCCATTTAGAAATCTTGGGATTATTGTGATTGATGAAGAGCATGAAACGACTTATAAAAGTGAAACACCACCCAAATATCATGCGAGAGAGGTTGCAATTGAACGTGCAAAACAAGCAGATGCATTTGTTATGTTAGGCTCGGCAACACCATCTATAGAGTCATATTATCGTGCAAAAAATGGAGAATATAAACTTTTAGAACTCAATCATCGTGCAATTAAAGATGCATGTTTGGCAGATGTTTCCATAGTTGACCTGCGAGAAGAGTTAAAGGCAGGTAATAGAAGTATATTTAGTAAAAAGCTTAAGGATTTGATGACTGACCGTCTGCAAAAGAAACAGCAGATTATGCTGTTTTTGAACCGAAGAGGATATGCAGGATTTATCTCATGCAGAAGTTGCGGACATGTATTTAAATGTCCAAACTGTGAGGTTTCCTTAACAGAACATACGGTAGTCAGAAGTACAGCCAAGCTTTCATGCCATTATTGTGGATATGAAACAAATCGTCCGGAAACTTGCCCGGAATGTGGTTCTAAGTTTGTTGCATCATTTGGAATAGGTACTGAAAAAGTTGAAAGTATGGTAAAGATGATGTTTCCGGAGGCAAAGGTGCTTCGTATGGATACAGATACAACCAAGAACAAAGACGCACACGAATCGATATTAAACCAGTTTGCCAATGGCGACGCAGATATTTTGGTTGGTACCCAGATGATTGTAAAAGGACATGATTTTACCAATGTTACATTAGTTGGCGTGATTGCGGCAGATTTGACGTTGTTTGAGAACGATTATAAGTCTGCTGAAAAAACATTTGATTTGCTTACACAAGCGGCGGGAAGAGCCGGAAGAGGTACGCTAAAAGGTGAAGTGGTGATACAGACATATGCACCGGATCATTATTGCATTGAAGCAGCGGCTAAGCAGGATTATGAAGAATTCTATGCAGAAGAGAAAGCGTATCGTAAGTTATTATCCTATCCTCCGTTTCAGCATCTACTTGTTATCTATATGGAGGATGATGCATACGAAGAACTTGTGAAACTTTCGGAGGCGTTGAAGATGATTACAAGTGCCTGGGGCGCAAGTGAAGAAGTACAGGTAATCGGACCGTGTGATGCGACGATTGTTAAGATTAATAATCGATACCGGAGAGTTATATACCTAAAACATGCTTCCTATGATGAACTGGTTCGTATTAAAAACCTTACGGAAGCATTTTTGAAAAGTCGGGAGGAGTTTAGAAAATGTTATATTGCGTTTGATTTCAATCCGACACATTCATATTAGAAAAGTGACAGTTTTGTGTATTTGTGTTATAATAAAGATTTGTAAAGTTCTTAACTGTTAATGTATTTAAAAACATAATTTTCATAGAAAGAGGAGAAGAAAATGGCACTTAGACAGATTCGTGTTGATGGCGATGATATTTTAAGAAAGAAATGTAAAGAAGTAAAGGAAATGACGGAACGTACAAGGATTTTGATTGACGATATGTTTGAGACCATGTATGAAACAAACGGTGTTGGTTTGGCAGCTCCACAAGTCGGTATTCTAAAAAGATTGGTTGTAATTGATGTGGATTATGAGACACCGCTTGTTTTGATTAATCCTGTGATTATCGAACGAGAAGGCGAGCAGACAGGAGATGAAGGTTGTCTTAGCTTGCCGGGGAAGGTTGCAGTAGTTACAAGACCGAGCAGAGTCGTTTGCAGATGTCTGAATGAAGAGATGGAAGAGATTGAAATCGAAGGTGAAGGCTTACTTGCAAGAGCGATTTGTCATGAGTTAGATCATCTAGACGGAATTCTTTATAAAGATGTGGCAGACGGACCGTTAAGAGATGTTGATTATGATGAAGAAGATGAATTTGAAGATCTTGAAGACGAATAGATTGGAATAGGTTGGTGATTACATGAAAGTTGTATATATGGGCACACCGGATTTTGCGGTGAATACATTAGAAGCAATTGTGAATGCGGGACATGAGATTATGTTGGTTGTCACGCAGCCTGATAAGGCAAAGGGAAGAGGTAAGAAAGTTGTATTTACCCCTGTGAAAGAAAAAGCTTTGGAATACGGATTGACAGTAAGCCAGCCTGAAAAGGTTTCAGAGGAATCATTTGTTGCTAATTTACGTCAGATGAATCCTGATGTAATTGTCGTTGTTGCGTTTGGGCAGATTTTACCGGAAAGTATTCTTAATATACCAAAATACGGATGTATTAATGTACATGCATCTTTGTTACCTGCGTATCGAGGTGCGGCACCAATTCAGTGGGCTGTAATTGATGGTTTAGCTGAAAGTGGTGTTACAACAATGTATATGGAAAAGGGGTTGGATACAGGTGATATCATTCTCCAAAGCACAATTCCTTTGGCTGAAAATGAGACCGGTGGTTCGTTGTTTGACAAATTAGCAGTTGAAGGCGCAGATTTGTTAATTGAAACATTAAAACAGTTAGAAAACGGTTTGGCAACCAGAACAAAGCAAGATGATAGCAAAAGCAGTTATGCTAAGATGCTTTCGAAAGATATGGGTAATATTGATTTTTCAAAATCAGCAGTTGAGTTGGAGCGCCTGATTAGAGGATTAAATCCATGGCCGAGTGCATATACAAGGTTAGATGACAAATTTTTGAAAGTATATGAGGCAGACGTTTTATCTGAGAACGAAGTCGACACGTTAGGTGCCTTGCAGCAGACACCCGGAACGATTATTGCTACAGATAAAAAGAGTTTTACCGTTCGTTGTAAGGAAGGAGCCTTGCGCATCATGAACTTACAATTAGAAGGAAAAAAAAGGATGGATACAGCTGCTTTTTTATTAGGATATAAGATAGAGATTGGAAAAATGCTGGGATAATAGGATTATGGAAAAGAGAGAAAATACAAGACTTTTGGTTTTAGAAGTTTTGTTGGATGTTGAGAAAAAGAATATATTTGTAAAAGAAGCTTTGCATAATCTGTTGTTTCAAAGACAGTTTCTTCCGAAACAAGACAGAGCATTTATCACACGTCTTGTTGAGGGTGTTACAGAATATCAAGTTCGATTGGATTATGTTTTGAATCAATTCAGTAAGACACCGGTGCACAAATGTAAGCCGGCTATTCGTTGTATCTTACGTATGGCATTATACCAGATTTTATATATGGATAGTGTTCCGGAAGAGACAGCTTGTGACGAGGCAGTTAAGTTGGCCAAAAAGAAAGGCTTTCGAAATCTGACAGGATTTGTAAATGGTGTGCTCAGAAATATTGTTCGTAATAAAAATGATATTACTTATCCTTTACCGGAAACGGATTTTGCACTTTATCTGTCTGTGATGTATTCTGTTCCGCTTTGGCTAGTGAAAAGAATTATTACCTGGTATGGAGAAAGCAGAACACAGACAATTTTGGAAGCATTTTTGGAAGAGGATAGATTAACTATTCGTGTTAATTATAATAAGGTGGATAAGGAAACATTTATTGCCTCATTACAGAACAAAGAGATTCAGGTATTAGAGGGAAATTATGTAGATGAAGCTTTGCAACTATGTAATATCAATTATGTGGAGCGTATACCCGGATTCAAAGAGGGTTCGTTTTTTGTGCAGGATGAAAGCTCTATGTTAGTGTATCATGTTTCTGATGCGCAAAAAGAATTGGAAAGGTTACAAAAAAGAGATGGAAAGCAAGTTCTTAAGGTATTGGATTTGTGTGCTGCACCAGGCGGAAAGACAACACACTTTGCGCAGATGTTAGGAGACCGTGTTCAGATTGAAGCAAGAGATTTATCAGAGAAAAAAGTAGAGTTGATTCGCGACAACATGAATCGATTACAATTAGAAAATGTAGCGGTCTGTGTGCATGATGCGTTGATATTAGATGAGGAAAAGAATGAATGGGCTGACATAGTTATTGCAGATTTACCATGTTCGGGACTTGGTATTGTATCAAAAAAGAATGACATTAAGTACCATATTCGAGACGAACAATTATTAGAATTATCCAATTTGCAAAAAACGATTTTAACAAATGCAGCGTCTTATGTAAAGCCGGGTGGATTACTGTTATACAGTACCTGTACGATTAATCCTGATGAGAATATTGAAAATGCCAAGTGGTTTTTGGAACATTTTGATTTTTCACCGGAAGATATAAAGGCGACGATTCCGAATCAATTGCAACCAAGCATATTAGAGAATTATATGTTGCAATTGTTGCCGGGCGAAGTGCAATGTGATGGTTTTTTTATTGCAAAATTACGAAAGAACAAAAATAACGAATAGACAAAGATTGAGAGAATACGATGGATATAAAGTCAATGACACTTTTAGAGTTAACTGAATATATTGAAAAGCTTGGATATCCGAAGTTTCGTGCCAAGCAAATCTATGATTGGTGTCATGTAAAACTTGTGCGTGATGTAGATGAAATGAAAAATTTACCAAAAGAAATTCGCGAAGGTATCAAGAATGATTTTGTATCGTTAGAGGTGGTTGAGCAGTTGGTGTCAAAGGTAGACGGAACGAACAAATTTGTTTTCCGCCTTTCTGACGGCAACGTCATAGAAAGTGTATTCATGCCATATAATCATGGTAATTCCGTATGTATATCATCACAAGCAGGTTGCAGAATGGGATGCAAGTTCTGTGCTTCTACGTTAATGGGTCTTGCAAGAAACCTAACAGCCTCAGAGATGTTGGATCAGATATATGCGATTTCGTATATTATGGGTGAACGTGTTTCTAATGTGGTTGTTATGGGAACGGGCGAACCGCTTGATAATTATGATAATCTGTGTCAGTTTATACGAATATTGACAAATGAAGACGGATTGCATATCAGTCAGAGAAATATTACTGTTTCAAGTTGCGGATTAGTACCGGAAATCTATCGTTTGGCAGATGAAGAATTCACAATTACATTTGCATTATCACTACATGCGCCGAATGATGAGAAAAGAAAACAACTTATGCCGATAGCAAACCGTTATTCCATTGAAGAAGTGTTAGATGCGTGTCGGTATTATTTTGATAAAACAGGACGTAGAATTACGTTTGAGTACTCGTTGGTGGCAGGAGAAAATGATACAAAGGAAGATGCGAAGGAACTGATTTCTTTACTGAAAGGATTTCCTTGTCATATTAATTTGATTCCTGTTAATCCGATTAAAGAACGGACATATAAGCGTGCGGATGACAATTCTGTTCATAAATTTAAAAATCTTCTTGAAAAAAATGCAATAAATGCTACAATCAGAAGAGGTATGGGCAAAGATATTGATGCTGCATGTGGGCAGCTTAGAAAGACATATATGGAAAGTACCAAAGAAGGAGGATTAAGATGATATCCTATGGAAAAACAGATATCGGCATGGTCAGAGCAATGAACCAGGATACCATCTATTTTTCTGATAAGCCGATTGGAAACCTTCCCAATTTATATATTGTTGCTGATGGAATGGGTGGACATCAGGCCGGTGATTATGCATCAGCGCATGCAGTAAGCTGGTTTGTGGAATATGTAAAGCAGTGCAAATATGAGAATCCGATTACCATTCTAAAAACAGGTATTGCGAAGGTGAATGATATGTTGCTGGATAAAGCACAGCAACATAAAGAATTAAAAGGAATGGGAACAACATTCGTTACAGCAGTTATTGTAGATGACCAGATGTATGTAGCGAATATAGGAGATAGTAGATTATATGTTATGGGTGAGGAGCCAAAGCAGGTTACATTAGATCACTCATTAGTGGAAGAGTTAATCAGAACAGGACAGTTAGACAGACGACGCGTCCGCTTTCATCCGGAGAGAAACATTATTACAAGAGCATTAGGAACAGGAAGAGAAGCGGTACCCGACTTTTTTGAAATTACGTTGCAAGAACATGAAAAAGTGTTACTTTGTACGGATGGATTAACGAATATGATAGAGGATGATGAAATTCGTGACATTGTAATGCAAAAGATATTTATTGATAAGATATGCGACCAACTAATTGAACGAGCCAATTACTATGGCGGTAAGGATAATATTGGCGTAGTGATTATAGAGCAAGGTTTAAATGAGGTGTAGAATATGTTTGAACAGGGAATGATAATTCAAAATAGATATGAAATTATAGAAGAAGTCGGTTCCGGCGGAATGTCAGTGGTATATAAAGCAAAATGCCATGTGTTGAATCGTTTTGTGGCGATTAAGGTATTAAAACTGGAATTTAGTGATGATAAAACATTTGTTAACAAGTTTCGAATTGAAGCACAGTCAGCTGCAGGACTTTCACATCCGAATATTGTTAATGTTTTTGATGTTGGAGAAGAGAACGGATTCCATTACATCGTTATGGAACTTGTAGAGGGTATTACATTAAAGGAATACATACAGCAAAATGGAAGACTACCGTATCCAACTGCAATTGATTTTATTACACAGATATGTGCAGGTATTGAAGTGGCACATGAACACAATACAATTCATAGGGACATTAAGCCACAGAATATTATTGTATCTCGTAACGGAACATTGAAAGTAACTGATTTTGGTATTGCAAAGGCAGCGACTTCGAATACGATTGCATCTAGTGCAATGGGGAGTGTGCATTATATTTCCCCTGAACAGGCGCGTGGTGGTTATTCTGATGAGCGTTCTGACATTTATTCATTAGGTATTACCTTGTATGAAATGTTGACCGGTCGTGTTCCTTTTGAAGGTGAGAATAATGTTACGGTGGCATTGATGCATATTCAAAGTGAGATGATTCCGCCAAGAGAGTATTACCCGGATATTCCGATTGGTATCGAAAAGATTGTAATGAAAGCTACACAGAAGAAACCGGAAAGAAGATATCTTACCGCGAATGCTTTGTTGGCTGATTTGCATAGAGTTGCATTAGATCCGAATGCAGAAGTTGGTGTGATTGGTACAATGATGTCAAGTACTGCACCAACGATTCAGATATCTGAAGAAGAAATGGCCGTTATTAAGACGTCATCTATGGTACAACCGGAAGGGATTTCTATGTTTCCGGTGAATCGTCCGAATGTGGAGTTACAAGAAGCAAATGCAGCACTAGAAGAATTATATCACGAAGATGATGACGATGATGAGGAAGAAGATCGTTACGAACGTGATGATACGAGTGGTGACATTGATCCAAAGATGGAAAAGATTATTACCATTGGTGCAATTGCTGCAACAATTATTATTGCAATTATTATTATTGTTGCTATTTCTTCTATTACGGGTGCGTTTAAGAAAAAACCACCTACAACAGAAGTAGCGTCTACAACGGAAGAGGTAAAAACGACCATCATGCCGGATGTCACAGGCTTAACTGAAACTGTGGCACTTGAGATGCTCGATGAGGCAGAGATTCCATATGAGATAGAAAGAGAGTTTTCGTCTACATTTGAAAAAGGAACGATAATTAGTCAGAGTATCGCTAAGAATGAAGAGATAAAAGACGGTGATCGTGTTAAGTTGGTGATAAGTAAAGGTATTGAAGAAGCTGATGTACCTGACGTCGTAGGTATGGATGAGGAAACTGCAAAAGAGAAGTTACTAAATGCAGGATTCCAAGTTGAAGTAGACGAGGAATATGATGAAGAAGTAGAAGAAGGTTTGGTTATTAGCCAATCAGTTACGGATGTAGCTGAAAAAGGTTCTACAATTACCATAGTTGTAAGTAAGGGCGAAGAAGTTAAAGTTGCAAAAGTTCCAAATCTTAAGAAAAAGACTGTAACGGAAGCAGAAGAATTGCTTTCTGAGGCGAAATTAAAACTTGGTAATGTAACGCAAGAATATCATGATTCTATTCCGGAAGGTAAAGTTATTAATCAAAGTGTAGAAGCAGGTCTTGAAGTGAAAGAAGGAACTGAGGTTAATATTACAATTAGCAAAGGTAAAAAACCTACAACCAAGACATATACTGCAAGCTTTTCAGGTGTGATTTCTAACGCAAGCTACACATTTAACGAAGCAGAAGAAGTGTATGTAACATTAACATTGAAGGTTGGTGAGGCTTCCTATACATTAATTGAAAATTATTATGGAGAAGCGAATTTCCCAATTGACCTTTCTGATATAAGCAATGTTGAAGGTTTAACGAGCAAAGAAGCATCGCTGATATACAAAGTAGAGGATGAGAATGGTAATGACATTACCGGTCATTTTACTTCTAGTGGGCAGGCAAAGTTAAAAGCAGTGGAGCAGTAATTCATGCGTGGGAAAATAATTAAAGGTATTGCAGGATTTTATTATATCTATGCCAATCAAAATATCTACGAGTGCAAAGCAAAGGGTGCGTTTCGTAATCAAAAGATTAAACCTTTGGTGGGAGATGACGTAGAGATTTCTATACTTGATGCAGAGAATATGATTGGAAATATTGAACAGATACTTCCAAGACATAGTGAATTGATTCGACCGGCAGTCGCAAATGTTGATCAAGCACTGGTTGTCTTTGCTGCGGCAGCTCCTGAACCGAATTGGAATCTGTTAGACCGTTTTTTGCTTATGATGGAAAAGCAACATGTTCCGGTGGTTATTTGTTTTAATAAGATGGATTTGATAGATATGGATAAATTCCAACAGTATGAAACAATATACAAAAATAGTGGATATCAGATTATTAATGCTAGCACATATGAAGAGCATGGTATGGATGTGATATTTGATGTGCTTGAAGGTAAGACAACTGCTTTAGCAGGCCCTTCTGGGGTCGGTAAGTCGTCTATTATGAATATGCTCAATCCTAACGCCAATATGGATATAGGTGGTATTAGCAAAAAGATTGAAAGAGGCAAGCATACAACAAGACACTCGGAGATAATACCTGTTGGGGAGGAAACATATCTTGTTGATACTCCCGGATTTAGTTCCATTTATTTCTATGATGTGGAACCTGAAGAATTAAAGAGTTATTACAAAGAGTTTGAAGAATATGAACCGTATTGTAAATTTGGTGGATGCAATCATATTGGGGAGAGAGACTGCGGAATCAAACAAGCAGTTTCGGATGGTATAATAGCAAAATCACGATATGATAATTATGTTTTGTTTTTCAATGAATTAAAGGATAAGAAGCGTTATAGTTAAGGAGATTGTTATGAATTATTTATCACCCTCTGTTTTATCAGCGGATTTTTCCGAGTTGGGTAATGATATTATGATGGCAGTTGATGCAGGGGCACCATGGATTCATCTTGATGTTATGGATGGAAAATTTGTACCGAATATATCATTTGGTGCACCGGTTATCGCATCAGTCCGCAAAGTTACCAATGCATTTTTTGATGTTCATTTGATGATTGAAGAACCGTCGAGATATATGAATGACTTTAAAAAAGCGGGTGCTGATTTGATTACTGTTCATTATGAGGCTTGTGAAAATGTAGAAGCAACTTTATATCAGATTCGGGAATTGGGTATAAAGGTTGGACTTTCTATTAGCCCTGATACTCCGGCTGAGGTTGTGAAACCGTATCTTTCGATGGTAGATATGATTTTGGTGATGAGTGTATATCCGGGTTTTGGCGGGCAGAAATTTATACAAAGCAGCTTGGACAAAGTTCGTGTGATTCGAGATATGGCAAATGAGTTGCATTATGATGACTTGTGGATAGAAGTTGACGGTGGAATCGGTGCTGAGAATATCGTCGATGTTAAAGAAGCAGGTGCGAATGTTTTTGTTGCAGGTTCAGCGGTTTTTAATGGAGATATTGCTAAGAATGTAAAAATGCTTAATGATCTGATTCGTTGAGTGAATGATGAATATTTGTGAGGTTTGTTAGAATGAAACACATTTTGATTATGACAGGTGGAGCGTTAGAGATGGACTTTGCAAGAGCGTATATGAAGACCTTATCATTTGATAAGGTCTTTGCTGTTGATAAAGGTCTGGAATATGTAGATGAATTGGGTGTCACACCGGATTATTTGATTGGAGATTTTGATACGGTAAATCCTAACATTTTATCTAAGTATGAAAAGCTAGCAGAAACAAGGAAAGAAAATTATGTGATTATGAAACATCCGCCAATGAAAGATGCTACAGATACGGAACTTGCTGTTGATGTCGCAATTTCACTTCATCCGTGTATGATAACTGTATTGGCAGCTACAGGTTCAAGAATGGATCATGTGCTTTCTAATATTGGATTACTGCAAAAAGCGGCAGATAAAGGAATTAGAATGTATATTATTGATTCTTGTAATAAGATTCAATTATTATCATCCGACACGTTGAATTCTTTACAATTGTTAAAAAATGAACAACATGGTGCGTATCTATCTGTATTACCGCTTACGGACCTTGTCAAAGGATTAACAATGAAAGGTGTATTGTATCCGGTAGAGGATGAAGAGGTGCGAAAAGGGAGAAGTAAGACGGTAAGCAACGAGATTATTGATGATATGGCAGAAATCAGCATAAAAGCCGGTCAATTACTTGTCATAGAGAGCAAAGATAAATAGCTAGCTTTTTTTAGTAGAATATGCTAACATAAGAGGCGAATTTTTTTAAAAAGGAGAGAATGAATATGAGTGGTTCGATTGTATGGATTTTACTTGCATTTGCTGCATACATGGGTATGATGATTGTTATCGGGGCAAGATATGCAGGTAAGACAAAAACTTCTGAGGATTTTTTCCTTGGTGGTAGAAATTTGAATGGATGGGTAGCAGCGTTATCTGCGCAAGCATCTGATATGAGTGGTTGGCTTTTGATGGGGCTTCCGGGTAGTGTCTATGCGTTTGGTACAGGACAGGCTTGGATTGCTGTTGGTTTGTTTTTGGGTACCGTATGTAACTGGTTATTTGTATCGTCAAGACTTAGAAGATATACGATTTGTGCGAATAATGCACTTACTTTACCGGCCTATTTGGAAAATCGCTTTCATGACAAGAAAAGAATGTTATTGTTAGTGTCTTCGATTGTTATTGTTATCTTTTTCCTTGTTTATACTGCGTCTGCATTAACTGCAGGTGGTAAGTTGTTTGCTTCGGTATTCGGAATTGATTATAAGCTTGCACTTACAATCGGTGCAGCGGTTATTCTTGTGTATACATTTCTAGGTGGCTTCATGGCAGTATGTGTGACGGATTTTATTCAGGGTATGTTAATGTTAGTTGGTGTACTTGTTGTTCCGATAATTGCTTATTTCTTTGTTGGACCTGAGAATGTTGTTGGCCTGCTAGGGGAATCAGGTGTTGCAGGAGGAGCTAGTTCATATCTTAACATTATGGAAGATTCCGGTTCAAAGGTATCATTGATTTATATTATTTCACAATTAGCATGGGGATTCGGTTATTGCGGTATGCCTCATATTCTTGTCCGTTTTATGGCGGTTTCTAGTGAAAAGGAACTTAAGAAGTCGAAAGTAATTGCGATTATCTGGGTTGCTTTATCTTTGAGTTTTGCTGTTATAATCGGTATCGTTGGACGTGCTTATCTTTACCCTACAGTGTTGGGTGAAACAACAGAGACTTCAGCGGAGAATGTATTTATAGAACTTATTACAAAACTTTTTGTGGATGATTTGGCTTGGCCATTTGTTGGTGGTTTGTTCTTGTGCGGAATTTTAGCTGCAATTATGTCGACAGCTGATTCCCAGTTGCTTGTAACGGCATCTGCGGTTGCAGAAGATTTATTCAAAGGCATTTTCAAAAAGGACGCCGATGAAAAAACGGTTTTGAATGTCAGCAGAGTAACAGTAGTAGTGGTTGCGGTTTTGGCGTATGTGATTGCACTGAATCCAAATAGCTCTGTTATGGGCTTGGTATCAAATGCGTGGGCAGGATTTGGTTCTGCGTTTGGTCCGATTATTCTACTTTCTTTGTATTGGAAACGAGTGAATCTTCCGGGTGCAATGGCAGGAATTATCTCCGGTGCAGCAACTGTTTTAGTATGGGATTATCTACCGGTATTTGAAAATGGTATGACACTTGGCGGAAAGACAGGTCTATATTCGCTTGCTTTAGGTTTTGTGATTAGTTTAGTTTTAATTATTGTTGTTTCATTAGTGACGAAGAAACCATCTGATGCAATAATAAAAGAATTTGAAGAGATGGAAAAGATGTCTATTGAATAGTAGATAATAAAAAAAGAGGCCTGTCTGTAAGGCCTCTTTTTTATAAGTATAGGGAGAATTAATGAAAAAATATGAAAAAGTTCATTTCCATGCTCTTACTATAAAATATAATTATGAACAAATTATGACATTGAAAAAAACATTTTGAAAACAAATGATGATTTTTTTTATTGTTATATATGAATAAATTAGGTGATAGGTATGAAGTATAAAATTCTTTGTATAGGAAAAATAAAGGATCAATTTTATAAAGATGAGATAGAAAAGTATTGCGAAAACGTACGTTTGAAAGGACATCAGTTAGAAGTTATAGAATTTTCGGATGAAAAAATACCGGAACATTTGAATGATAAAATAAAAAAACAGATACTTGAAAAAGAGTGTGATCGGATGTATGCCAAGATTGCAAAGAGAGATTATGTTATTGCATTATGTATTGAAGGAAAAGAGATAACAAGTAAGCAGCATCAACAATATCTTGAATTGGCACGGGATAATGGCTGTGAAGGGGTTGTATATTTAATAGGCGGTTCACTGGGGTTGTCTGATACAATCAAGAATCGTGCAAATCTGAAGATGAGTTTTTCGAAAATGACTTTTCCGCATCAAATGATGCGAATGGTACTTTGTGAAGAAATCAGTCGATGTATTATGTCATAAAGATGTTATTTGTGATATGTTTTACCTTGTAATATTGTATATCCGCGATATAGTTGTTCGTACAACATGAGCATAAGCGTTTCATGTGATAAATTGAGGTTTGTAACAGAAATATAATTAGGCATAGGATAGTTATCAATTGAAAATAGAGCGTCGTATAATTCATTGATTTCATAACCGATGAAAATATGTACATGTGATTTTCCGCTATGCATAAGTGTATTGATGCACTGCGCAAATTCTTCGGATGTATGTGAAGATATATTCTTTTCAACAAAAAGAATATAATGATTGTTTTCTTGAATTGGTTGAGAAAATACTATGTTACATCCTGTATAATAGGTTGTATCACAGTACGCGGACAATCGTTTTTGAAACTCTGCTATTGCAGCAAGGTAGTTTTTGTTTAAAGATTTTGTATTACAATAAATATGATAATGCATAGATTCACCTCAAAAAAATATGCACCAGAGAAGAGTCGAACTTCCTCACATGGCTCCGGAGGCCATTGCTCTATCCGTTGAGCTACTGGTGCATTTGCAAGCATTATCATACTACAATTTTTTTGAAATGGCAAACGAATGTTGCATTTTAATACTCCATTTGCTAAAATAAATAGTTGTGATTGTAATAAGTAGATTAAAATATAGAATATGAGCGGAGTTATATTATGAAAAAAAATATATTTGATCGAATGTCAGATTCATATGATGATTTTCATCTCAAAGATTCCGAAATTAAGACAAAAAAAGGTGTAGTTAAAGTTAGTCCGAAGATTAAGCTTGCACTCGGTTGGAGCCTTTTTGTTTTGTGTTGCGTTATTGGACTTTTGGTGATTCAATTACCGGCCGAACGCGGAAGAGAATTGACACAAGAAGATAAAAAAGCTGTTTTGGATGAAAAGGTTTCTTTGGATGAAGAACATGATACAATTGTTCCTTATCAAAAGGATGCGGATAAAGAATTAAATGCGTTTGTAAAATCTTATTTGGATGCAATAGTAAATTGTGATTATATTGGATTACAAGATATGGTAACTGATCCGTCTGAATTTAGAACCCCTGATTTATTGAAAAAGAAAGCAGAATTTATTACAGGTTATGACAATATTACGGTGTATACGAAAGTTGGATTAGATGAAGGAAGTTACATTGCATTTGTAGTATCCAATGTAACGATTACCGGAGTGAATTCTGCACCATATGACATTTCTATGTTATATATAATTAATGGTGCACGAGGTTATTTGATTAATAACAGTGCATTGTCACTTGATACCCAGGAATATATAGAGAAAGTAAAAGGTGACAAAGATATACAAAAGATATATCGTTCAGTGGAGAAAGAGAATGAAAAATTAAAAGAGCAAGATCAATCATTGCAAGAATTTTTTGATATTATTTCGAAACGTGATATAGAGGTGGACTCTGCAGCAGAGATTTTAGGGACAGAAGAAAGCTCAGAAGAATAAATGCATTTTAGGTTTTTAAAATATATCAGATTCTAGATAAAGTGGCGTTGTTGTGTTATCCGACGCCACTTTGTCATATCGTTTGCTTGTAGAAAAATATGTTATAATAATTTGTAAGTGTTTACAATCTAGATTATGTATTCAATTGTATTAGGTGATAATGTGCGTGTTTTGTTGTGGGAGGTTTGGAGATGAAAGCAAAAAATATTGCAGTACTAGTGACAGCGTTAGATTTCTATGCACAGGTGGAGACCTTAAAAGGTATTGAAGAATATGGAAAAAAACATGGATTTAATATTGCTGTTTTTTTGTGGTTTGCAGGTGCGCTTGAACGTGACAAACAAAACATAGGGGAATTGAATATTATATACTTGCCGGACTTTAATTTGTTTGATGGTGTTATTGTCTTTGCGAATACTTTACATCTAGAGGCGAATCGTCAAAGGATAGAAGAGGTGTTAGAAGACATATCTTGTCCGGTTGTGACGATAGGATGTAAGATAAAAGACTATACGAGTGTGTATACAGATGGATATGCAGCAATGCGCGAGATTGTTGAGTATTTTGTAAATGAGAAACAAATGACCAATATTCATTTTGTAAAAGGAATTGAGGGCAACATGGATGCTGAATCGCGATATCAAGCTTATGTTGATGTCTTGACAGAGCACGACATTCCTGTTTTGGAAGAACGCGTGACGCAAGGGGATTTTTATGTAACCGGAGGAGCACGCGCGGTAAAGGAAATCATGGAGTCAAAGCTTTCATTTCCTGAAGCGATTGTGTGTGCCAATGATGTTATGGCGATTACAGTTTGTGACCTTTTGATGGCAAAAGGATATAACGTTCCTGAGGATGTAATGATCTCAGGGTATGATTGTAGCTTAGAAGGTCAGCAACATTCTCCGAAAATGACTACGGTTCGAATACGTTTTCATCAATTGGGAGAAACAGCATGTAAAATGCTAATTGATGAAATAGAAGGAGAAGAAATACACAAGGATTTATTCTTGCCGGATGAAATTATCTTAAATGAAAGTTGTGGACATCATGAGCAGTACACTATTGTAAAGCAACAATCTGAATTTATGGCAGAGACAGAAGCTATTCAACGTAGAATGATTTATCAAACGATCTTCTTGGAGAAGAATATCATGGAAGGTGAAGGTTTTGATGATTGGAAAGAATCTGTTCAAGCTTTTGTAGAACAGATGGAAATAACAGAGTTTTACTGCTGTGTTAATGAAGATTTTGTGGAGAATGTATTTGAATTGGATGTGATGGACCAAGAGGATATGAGTATAAAAGAACGTTTGGCATATACGCAGGATGTGGATGTTATTTTGGCATATAAAAATGGTGTGTTTAAACAAAAAGCATCTTTTGCGTCAAGATATGCATTTGATGAGATGTTTCATGATTCGGATATTCCAAGAACTTATATTTTTTCACCATTTCATTATCTGGATCGAACCTTTGGATATTTTGTGTTTGTGGATAGCCTGTTTCCAAAAGGGAATTCACTTTATATCAGTTGGTTAATTAAAATGGGACATTTCATTGAAACTATTCGAAAACAAAGTCTGTTGCAAAATGCGATGGCACGTTTGGATGATATGTATATTAGAGATTCCCTGACAGGGGCATATAATCGTTTTGGTTTGGAGCGTTTTTATGCGGAGATAAAAAAGAAATGTCTTATGTCCCGTTTGTGTATGCAATTATCCTTTATTGATTTGGATGGGCTTAAAGGAATTAATGATGCATATGGTCATGAAGAAGGTGACCGGATAATTACTGCAGCGGCCAATATATTAAAAAAACGTGCCGGCAAATTTAAAGTAATTCGATACGGTGGCGATGAATTTGTTGTTATGGGTACTGTAAAAAATGAGAAAGAAATAGAAGCGTATTGGAAAATCGTAGAGGAAGATATTCGTATATATAATGAAACGATAATGAACAAAGCAGAATTGTCTTTGAGTTATGGATATGATGTCTTCCGTGTAGGAGCAGAAACACATTTAGAAGATTGTTTGCGTATTACGGATCATAAGATGTATGAGAATAAAAAGCGTAAGAAAGGGATAGAATAAGTATAATTTAATATGATAAACAATGTTTATATAGTATTGTAGAATTGAAAACACCACCGACTAATCAGTCGGTGGTGTTATTATTCTTCTTCCGAATTGAGGTCTTCCGGGAGCCCTGTTGCGTATACATCGATTCCACGTGGTTTCACAGGTGTTGAGAAAACAATTTGTGTTTCTGTTTTTCCGTATTTTTGTAATTCTCCGATAAATGCATCTAACTCCATCGTACTTTTGAATGCGACTTTAATTAACATGGAATATGCACCTGTTACGCAGTTACATTCTAAGACGTTTGGGCAAGATTCAATATAAGGATAAAAAATTGGTTTTTGCTTTGGCTCTAAAGACATATTGATAAATGCTGTAACATGGTATTCTAACATTACCGGATCTACAGCAGCGTGATATCCTGTAATGATATTGGCATTTTCTAATCTTTCAATTCTTGCAGAAACTGCAGGGGATGACAAAAATACTTTGCTGGCAAGATGTTTAAGTGGATATCTTGCGTTCTCTTGTAATAAATGTAATATTTTCTTGTCGATACTATCCATAATTAATCACGTCCCTTCATTTATCTCTATATTATAGGTGTTTTACTTAATTTTTTCAAGCGAAAACTTTTGCGGAATAAATTGAAAAAGAAAGTATGGCATGTTATGATAAACGGGTATGATTTTTAGAATAGGAGTTTTATCAGATAGATGAGTGATGGAATCAGATTGAACAAGTTTATCAGCTCTTCCGGATTTTGTTCTAGAAGAAAAGCAGATGAATGGATTGCAAGTCATAAGGTATATGTGAATGGAGTACCGGCAGATATGGGCATGCGAGTATTTCCTGATGATCAGGTTGTGATCAATGGAAAGATTATTCAGAAACAGGATTCTTTCAAACTTGTAGCATTTTATAAGCCAAAGGGATATGCTTGTACAGCACATAGAGGTGATCAATCAAGTATTTTTCAAAATTTTCCGTTAGATACAGATTTGAAATATATTGGACGATTAGATAAGGATTCCGAAGGATTGTTATTGTTATCGAATGATGGTGATTTGTGCAATGCAATTGCAAAGGCAAGAAATCAACATGAAAAAGAATATGTTGTTACAGTAAATAGACCGATTACTGCTGATTTTTTGGAAGGTATGTCTAATGGAGTTCGAATCTATAACAAAGATAAGGATACATATGTAGTAACGAATCCGTGTAAGGTATATCTTCAAGATGAGAATACATTTATAATTATATTAACACAAGGACTTAACAGACAAATTCGTAGAATGTGTGAGCATTTTGATTACCGGGTAAAACGTCTTAAAAGGGTACGTGTGATGAATATTACATTGAATGGTATGCAGTCCGGTGAAATACGCCGGGTATCAGAGGATGAGTATCAACAATTAAAGCAAATGCTTACCCAAAAGGAAAAATGAGGTTTTTATGGATAGAAAAGAGAGATTAAAAGAACTTGTCAAGCTTCTGAACGAAGCATCTAAGGCATACTATCAGCAAGATAGAGAAATAATGTCTAATTTTGAATATGATCAATTATATGATGAGTTGGTAACGTTAGAACAGGAGACGGGGATTGTACTTGCTAACAGCCCTACAATTCATGTTGGTTATGAAGTACTTAGTGAGCTAGAAAAGCAAAAACATCCTGTTCCAATGCTGTCACTTGATAAAACAAAAGAGATTGATGTATTAACTTCATGGCTTTCGCACCATGAAGGTGTTTTGTCATGGAAATTGGATGGCCTTACTGTTGTATTAACATATAAAGACGGACAGTTGCAAAATGCAGTGACGAGAGGTAACGGTGAGATAGGAGAAGTAATTACAAATAATGCGAAAACATTTGTGAATATACCGAATGTGATTCCGTACAAAGGGGATTTGACAATTCGAGGAGAAGCTGTCATTACATATTCTGATTTTAATAAAGTGAATATGGAAATGGATGACACGCAGGAAAAATATAAGAATCCGAGAAATTTGTGTTCGGGTTCCGTTCGTCAACTTAATAATGAAATAACCGCCAAACGTCATGTTCGTTTTTTTGCATTTTCTATGGTCGAAGGTGTATTGCATGAGGAAGAGATTGCTGTACGCGGCTTTGACAATACAATGATGAGGCGTTTTGACTGGCTTGCGAGCCAAGGGTTTGATGTTGTAGAACATTATCTTGTAAATGCTGATAATCTTGAAGATACAGTGAGAGACTATGCGAAAAAGATAGCAGAGTATGATGTTCCTTCTGATGGCTTGGTATTGACTTATAACGATATCGCATACGGAAAAAGTCTTGGTACAACAGCCAAGTTTCCGCGAGATGCAATTGCTTTTAAATGGGCAGATGAATTAGCACAGACAGTATTACGTGAAGTGGAATGGTCTCCATCAAGAACAGGTCTTATTAATCCTGTTGCTGTTTTTGATGCGGTAGAATTAGAAGGGACAACCGTGAGCAGGGCGAGTTTGCACAATGTAAGCATATTACGTTCGCTTGAATTAGGAATTGGTGATACGATTACTGTCTACAAAGCGAACATGATTATTCCTCAGGTTGCAGATAATTTGACGAGGAGTAATTGTTTGGAATTACCAAAAATATGTCCTGCATGTGGAGGTACAACAACCTTACAGGATGTTAATGGAGTGCAGTCATTGTATTGTATGAATGCATACTGCAGTGCAAAAAGAATAAAAGGTTTCACACACTTTGTATCTCGTAATGCAATGAATATAGACGGATTATCAGAAGCTACATTAGAAAAATTTATAGAGAATGGTTATCTGAAAAAACTTCCGGATTTGTTTCATTTGCAACGTTACAAAGATGAAATTATTGCAATGGAAGGATTTGGAGAAAAGTCATATACAAACTTAATTGCTTCGATTGATAAAGCAAGGAATGTATCGATGGCAAAATTCTTATATAGCCTTGGAATTAATGGCATAGGATTAGCGAATGCGAAAGTGATTGTAGCATATTTTCAACAGGATTTCGATGCGATTATACATGCAGACGAGGATATGCTTATGCAGATTGAAGGAATCGGCGATGTGTTGGCTTCGGCATTTTGTGATTATTTTAAAGATGAACAAAACAAAGAAATGTTGAATCAATTATTATCCGAAATTACATTTGATATTGAGGTCAAGAGTGAGAATCAGTCATTGTCAGGAAAGACATTTGTAATTACAGGTAGTGTTTTTCAGTTCGCAAATCGTAATGAGTTAAAGGAATATATTGAAAAAGCAGGCGGAAAAGTTGCAAGTGCAGTGTCGAAGAATACTGATTATCTGATTAATAATGATGTGACATCGAATTCATCTAAGAACAAAAAAGCAAGAGAATTACAGATTCCTATTTTGTCAGAAGATGATTTTATTAAACTTACAAATAGCATATAATTACTAGAAGGAAGAAAAGAGGATGAGATATGCCAATTCGTATTGATAATGATTTACCGGTAAAGAAAATTTTAGAAGAAGAGAATATTTTTGTAATGGACTATGAACGTGCAATGAGTCAGGATATCAGACCGTTAGAGGTTTTGATTTTGAATCTGATGCCGCTTAAGGAAGACACAGAGTTGCAACTTTTGCGTAGTCTGGCGAATACGCCGTTACAAGTTAATATTTCCTTCATTAGAACAGGAACGTATGAATCGAAGAATGTTGCACAAAAGCATTTAGAAAGATTCTATACAACCTTTGAGGATATCAAACACAGAAGATTTGATGGAATGATTATCACAGGGGCCCCTGTAGAAAAACTTGATTTTGAGGAAGTGGAGTATTGGGATGAATTGACCAAAATTATGGATTGGTCTAAGAAAAATGTAACATCTACTTTACACATATGTTGGGGAGCGCAGGCAGGACTTTATTATCGATATGGTGTTAAGAAATATGATTTGCCGAAGAAACTTTCCGGAATCTATGAACATTATCCGCTTCACAAAAAAACACCGCTTGTTCGTGGATTTGATGATACATTTTATGTACCACAATCTCGTTATACAGGTGTGAGCAAGGAGGATATTATCTCGAATGAACTATTAGATATTGTGTCAGAAAGTGATGAAACCGGTCCGTACCTGATTATTGCAGAAGACGGAAAGAATATTTTTGTTACCGGACATCCGGAATATGATACACTTACCCTGGATCAGGAATATAAAAGAGATTTGGATAAGGGAATTAATCCGGAGATTCCGTGCAATTATTATCCGGATAATGACCCAAGTAAAAAGCCAATTAAGTCATGGAGATGCCATGCAAATACATTATATTTTAATTGGCTGAATTACTATGTATATCAGGTAACTCCTTACGTTTTGTAAAAAGTGAAGCAACCATCCTTTTGGATGGTTGTTTTTTTGTGAAAAAGGTTTCATTTGTAGTGTGAATGTAGTATAATATTCTAGTATATTTGCGTTTTAAGATGTTGAATATTGAGGGGATGTGTTCAATTACATGTATTATGTTGTTCATTATGAACTGTGTGCCGCCTTTTTTATGCTGATATTGTTAGTTGTATCTGCGATGAAGAGGAATTTTGGTGATTATCAGTCAAAAATATATCGCATTTATCTTGTTGTCACTTTGGTTGATTTGTTCTTGGATGTGATTACCTGTTATACAGTTCATTATTATAAACTTGTTCCACTGTGGCTCAACTACATTTTGAATACAATATTTCTGACTTTACAACTTACGATTCCGACATTGTTTACGGTATATCTGCACGTTAATACTTCGGATTTTCGTTATATTACAAAAAAGATACTTTGGGCTGCTTTTGTATCGCCGATTATCGGTTTTATTATGTTGCTTACGAATGGTTGGACATCACTAATTTTTTATTTTGACGAGAATGGTTATCAACATGGTACATTGCACTGGTTTTTATATGCAAACGCGATATATTGTGCAATAGTGGCAATTATCTCTATGTGTGCTTCTAGCCAGTACATGAAAAAAAAGCAGAGATATTTTTTGATAACGATTATGGTAGTGGCAATGTTGCCGACCATCATTCAGTTTCTTCTTCCGAATTATATGCTATCCGGGGTGGGAACTGCCTTATCCGTATTTATGATCTATATGATGAATGAGAATGTGACCGGATATATTGATCAGACTACCGGTGCGTTGAATAGAGAAGCATTAGTATTTCGAATGGCAGAGTCGCGTAATAAGCGAATGCTTGAACAGTTTTTTGTGATTGCGCTCGACAATTTTAAAATTATTAATGAGATGTATAGCATGGATGGCGGTAATGAAATTATGCGTGCATTGGTAGATGATTTGCAGGATTATTATTCAGAGTCGGCAGTTTTTCGTTTTGGTGGTGACATTTTTGTTGTTGTAATTGAAGAGCGTACAGAGGGTGCAAAAGAACTTGATCGTATTCGAAAGATTATAAGTAAGAAAAGATATGTTAATGATGAGATTGTTGAATTATCCGCTTGTGTTGGACTTGTTCACTCAATACATCACAATGATAAAGAATTGTTTCATGCAATGGAATATTCAATTTCTAATGCAAAACATATGGGGAAAGGTCAGTTTTTTGAATTGGATGAGAGTGGTGTTCAAGATATGTTAAAAAGAACAGCTATTGAACAGGCGCTTCTTAGTGCTGTTGAGGCAAGTTCGTTCGAAGTACACTATCAACCGATTTATGATATTGAACTAGGAAAATTTCGCTCTATGGAAGCATTAGCAAGACTTCAGGTAGACGGATATGGATATGTGTCACCTGAGGAATTTATACCAATTGCGGAGAGTAACGGAACGATTATGGCAATCGGTTTGCTTGTACTTGAAGAAACATGTCAGTTTATCAGACAATATAATTTGAAAAAAATGGGAATTGATTATATTGAAGTGAATCTTTCGATTGTTCAATGTATGCAAGAATCAATCTATCAAGATATAATGGTTGTTTTAGATAGATATAATATTCCGCCAAGTATGATTAATTTGGAAATTACGGAAAGTGCGGCAGCATATTCAGATGACTTACTGATAAGAAATATGGCACGTATTTCGCTTACGGATATCACTTTTTCTTTGGATGATTATGGTTCAGGATATTCTAATGTGAATTATCTTGTTGATTTACCTTTTTCTATTGTAAAGATTGATAAGTATCTGATTTGGGCTGCAATGAAAAAGGTTACATCCAGAAGAGTCTTAGAGAATATGATTAAGATGTTTAAGTCGATTGATTTGAAGGTTGTTGCAGAAGGGATTGAAGACATGGAAATGCTTGACATGGTTAGAAATCTCGGAGTGGATTTTATTCAAGGCTATTTCTTTTCAAAGCCTGTATCGAAGGAGCGAATCATAGAGCGTTTGAATCAGGACTATATCAATAAGATTTTGGGTGAGAATACTTAATTGAGTCTGTTGCAAAGGAGTGCGATGGTGTTATGGGGAAAAAAAACAAACTGACAATTCAAAATAAGATGATTATCAGTTATAGTACCATTATCTTTTTATTGATTGTAACAGGTATTTTTAGCATTTACTATGTTGCAACTGTATACAATAATGGGAAAGCTATCTATGAAAATGATATGCGGGCAGTTGAATATTTGAAATCAATTAATAAGAATATCAATGAGATTGATTCCAAAGTATTTCATTGTATTGTAGATGTAGAATGGGAACATGATAAGAGTTGCACTGACGAGATTGAAACACTTATTGCGCAGAATGAACAGATTATAGAGAATTATGCGTTGCTTAATATCAACAAAGAAGAACAGGCTTTGTATAGTGAAGGTAAGCAAGATGTATTGAATTATCATGAAAAGGTTCGGTATATTTTATCTACAGAACATACGATGAATGAAAAAGAAATGTTACAGTTTTATCAGGATAACTTGCATCCGGTTGTTAAGAAGAATAATGAAGCAATAGATAAAGCGGTGAATCTAGCAATCAAAAAAGCTTCAGATTCTAACGAGACGAGTCGTAGAATATATAAAAAGAGTATTATTATTCTTTGTGTTATCTTACTATTTACAAGTGTAACGACAGTAATTATTTCGATTAATATGAGTAATCATATTTTATCAAGATTGAAATCTATTCGCATGATGGCAAAAAGAATATCTGAGTATAATATATCTGAGGATATTGATAATTGGGGTCAAGATGAGTTTGGACAAGTTATAGAATCACTTAATGAATCACAATTTATGATTCGTGAATTATTGGAAAAAATACTGAATGAGTCCATGATTATATGTGACATGGGTGAGGAGATTTCCCTAGCAGTTCGCAAATCAGAACGACGAGTTGATCAGATAAATGTTCGAATTTTAGAGTATGATAAGATTTCTTTGCAGGCAAAAAAACAGGTTGAGGATTTATTAAAAGAGCGAGACTTGACGAAGGAGGAATTGCGGGAAGTCGATGCATTTCATGAAAATCTTGATAATGCAAAAGCTATTCTTGAGCAGGTGAGGAATGAATTAAGTAATATTGCTTCTTATTTGGAACAGATAGGAATCACATGTGATTATCAGAATGAGATTTCTATGAGTCATAAAGAACAGGTAAACAAATTTAAAATAAAAGAAAGTGAGATGTAAGGTATGCAATTTGAACAATTACAAAAAGACATGATTAGCGCTATGAAAGCAAGAGAAAAGGGGAAAAAGGATGCAATATCATCTTTGATTTCAGCAATTAAGAAGGTTGCTATTGATGAAGGTTGCAGAGATGATATTCAGGATGAGTTAGTAGACAGAGTTATAATGAAAGAATTAAAGACTGTAAAAGAACAGCTAGATACTTGTCCTGCTGACAGAACTGATTTGCTAGAAGAATATCAGTTGCGTCATGATGTGATACAGGCTTATGCACCGGTCATGATGTCTGCAGATGAAGTGAAAGCTTTTATTGAAGAGAAGTTTGCAGACATCGTTGCAAGTAAGAATAAAGGAATGATTATGAAAAATGTTATGCCTGAATTAAAAGGAAAGGCAGATGGTAAAGTAATTAATGAGGTTGTTGGGGAGCTTTGTAAATAATTTTTATAAGTGGTAAGACGCAGATAAATGCAATTATACCAATAATACCGATTAATAATAGAAGTTCGCTTAAGTGTGACAAAGTATATGATGTGATTATTCTTCTGAATATGCAATATGAAACAGAGCCAACGAGGATGAAGGAGAACCAAGGGATAAAAATCTTTTTTATAAAATGCAGAGGTAACTGAATGATTTTTTGTAGCTTTATAAAAGAGGCTGTTGTTAAGTAGCAATAACTTATGAACAAACCAAGGGTGTATCCTGATAATCCGATGTTTGGCACAAAGAACTGAATAAATGTAATTCGTATAAGTGTTGCAATGACCGTGAACAACAGATTATAGTTCGCATGACCAAGCCCGTTGATGATACTGGCTAAAGTTGTTGCGAGATAGATGAATGGACACAAAAAAGAAAGCTGGTATAGATAGATACCGGCTTCTTTATTTTGAAAAAAAAGATATCCGATATCTATGCCATATATGTAAAAGATAGTGAAAGAGAATACGCCGATGAGCAAACAAAAATGCAGGCTTTTTTCACATAAATTACTTAGTTGTTTTGTGTCTGATGCGCTTGTCGCATACGATACTACCGGTAATATCATTGTGGATAATGCATTTGTAATTGTTGCAGGAAACATAATAAAAGGAAATGCCATTCCTGTAAAAATGCCATAGTGTGCGAGGCTAATATCGGAATCATTATAATAAATGAATAATACAGACGGAATTATGATTGATTCAATTCCTTGTAAAATAGTGAGTGCAAGTCGATTGGTTGTAAGCGGAATGGAATTTGAGAGAAATGTAAAAAGTTGTTTTTTTGTTGGATATGCTTTCTGACAAGCCATATAGTATGCCTTATTCTTATGATTATCAATTCTTAACATGATAAAAGAATATAAAAAGGCAAAGATGTCGCTTATTACGACACCCCATAATGCCAGATTAACATTATATTGGTTTTTTATACAGAAAAAAGTTGCAATTATAAATACGGACAAGACTTTAACTGCTTGTTCTATAAAGTCTGATATTCCGTGAACACCGGCTTTTCCTAATCCTAAAAAGTAACCGTGGATACAACCTTTCATAGACATAAATGGGATTCCCACACATATAATTTTAAGTGCATCTTCACAATTGTTTGCATGTAGTATGTGTATGCATATCCATTCTGCATTTTGGTAAATAATAATGGATAGTAGAGATGCTAATAAGATATTTGAAAGAAAACATATAATAAAAAATGCATGTATACTGCAATAATCGCGTTTTCCTTTGTGCTCGGATGTTAATTTGGTAAGAGCAATTTCATTTCCGTAATTTGTAAGTGCAAAAGCAATCATGTACATAGGAAGAATTAACTGATAGATTCCAAGTTGTGTGGCACCAATTAAATCAGAAAGGAATATTCTATTATAAAAGCCGATGATTCGAGTAATGATTCCGGTAAGGATAAGAATGAGCGTACCTTTTATTACAATGTTATTTTGAATGAATGTCTTGCATTTTTGAAAAAGAAAAAAATTACGCATGAATTACTCCGAATATTTTGATGATAAAACATTATATGTCATATGTTTCAGATTATGATATTACTTGACATAGAACAAAATGATTGATATATTAGCAGTGTAATATCCGACTGTTTTAGTAGGAATTGAGGTGAATAGATATGAAATTGTCTACAAAAGGAAGATATGGATTAAGAGCAATGATAGATTTGGCTGATTATTCAGAACAGACGCCGCAATCGATTGCCAATATAGCACAAAGACAGTCAATATCCGATAGTTATCTCGAACAATTAATGGCAAAACTAAAAAAAGCAGGTCTGATTGAGAGCATACGTGGTGCGCAAGGAGGATATGTCCTTGCCAAGAATAGTAATGAGATTAGTGTAGGTGATATCTTACGTGCATTAGAGGGGGATCTTGCCCCTGTAAAATGCGGAGAATTAGATGGGCATAATGGATGTTCGGGGAGTGACTGCTGTGTAACAAAGACTGTATGGAAACGTATTAATGATAGTATACAAGAAGCAGTGGACGGAATTGCTCTTAGTGAATTGGTTGAAGATAATCGAAAGATTAGAAAAGAATCAGATATAATATCAAATTGTTAAAAGGAGAGAGGCAGATTATGGAAGATAAACGTTTAATCTATTTGGATCATGCGGCTACAACGCCGGCAAGAAAGGAAGTTGTAGAAGCGATGCTTCCTTATTTTACAGAGAAATTTGGTAATCCGTCTAGCGTGTATACATTTTCTCAAAAGAATAAAGCTGTTATTACAGATTGTCGAGACATCATTGCAGACAGTATTCATGCGAAAGGGAATGAAATATATTTTACTGCCGGTGGAACAGAATCTGATAACTGGGCCCTTAAGGCTGTTGCGGAAGCTTATGCGTCAAAAGGAAAGCATATTATCACAACGAAAATTGAACATCATGCAATTCTTCATACGGCACAGTATTTGGAAAAACATGGATATGATGTAACATATCTGGATGTAGATGAAAATGGTGTTGTAAAAATGGATGCATTAAAGCAGGCAATTCGTCCGGATACGATATTAATATCAGTTATGTTTGCAAACAATGAGATTGGGACAATTCAGCCGATTAAGGAAATTGGAGCAATTGCAAAAGAACACGGTATTATTTTTCATACGGATGCTGTTCAGGCATATGGCCAACTTCCGATAGATGTAGATGAATATAACATTGATATGTTAAGTGCAAGTGGACATAAGTTAAATGGTCCGAAGGGAATTGGTTTCTTATACATTAGAACAGGATTAAAACTTAGAAATTTTGTTCATGGTGGTGCACAGGAACGTTCCAGAAGAGCAGGTACTGAAAATGTTACCGGAATTGTAGGTTTTGCTAAAGCTGTAGAAATTGCTTGTGAAACAATGGAAGCGCGTACGAACAAAGAAATTACAATGCGTGAGCATTTGATGAAACGAATTACGGATGAAATACCATATGTAAGAATTAATGGTCACAGAAAAGACAGACTGCCTAATAATGTGAATGTTAGCTTTCAATTTATTGAAGGTGAATCCTTGCTAATCATGTTAGATATGGCAGGCATTTGTGCATCATCCGGTTCTGCATGTACATCGGGTTCATTAGATCCATCGCATGTATTATTAGCAATCGGATTGCCACATGAAATTGCACATGGTTCGTTACGATTAACTCTTGGTGAAGAGAATACAATGGAAGAGTTAGATTATGTGGTTGATGAGATTAAAAAAATTGTACAAAGACTTCGAGATATGTCACCTTTGTATGAAGATTTTATAAAAGGTATGAATTAGGAGGAGCAGATGCATGTATAGTGAAAAAGTAATGGATCATTTTACAAATCCAAGAAATATGGGAGAGATTGAGAATGCAAGTGGTGTCGGTACTGTCGGAAATGCAAAGTGCGGCGATATCATGCGTATTTATTTTGATATTGATGATAATCAGGTGATTCAAGATGTAAAGTTTAAGACATTTGGTTGTGGCGCAGCAGTTGCTACAAGTTCTATGGCAACTGAGCTTGTGAAGGGTAAAACAATCTATGAAGCGTTACAGGTGACCAATAAAGCTGTTATGGAAGCATTAGATGGCCTTCCTCCTGTTAAAGTACATTGTTCTTTACTTGCTGAAGAGGCGATTCATGCAGCTTTATGGGATTATTGTCAAAAAAATGATATTCAAATTGAAGGTTTAGAAAAACCAAAGGATGATATCAGCGAAGAAGAGGAAGAGGAAGAATATTAGAATGAAGAAAAAAGTTGCTGTTGGTTTGTCAGGAGGCGTAGATTCTTCTGTCGCAGCTTATTTGTTAAAAGAACAAGGCTATGATGTTATCGGTGTTACAATGCAGATATGGCAAGATGAAAATCCAATAGATATGGCTGAAAATGCCGGGTGTTGCGGGTTATCTGCGGTTGATGATGCAAGACGGGTTGCGGACATGTTAGACATTCCGTATTATGTGATGAATTTCAAGCATGAGTTTAAGAAGAATGTCATTGATTACTTTGTAGACGAATATGTGCATGCAAGAACACCGAATCCCTGTATTGCGTGTAACCGTTATGTGAAATGGGAAGCATTGTTGAATAGAGCGATGGAATTGTCGTGTGATTATATAGCAACAGGGCATTATGCAAGAATTACAAAGCTTTCTAACGGAAGATATGCATTGAGAAAATCAGCTACCGTGAAGAAAGATCAGACATATGCACTTTATAATCTTACACAGAACCAGTTATCAAGGACACTGATGCCGGTTGGCGAATATGAAAAAGATGAGATTAGGCGTATTGCGCAGGAAATCGGTTTGCTTGTTGCAGATAAAAAAGACAGCCAGGAAATTTGTTTTATTCCGGACAATGATTATGCATCGTATATAAAAAAGGAGACCGGAAGACAGTTTCCGCAAGGGAATTTTGTTGATCTGCAGGGAAATGTCTTAGGTCGTCACAAAGGTATCATACATTATACAATTGGCCAGCGAAAAGGATTAGGATTATCTTTAGGAAAACCTGCATTTGTTCTTGAATTAAGACCTGATTCGAATGAAGTGGTAATCGGAACGAATGAAGATACTTTCCATAGTGAGTTAATAGCAAATCATATGAATGCGATGGCGGTTGATTCGTTTGATCATGAAATGCATGTGACAGCGAAAATTCGTTATTCTCATCAAGGTGCACCTTGTACAATTAAGAAGATAGATAACGAACGAATCGTTTGTTCGTTTGAAGAACCGGTTCGTGCAATTACACCTGGACAAGCCATTGTATTTTACGATGACGATATTGTTGTTGGTGGTGCAACCATCTTAGGACTAGGAGGGAATTAGTATGAAAAAAAGAAAAAATGTATTAGGGATTATCATTTCAGCATTTGCTATGTTCTTAGTTGCAGTTAGTGGAATGCAAGTGAATGCGCAGGGAAATGGTGCAAGTAAACAATTTACAGCAGAAAGTTGTTTTACAATTGATCCTGCAACAGGTATGGTAACGGGTTATACCGATACGAATACGACGAATCCTTTGAAGGAGGTCGTAGTTCCGAATACTATTAATGGTATCGTCGTAAAAGGCTTGCAAGGTACATTCAAAGATAATGTAAATATCGAAACAGTCATTGTACCGGATTCTATTACAACAATCGGAAACGAAACATTTAATGGATGTACATCTTTTAAAAAGTTAAATGTATATCTTTCTGCAACCAACATGTTAGCAGAAAATATCATAGATAAGAATGCTGTTGTTATTCCGACATCTTTAACAACGCTTGGAGAAAAGGTATTCTTTTCTTGTAAATTTAAAAGCTTTTATGTAATGGAGAATAATCAGTTTTTTATTGATGATAATCGTGGGATGCAGAATGAACCGGAAGGAATTGGTGCATGCTTAATGTCGAAAGATATGAAATATCTGTATCGTGTAGCACCGGATTATAAAATGAATGATAGAAACTTTTTGTTACCTGCGGTAGAAGAGATTTGCGATTATGCAGTACAAGGTTCCTACCATAATGGAGGATTCGAGATTCCGAATACAGTAACTATGATTGGAGATTATGCGTTTTATAGTGCATATAATACCAATTTTATTAAGTTTCAGGAAACATCAAAAGTAACAACTATCGGTAGTTTTGCATTTGCATATATTAATAATCTTGGAACAGAAGCACCATTTGATTTGCCGGTTAGTGTAACAACGCTTGGTGAATATGCATTTGGTTATTGTCAGAACCTAAGTAATTTTGATATGTCAAAAAGTAGTGTGGTTTCGATTCCTGCATTTTTATTTAAAGGTAGTACGAATTTGCACGAAGTGACTTTACCGGAAACGGTTAGAACAATTGAGGCATATGCATTTTTTGAGTGTGATAATTTTAATTATATTTATTTTTTAGGTAAAACATTAGATAAGATTGGTACAGCAGCATTTCAAGGTTGTCAGAATCTTCATAAGATTGAAATCCCGGAAGGTGTAACTGCAATTGAGAATGATACATTTTCCGGCTGTCAGAATTTGAATGTAATTAAACTACCGGATTCGTTAGAAACAATTGGTGATAATGCATTTGAAGATTGTCAAAATATTCATGAGATGGAAATTCCGCCAAATGTTACATATATGTCCAATTCTACATTTAATGGTGTGGATCCGGAAAAATTAGATAATGTAGATACATCTAAGAATGAATATGCACAGACAAAGGTTAAAAAATCATTACCGAAGAAGAATAGCAAGTGGACAATTGGTAATATCAAGTATAAGATTACAAAATCACATGCAAAAAAAGGTACGGTGATGGTAGTTGGAGCGAAGAAGAAAAAGACACTTACAATTCCAAGTAAAGTAATTATCAACGGTTATCCGTTTAAAGTAACATCAATTGGTACCAAAGCGTTTTATAATAATAAAAAGGTGAAAAAAGTTACGGTAGGTTCTAATGTAACAACAATAGGAAAGAGAGCATTTCACAATTGTAAAAAACTCAAGACAATTGTGATTAAATCGAAAAAAATCAAGTCGGTTAAAGCGCAGGCATTTAAAGGTGTTCATAAAAAAGCAAAGATTAAGCTTCCGAAGATGAGTTCCGGAAAATACAAGAAGTATAAAAAGAAATTTATGAATAAGGGACAGGCGACGACGGTTAAAATAACAAAATAAAAATATAAAGGCGGCAATTGATATGTATGTAGAAAATATATTAGATTTAATAGGTAATACACCATTAGTTAGTTTAAAGCAGACAACAGGGCTTAATATTTTTGCTAAGGCGGAATTCTTGAATCCCGGAGGTTCAATCAAAGACCGTATTGCGAAAAATATGTTAGATGTAGCGGAAGCGGAAGGTAAATTGAAACCGGGTATGACAATTGTTGAACCAACATCCGGTAATACTGGAATCGGTTTGGCTCTATGCGGTATAAGAAAGGGTTATCCGGTTATTATTGTTATGCCTGAGAATATGAGTGAAGAAAGAAAAAAGATTATAAAAGCTTTGGGTGCGGAACTTGTGTTGACACCGGCTGAGTTGTCAATAGGCGGATGTGTGGAAAAAGCACAAGAAATATATAATAGCGCCGATTATTATTTTATGCCGCAACAATTTGAAAATCCGGCAAATCCTAATATTCACTATACGACAACCGGTCCGGAGATTTGGGATCAGATTGAAGGAAAGGTTGATATCTACGTATCAGGAATCGGAAGCGGAGGAACATTACAGGGGGTTGGTAAATATCTTAGAGAGCAGAATCCAAACTGTAAGATTGTAGCTGTTGAACCGAAAAATGTATCAGCATTGTTGGGGCATGAACCGGGATTGCATCAGATTCAAGGAATCGGAGATGGATTTGTTCCGGAAGTATTGGATGTTGATATGATTGATGATATTATTGAAGTTACGGATGAGGATGCAATTGCAACCGCAAGAGAATTAGCGAAAGTACAAGGTTTGTTAGTTGGTACGAGTTCCGGAGCAAATGTATGGGCAGCTAAACAGATTGCAAAGAAATACGGAGAAGATAAAGTAATTGCCACTATTTTAGCAGATCGAGTAGAACGTTATTTTAGTACAAGTTTAATCTAAAGTAAGGAGATGACAATATGACAAAGATTGATATTATTTCCGGATTTTTGGGTGCCGGAAAGACAACGTTAATTAAGAAATTAATTGCTGAAGGATTTCAGGGTGAAAAACTCGTATTAATAGAGAATGAGTTTGGTGAAATAGGAATTGATGGTGGATTTTTGAAGGATGCAGGTGTTCAGATTAATGAAATGAACTCAGGTTGCATTTGTTGCTCGCTTGTAGGTGATTTTGGTAAAGCGTTAAAACAGGTATTAGATGAGTATCAACCGGATCGTATTATTATAGAACCATCAGGTGTTGGTAAACTGTCAGATGTAATGAAAGCTGTTACAGATATGCAAGATGAAAGCATTACAATTCATTCGGCTTTGGCAGTTGTAGATGCACAGAAATGTAAAATGTATATGAAGAATTTTGGTGAATTCTTTAATAATCAAATTGAAAATGCAGGGACAATTGTTCTAAGCAGAAGTCAAAAGCTTACAGAAGAGAAGTTAGAGCAGGTTGTTTCTATGCTTAAAGAACATAATGATAAAGCAACAATTATTACAACTCCATGGGATGATATCGATGGAAAGCAGATTGTTGCAACGATGGAACAAGAAAAATCCTTGATGGATGAATTGTTAGCAGAAGCTAATATTTGTCCAACATGTGGTCATGCACATGAGCATCATCATGATGGAGAATGCTGCCACCATGACCACGATCATGAGCATCATCATGACGGAGAATGCTGTCACCATGACCACGATCATGAGCATCATCATGATGGAGAATGCTGCCACCATGACCACGATCATGAGCATCATCACGATGGAGAATGCTGTCATCATGACCACGATCATGAGCATCATCACGATGGAGAATGCTGCCACCATGACCACGATCATGAGCATCATCATGATGGAGAATGCTGTCATCATGACCACAATCACGGACATCATCATGCGGATGATGTGTTTACAAGTTGGGGTATCGAAACACCGCATAAGTATGATCGTAACGAAATGGAAGAAATCCTTAAAGCTTTATCTGATAGTGAGAATCAGGAATATGGATTTATCTTACGCGCAAAAGGAATTGTTCCTGATACGGAAGGTGGATGGATATACTTTGACTTGACGCCTGAAGAGTATGAAATCAGAAGTGGACAACCTGATGTTACAGGTAAATTATGTGTCATTGGTAGTGGTTTACAGGAAGATAAAATTTCTAAGTTGTTTCATGCTTAGTTAGAGAGGGATAAGAATATGTTGAATAAAAAGGTGAAAGAAATTCCGGTATTTGTCTTTATGGGTTTTTTAGAATGCGGAAAGACAAAGTTTTGTAGTGAGACTTTGATTGACCGTAATTTTACAGAAGGTGATAAAACGCTTTTGATTGTAACTGAAGAGGGTATGGAAGAGTATGACGAGGCAGAACTTGCAAAAAGAAATATCAGTGTTGCATATCTCGATGAAGAAGATATCAATACGGAAAAATTGTTGGATTTGCAGGATGAATATGAACCCAAAGCAGTTATGATTGAGTACAATGGTATGTGGCAGTTAGATCGTTTGTTTTCTATTCGTGTTCCTAAGGGGTGGACGGTTGTACAGGTGATTACGCTTATAGATGCTACCACATTTACGATTTATAATAATAATATGAAATCTCTTATGTTAGAGCATATTCAAAATGCAGATATGGTTGTATTTAACCGTTGTACGGAAGAAACCGATATCAATACGATGCGCATGGCTGTCAAGACAGTGAACAGAAGAGCGCAGATTGTTTTTGAAAATGTGAATGGACAGGCGCAGATTGATGATGGTGAGATGGAGATTCCGTATGACATGGATAAAGATGTGATTGAAATCGAAGACGAAGATTACGGTATTTTCTATATTGATGCATCTGACAATCCGGAAAAGTATGTGGATCGTGTTGTAAAATTCAAAGGTCAGGTTTATTGTCCGCCGCAATACAAGGGAAAAGCGTTTGTACCCGGACGTTTTGCGATGACTTGTTGTGCGGAAGACATCACATTCTTAGGTTTTAAGTGCGTAACTTTGGAAACATCGAATCTTAAAGACAGAGAATGGGTAACAGTTACAGCGAAGGTGAAATGTGAGTATTATGAAGAATTTGAAGGAGATGGACCGGTACTATATCCTCAAAAGATTGAAAAAGCTGATAAACCTGAAGAAGAAGTAGTGTATTTCTAGATAAATACCAATCTATTGTTGATATGAGAAAAGGAGAAGAGATATGGCATTTAATGATTTTTTAGATAAGGTGATGGAAACATCGTCTAATGCAGTTGATAAAGCAAAAGATACAACAAAGCGTCTTACAACAATCAATGATTTAAAGTCTAAGATTAGGGGTTATAATAATGATAAGAATAAGTTGTTTACACAGATTGGAATGGATATATATATAGCGAAAAAGCAAAATGAACCGTTAGATGAAAAAATTGATGAATTTGTATCACAGATTGATACAATTAATGCCCGCATTACAAAACTTCAGGAAAAACTTGCTTTGTTTGAAAATGAACAGTAAGAAATAGATGTTGACAAAACAACATTTATTCAATATAATCGTTTACGATGATAATAGACTCATATTATTGTATGAGTCTATTTTTATATGTTTACAGGTTATATGTTGTAAAATATGAGGTTTTAACAGAAGAAAGAGGTATGAAATGGCTACAGGAATTATTGGAACAGGTAGTTTTTTACCGCCGACGATCATTGATAATAATGAATTGGCAAAACTGGTGAAAACAAATGATGAATGGATTAGGGAGCATACGGGTATCGTCGAGCGACATATTGCAACTGACGAGACGACATCTTTTATGGGGGCACAGGCTTCACTTGCTGCAATTGAAAATGCAGGAATTGACCCAAAAGAAATTGACTTAATTGTGTTTGCTACCTTGTCCGGAGAAAGAGCGACGCCAAGTATGTCTTGTATTGTACAGGATAAGATTGGTGCAACGAATGCAACTTGTTTTGATATTAACGCTGCATGTTCCGGTTTTGTGTATGCGTTTCAGACTGCAGATGCATATATCAAATCAGGCCTGGCAAAAACTGCTTTGATTATCGGTGCAGAAACTTTGTCAAAGATGGTAGATTGGAAAGACCGTTCGACATGTATACTATTTGCTGATGGTGCAGGGGCCGCAATCGTAACAGATAAAGAGCATGGTGTATTAAGCAGTATTACACATAGTGATGGATCAAAGGGAATGTCTCTAAAATGTAAGGAGCGTTCGACAAGAAATTTCCTAAACAAAAAACAAGAGGATAAGCATTATATTCAGATGATTGGACCGGATATCTTCAAATTTGCGGTTCGTAAAGTGCCGGCTTGTATTGATTTATTATTAGAAAGAGCGAATGTTACAAAAGATGATGTGACATATTTTGTTTTGCACCAGGCAAATGCAAGAATTATTTCTTCAGTATCGAATAAGATGGGTGTTCCAATGGAAAAGTTTCCGATGAATGTTGATCATTGTGGTAACACTTCAAGCGCATCCATTCCGATTTTATTAGATGAAATGAATCGTGGTGGTATGTTAAAAGAAGGAGATAAAATTGTGATCTGCGGCTTCGGTGGTGGATTAACATGGGGTGCTCAGTTAATTGAGTGGTAGTATAGGAGGATAAAAAAATGGGTAAAGTTGCATTTATGTTCCCGGGACAGGGCGCACAGTATGTTGGAATGGGAAAAGAATTTTACGATAATAATGAAAAGAGTAAAGCAGTTTTTGAGACAGCTTCAAAAGCAACAGGTCTTGATATCGAAGCACTTTGTTTTGAAGAGAATACAGATATTAATATTACGGAATATACGCAGATTGCCATGCTTACCGCAGAAGTTGCTATGATGCAGGCAGTCCTTGATTTGGGAATTAAGCCTGATGTAACAGGTGGTTTGTCATTAGGAGAGTACTCTGCGTTGGTTGCATCCGGTGTAATGGATTTTGAAGATTGCGCAAAGGTAGTACGTAAGCGTGGTATCTATATGCAGGACGAGGTTCCGGCAGGTGAAGGTGCTATGGCAGCTGTTATTGCTTTGGATGCTGATAAGATATTGGAAGTTTGTGAACAGGTAGACGGAATTGTTGGCATTGCCAATTACAATTGTCCGGGACAAATTGCGATTTCAGGTGAGAAAGCAGCTGTAGAAAAAGCTTCTGAATTGTTAAAGGAAGCCGGTGCAAAGAGATGCATTCCGTTGAATGTAAGTGGTCCGTTTCATTCACCGATGTTGATTGGTGCAGGTGAGAAACTTGCTAAGGAATTGGAAAATGTTGAGATTCATGATATTGCAATTCCTTACGTAACCAATGTAACAGGTGATTTTGTGACAGATAAGAATGAAGTGAAGCATTTACTTGCAACACAGGTTTCTAATTCGGTTAAGTGGATTCAGTGTGTAGAAGCAATGCTTGCGGACGGAGTTGATACATTTATTGAGATAGGACCGGGAAAGACGTTATCTTCCTTTGTTAAGAAGATTAACAAAGAAGTAACAATAGTTAATGTTGATAAATATGAAGATTTGGCTAAAGTAAAAGAGAGTTTAGGTCTTTAATTAAGGAGGAAATGATGTTAACAGGTAAGATTGCATTGGTGACCGGCGCAAGTCGTGGAATTGGAAAAAGTACGGCGATAACACTTGCATCTTATGGTGCAACCGTAATTGTGAATTATAATGGTAGTAAAGATAAGGCAGATGAGGTAGTGGCTGAGATTACCGGTAATGGCGGAAAAGCTGTTACATATTGTTGTAATGTATCTGACTATGATGCTGTAGAAACGATGATGAAAGACATTGTGAAGGAATATGGTTCTTTGGATATCTTGGTTAATAATGCCGGAATTACAAAAGATGGTCTGTTGATGAAGATGTCGGAGGCAGATTATGACGCAGTATTAGATACTAATTTAAAGGGTACATTTAATTGTGTAAAACACATATCTCGACAAATGCTGAAACAAAAATCAGGTAGAATTATTAATCTGTCGAGTGTTGTTGGTGTATATGGAAATGCAGGACAAGTTAATTATGCAGCATCAAAAGCAGGCGTGATAGGCCTTACGAAATCAGTTGCAAAAGAACTTGGTTCAAGAGGAATTACAGTGAATGCAGTTGCACCCGGTTTTATTGTGACAGAAATGACAGATGCAATGCCGGAAGAGGCAAAGAAACAAGTTGCGGAACATATTGCAATGAAGCGGTTAGGTGATGTGAAGGATGTAGCTGAAGTGGTAGCATTTTTAGCGTCAGACAAAGCAGCGTATGTAACCGGACAGGTCATCTGTGTAGATGGCGGAATGTCGTTGTAGGAAGGAGATTATTATGAGACGAGTTGTTGTAACAGGTATGGGAGCAATTACTCCTATTGGTTTAAATGTTGATGAATTTTGGAATAGTGTAAAAGAGAGTAAGGTTGGTATTGGACCGATTACAAAGTTTGATGAGCCTGATTTTAAGGTAAAGCTTGCTGCTGAGGTAAAAGGTTTTGTTGCAAAGGAATACATGGATCCAAAGGCTGCGAAAAGAATGGAAGAATTTGCACAGTACGCTGTTGTTGCAACCAAGGAAGCGATGGAACAGGCAGGCTTGGATATGGAAAAAGAAGATCCATATCGTGTTGGTATTGCTCTTGGTTCCGGTACCGGTAGTTTGCAGACCATTGAACGTAATATTAAAAGAATGAATGATAAGGGGATTAATCGTATGGAACCACTTTGTGTTCCAATGATGATTTCCAATATGGCAGCAGGTAATGTTTCGATTTATTTTGGATTGAAGGGTAAATCTATTAATGTGGTTACAGCTTGTGCTTCCGGTAATCATAATATCGGTGAAGCATTCCGTACAATTCAATATGGTGATGCAGATGTGATGATTGCAGGTGGTACGGAAGCTGCGGTATGCCCTGTTGGTATGGGTGGCTTTAATGCACTTACAGCGCTTAACACAACAGATGATCCTACAAGAGCATCTATTCCGTTTGACAAAGACAGAGCAGGATTTGTTCTTGGTGAAGGTGCCGGTGTTGTTGTTTTAGAAGAGCTTGAGCATGCAAAGGCAAGAGGTGCTAAGATATTAGCTGAAGTAGTTGGTTATGCGGCAACTTCCGATGCATATCATATTACTTCTCCGGCAGAAGACGGTATGGGTGCAGCAAATGCTATGATTTTTGCAATGAAGGATGCCGGTATTGAGCCTGCAGACGTAGATTATATTAACGCGCACGGAACTTCAACACATCATAATGATTTGTTTGAAACAAGAGCGATTAAGATTGCTATGGGTGATGCGCAGAATAAGCCATATATCAGTTCTACAAAATCTATGGTTGGTCATTTGCTTGGAGCTGCCGGTGGCGTAGAATTTATTACTTGTGTAAAATCTATTGAAGAAGGATATATTCATGAGAACGTTGGTTTGCGCGAGTTAGATGATCCGGAAGAATTCACATTGAATTACGTAAAAAATCAAGGTGTTCATGCTGATGTTAATGTATGTATGTCTAATTCATTAGGATTTGGTGGACACAATGCTACTTTGGTAGTTAAAAAATATGTTGATTAAGTAAATAGATGACATTTTGTTGTTTTTTTGATAGAATGAACAAATGAGTGTAGAAAAGGGCTCTTATTTCAATGTTTTGAAGTAATGTGCCTTTTTCATTTCAAATTTTTAATTCATGGAGGACAGAATAATATGGAATTAGATATCAAACAGATTATGGAAATAATACCGCATAGACAACCTTTTTTGCTGATTGACAGGGTGACGGAAATGGTACCGGGTCAGTCTATAAAAGGATATAAAAATGTTTCTTATAATGAACCGTTTTTTGCAGGACATTTTCCGGGAGAACCGGTAATGCCCGGTGTATTGCAGATTGAAGCATTGGCGCAATTGGGTGCAGTAGCAGTGCTATCAATGGAAGAGAACAAAGGGAAGATTGCATATTTTGCAGGGATAAAAGAAGCAAAGTTTAAGCAAAAGGTTGTTCCGGGCGATCGTCTTGATTTGGAATGTGAAATCATCAAAATAAAAGGACCTTTGGGTATCGGAGCAGTAAAGGCATCTGTTAATGGAAAATTGGCATGCAAAGCTGAGATTTCATTTATGATTGGATAGGAGATAGTGATGAGATTTCTTGCAAGAAACAGGAAAATAATCAATATATTAGTGTTTATATGTTGTGTAATTCTATTTGTCTATTTTGCGTATCTGACGATTACATCAAGTGATAGCAAGGTTGAGAATAAGACATATCCGGGTACTGCGATGGGAACATCTGTGAAAAAGAATATTTATGCAGATGATTTGTTAACCTGTGATGAGATTGATGCAATGATTGATGACACTTTGAAAGAGTTGGAAAATGAGATTTCGTTGAGAGTATCCGGATCAACTGTTCAAAATTTGAATAATAATTATGTTGTTGATGGTACCAACCAACTACCTGAGGAATTGCTTTCATATTTAAAATTCCAAATGCAGATATGTAAGGAGAGCAATGGAGCGTTCTCGCCATGTATTCGTCCGATCGCAGCATTATGGGGAATTGAAGAAGGTTTTGATGTTGTTCCGACTGAGGAAGAAATTGAAACAGTTTTGGGAAGATGTGCCGTATCCAATCTTGAAATTCTTGAAGACGGGGTCGTATTTCATGATTCAGGTATGCAGATTGACTTTGGTGCATCAGGAAAAGGAATTGCCTGTGATTTGATCAAAGAAAAGCTTCAAGCTAGCAATGTCAGAGGTGCAGTTGTATCTATTGGTGGAAGTGTTTTGACGTATGGTGATAAAGGCAATAGCAAGGGTTGGCATATTGCGATTCAAGATCCGAGAGGAGAACAAGGTGCAATGCTTGGTATTGTAGATGTGGATGGCGAAGTAATGGTGTCTACATCCGGTGATTATGAAAAATATTTTGAAATAGACGGAAAGCGTTATCATCATATTTTTGATCCTCGTACAGGATATCCGGTTGATAACGGTTTGATCTCGGTTACAATTGTGTCCGACAACGGAATGCTTTCGGATGTCATGTCAACGGCATGCTTTGTAATGGGCTTAGAAGACGGAATGGAATATGCAAATCAAAAAGGTGTTGAGGCGATTTTTGTCACAGACCAAAAAGAGGTATATATAACAAAAGGGCTCAAAAAGACGTTTCGTCTACAGTCAGATGATTATAAGATTGTGAAGTAATCTGCTTGGAGAATGTGTTTTATGAAAGGTGAATTTGCTCCGCATTTAAAAAAGGGTGATTTTGTAATTATAATCGGTGTATTAGTTTTAGTTTTTGTTTTACTATGTTTTCTATATAACAAGGAAAACGGAGCATATGTATGTATACATGTTGATAAAACAAAAATGATATATCCTTTAGATGAAGATAGGAAGATTCCGATTTCGATTCAGGAGAAAACTACGAATGTGATTGTGATAAAAGACAAAATGGCCTTTATGGAAACTGCAGATTGTCCTGATCAGATTTGCGTAAAACACAGACCTATCCAAAAGGACAATGAGATGATAACATGTCTTCCGAATAAGGTTTTCGTTGAGATTATCAGCAAAGACGGAATAGATGTGGATAATTAAATGAGGTTTGTATGAATACAGGAAAAATTGCAAAAACAGGAATGCTATTAGCTATTTCCCTTGTTTTATCATATCTTGAAATGTTATTACCGGTTACGATTGCAGTTCCGGGTGTAAAAATAGGTTTGGGCAATATCATAACAATGTTTTTGTTATACCGCACAGATCTTAAGAGTACATTTATGTTCGTTTGTGTGAGAGTTGTACTTGCAGGCATTTTGTTTTCCGGTATTTCGGGTATCATATACAGTCTTGCCGGCGGGATGGCATGCGTTTTAGTAATGTCTGTTTTAAAACGATTTTCATTCTTTTCTGTATTAGGTGTCAGTATGGCAGGTGCAATTGCGCATAATGTTGGACAGATTGTTGTTGCTGTAATTGTGATGGAGAATATTCACATTGCTTATTACCTTCCGGTTCTTTGTATATCTGGGGTCATATCCGGATTGCTGGTAGGGTATCTTGCATTTGTTATCATGAAAAGATATAGAGATTAGTGTACCGATTGCTACGCAGATATAGAATAATTATAAAAAAAGAAATGAATGATAAAAATATCTTGTGAGTGAGTTGATTTTTTCACTGAACGAGATATTTTTTCTTTTTTTGTATGAAAAATTTAAATTCGCGAGAAAATAACACCATTTCAATAATTTGTTAGCAATTATGAAATAAATAGTATATAATAGGAAAATATATGGTGGAATCTAAAAATTAAGTTATGGAGGAGATTATGAAAACACTACGAAAGAGAAATGTAAAACAATGGGGACGGCAGTTACTGTCCTTTGTGTTGATTGTAGCAATGGTACTTGGAGTAATTCCAGGTAGTGCTTATGCTACAGG
>SVEJ01000015.1 GCA_015057435.1 Lachnospiraceae bacterium
TTACACGGCTTTTTCTTTTGTCAAAACGAAACGGTTTCGTTTAGGAATAATATAGATATAAATGTGTTTGTCAGACTAAATGCTACAACCACATTTTAAGGATGCGTTTAGTTTGTCAAATAACAGCCTTCAAAAACAGGGTATTATTCATTTACAGATTTTATGAAAAGTGGTATCATATTGGTAAGTACGTGTAGATAAGATTTGCACAAAGATTTAGGAGGAATAATATGAGAGCATTAATCAGCGTATCAGACAAAACAGGTATTGTAGAATTGGCAAAGGAACTTACTGCCCTTGGCATTGAAATAATTTCTACAGGTGGAACTTACAACAAGCTTAAGGAAGAAGGAATTGAAGCGATTGAGATTTCTGATTTGACAGGTTTTCCGGAATGCTTGGACGGACGTGTGAAGACATTGCATCCAAAGGTGCATGCCGGCCTTTTGGCAATGCGTTCTAATGCGGAACACATGAAAACGTTAGAGGAACTTGGAATTGACACGATTGATTTTGTGATTGTTAATTTATATCCATTTAAGCAAACAGTATTAAAGCCGGGTGTGACAAGAGAGGATTGCGTGGAGAATATCGATATTGGTGGTCCTACTATGATTCGTGCAGCTGCTAAGAATTATCAGGATGTAGCAGTTGTGGTTGATCCGGCTGATTATGAGAAGGTTCTTTCAGAGTTGAAAGAGAATGGTTCTGTATCATTAGATACAAAGTTCTATTTGATGGGTAAGGTATTCGAGCATACAGCTAATTATGATGCTATGATTAATAATTATCTTAGAAGTGAAAGAGGAGATACTTCTTGGCCGAATACATTAACACTTACTTTCGAGAAAGTTCAGGAGATGCGTTATGGTGAGAATGGTCACCAACCGGCAGCATTTTATAGAGAAATTGCTAATCTTAAGGGTTCTTTAACCGGAGCAAAACAGCTTCATGGTAAGGAGTTATCTTATAATAATATTAATGATACCAATGGTGCATTAGAGTTATTGAAGGAGTTTGATGAGCCAACTGTTGTTGGATGTAAGCATGGAAATCCATGTGGTGTTGGTTCGGCAGATACAATCTATAAGGCTTGGAGAAAGGCTTATGAGGCAGATGAGACTTCAATCTTTGGTGGTATTGTAGTTGCTAACGGAACGATTGAAGAGGATATGGCAAAAGATATTTCTGAGATGTTTATGGAGGTTGTTGTTGCGCCTGCATATACAGATAAAGCGTTAGAAATTCTTTCAGCAAAGAAGAATATCAGATTATTACAGTTAGATGATATTAAAGAGAAACAGCCTGCCGGTGCACTTGATATGAAGAAAGTGAATGGTGGTATGGTTGTTCAGACGATTGATAGCGAGTTGTATAATGAGGAAGATTTGAAAGTTGTAACAAAGAGACAGCCGACAGAAGCTGAGATGGAAGATCTTAAGTTTGCTTGGAAAGTTGTTAAATACGTGAAGTCTAATGGTATTGCTTATGCAAAGGATAAGCAGACAGTAGGTATCGGACCTGGACAGGTTAACCGTATCTGGGCTACAGAACAGGGTATTGAGCACGCAAGAACTCAGATTGGTGAAGATGCAATCAAAGGTGCGGTAATGGCGTCTGATGCATTTTTCCCATTTGATGATTGTGTTGAAGCTGCTGCTAAGGCAGGTATTACAGCAATCATTCAGCCGGGTGGAGCAATGAGAGATCAGTTATCCATTGACAAAGCTGACGAATATGGAATTGCAATGGTGTTTACAGGAATGAGACATTTTAGGCACTAAAATCCGTCAAGCGGATATATCTCGTGTAAGCTTGCTTACAAAGAGATGTATCCATTTGACGGACTAAACTCTATGAGCATGTAGCTCGATAGAGCGGAATGCGAATAGAGTTGTGCAATTGCGAGATGCCTGAATCCTTAGCGAGAGAATCGAGCTTAGTATGAAGGTATGCAAAGCAGTGCGGAGCACGAAGCAATTGTATTTTAGTGAAAAAATTAAATTATTTGGGAGGTTATATATGAACGTTAAGATAGAACAGTGGATGAACTGGATACTATACGATGAGCTTATGGAGGGCAAGATTAACGCACCTAAGCATATCCTTGGTAATCATGATTATGGTGAAGGTCAGATGATTACCGCATATAAGCCACATTCTGTAAACTGCAAGGTGATTGCACCAACCGGAAAGACAGAGTATGACATGGAGAAGATAGATGATAGAGGTTTTTATGCACTTTATCTTCCTAAGAAAAAATTTGTTGGCAATAAGTATCGTCTGGTTACTTCGTATCAGGATGGTTCTACAGTGATTGCTGCAGATCCATATAGTTTTGATGGACAGCTTGGCGAGCTTGATGTTCATTTGTTTTCAGAAGGTAATCACTGGGATATTTATAAGAAACTTGGTGCGCATCCGATGAAGATTGACGGCGTGTCCGGTACATATTTTGCTGTATGGGCACCACGTGCAAGACGTGTTTCTGTAGTAGGCGATTTCAATATGTGGGATGCAGCGTTGCATCCAATGCAGATTACAAGTACCGGTGGATTTTTTGAATTGTTTATTCCGGATGTGGGAGAAGATGCAGTTTATAAGTTTAACATTTTAACCAGATATGGCGAGGAGATTTTCAAATCAGATCCGTTTGGAAATTGTGCGCAGTTCCGTCCGGATAATGCCTCAGTGGTTAAGGATATTACCAAATATCGTTGGAAAGACGATGATTGGATGGAAACACGTAGAAAGACAAGTCGTAATGATGCGATGAGAAAGCCAATGGCAATCTACGAGATGCATCTTGGCTCTTGGAAAAAGCGTGTGGAGGATGATGATAACGGATTCTATACCTATAGAGAATTAGCTCCGATGGTTGCAGATTATGTAAAAGATATGGGATATACTCACATTGAGTTGATGGGTATTGCAGAGTATCCTTTTGATGGTTCATGGGGATATCAGGTAACTAATTATTACGCTCCGACCAGAAGATATGGTGATCCGGAGGATTTCATGTATTTTGTAGACTACATGCATAAGAATGGTATCAGCGTGATTTTGGACTGGGTACCGGCTCATTTTCCAAGAGATGCGCACGGATTAGGAAAGTTTGATGGAATGCCATTATTTGAGCATCCAGACAGCAGAAGAGGAGAACATCCTGATTGGGGTACTTACATCTTTGATTTTGGAAGAACAGAAGTATCTAATTTCTTGATTGCAAATGCGTTGTTCTGGGCAAAGGAATACCACGTGGATGCACTTCGTGTAGATGCGGTTGCATCTATGCTTTATCTTGATTACGGTAAGCAGGATGGTAACTGGTTGCCTAATGAAGATGGCGGCAATGAGAATTATGATGCAATTAAGCTTCTTATGAAGTTGAATCAGACGATTGAAGAACAGGAGCCGGGTGTATTTGTTATTGCTGAAGAATCTACATCATGGGCAGGTGTAACTGCACCAACATCTATGGATGGTTTGGGATTTTTATTCAAATGGAACATGGGATGGATGAATGACTTTATTGAGTATATGAAGCTTGATCCATATTTCAGACAGTTTAATCATAATCGCCTTACATTTAGTTTGATGTATGCATATTCGGAGAATTTCATTTTAGTAATGTCTCATGATGAAGTAGTACATTTGAAGTGTTCTATGCTTAATAAAATGCCGGGATTGCATGATGATAAGTTTGCAAACCTTCGTACGGCTTATGGATTTATGTACGGGCATCCGGGTAAGAAATTACTGTTCATGGGTCAAGAGTTTGCACAGCTTCGTGAGTGGAGTGAAGCGAGAAGCCTTGATTGGTTCTTGATGGATGGTGAGGATGCAGAAAGTCACAAGGGCATCCAGAACTATGTGAAGGCATTGAATAAGTTATATAATGAGAATGACGCAATGTATTACAATGACCAGGATCCAATGGGATTTGAATGGATTAATTGTAATGATCCACAGAGCAGTATTGTATCATTTATTCGTAGAGGTTCTACAGCGAAGAAACAGTTGTTATTCGTAAGTAATTTTACACCGATGGACCGTGATGGATTTATCGTTGGTGTACCATGTGCCGGTAAATATACAGAGGTGCTGAACTCTGATGCGGTAGAATTCGGTGGAAAGGGAAGAATTAATGCGACACCAGTTAAGGCCGTCAATGAGCCTTGGGATGACAGAGAGCATTCTATTTCAATTCATTTACCACCACTTTCAACCGTAGTGTTTGAGTATGATTACAAGGAACCTGTAAAAAAAGCTCCTGTAAAGAGTACAGCGAAGAAGACACCTGCGAAGAAGAGTGTAAGCAAGAAGAGTGAGAAATAGGTTTTGTTAAATGTTTCAACAAGTAACTACATTGTCAAATAATATAAAGACACCTTGTGAACAGGGTGTCTTTGTTCTATATGTGTAATTATTTCTAAAAATTAGAAGAATGCAACGATTTCTTTACGAGAGTTGTATTATTTGCAGAGGGCATATGATGCATATGAAAATTAAAATGAGGAGAGGTATATGAGAAATGAAAGGAAATAATATGTTTAAGTTGCTATGTCTCTTGCAGGTTTGGGTGGTTATAGCATTGGTTCGATATTGTGTAGTGTTAGGAGAACAAAGCAAATTGTTTCAAGATGTAGATGAATTTTTACCGGCAAAAGCTACTTGTATTGAATCAGACAGAAGAAGATACGGTTCTTATAGAAATCGACGTACGAGATATAATAATACATACCGCTATACAGTCAATGAACAGACATATACGGTGACATATTATAGTGAGAGATGGAGGGGTAGTGATAAGGTTTTATATTATAATCCTACTAATCCTAACGTTGTTTCAAAGTATAGTAGTTATGCAGATGCTGCAACCGGTAATGCGATATGGATTATATTTGTGGTAATCGGGCAAAGTGTGATTATATTCTTTGCGGTAAAAGCCACGCGCGGACAGAATGCATATCAAGAACAATCAGTAGGCGTTGTGTTGGGGGATGATTTTCAATTCGATATGAATAATGACGCGAGTCCCTACACAGACAGAATCTCTTCTTCACAGAAAGAGGAGACGCAAGAAAAAGAAACAATAGCGTTTCCGGGATGGAATTCGGAAGGAAAAGTGGAATCAATACCATTTCGTCCAAGTAAAACGATAACGGAATCGAATCAAACAGACGATGTAGAGACAATTGCTTTTACCAGAAGTACAAAACCTAAGGATGATTTCGTTTTGTATACAGAAGAGGAATACAAGCAGATGCAAAAAGAGAAATAATGAGATGAAAAAACAGGCGTTTTGCCTGTTTTTTCTTTACGTTAATAATGAGCTTTGAAAAAAAGATTGATTTAATACAAATAGAGCATAAAATGTACGTAAATACGAGTTGTGACGGATACGCATATACGTACCATATAGGAGGACAATATGATAATTAGTGAAAGAATCTTTAAGATATTAAATGAAAAGCATATGTCACAAAGTGCATTTGCGAAAAAAGTTGGGTTGTTTGGAAGTACGATTAGTGATTGGAAAACCAAGAAGACGAATCCGTCAGCAGATAAAATTATGCGGATTTGTGAGGTGTTAGAAGTGACGCCAGAACAATTGCTGACTGGAAAAGGGATTGATGAAGACTATGATAAAGCAACTGAAAGTGTTAAAGAGGGTTTTGTGATTACGAATACAGATAAGCGTATATTAGAGGATTATCATAGCTTGAAGGATGCACAGAGAAAGAGACTTCTAAAGTATATGGAGGCGTTGAAGCAGATAGAGGAGTTGGAAGAGTTGGAGTAATGTTTCTAAGTCACAGATTGTGAACGTGCTGTGTTAATTCATAGAGTTTCAAATCAAGACTTTACAAGATGAAAACTTGAAGTCGCAAATTGCGACTTCAAGTTGGGGAGGAAAAAGAAAACCGCCATATGCTTTTATTGAACAAGGAATCTACATGCTAGCTACTGTTCTTCGTGGAGAATTAGCAGAGCAACAGAGCATTTTTATTATGCGTGCATTTCGCGAAATGCGTCATTACATAAAGCAAAATCAACAGTTTGTCACACAATCGGAGATGCGTTTGGTGACGGCTAGAGTATCCGAACTGTCGGTGCAAGTCGCAGGCGTTGCTGATCGACAAAAGAAGACAGAACAGAATGTGGAACAGATACAGAAAAGTATCGATATTCTGAATAATAATTTTGTGTCTGATAAAGATTATAAGAATTTTGTCATTTATAAAGGACAGAAGTTTGAGGCGGGTGTAGCTTACATTGATATATATCAACAGGCGACGACTGGTATTTACGTGGTAGATGATTATGTGAATGTTAAGACATTACAATTGTTGTCGCAGAAGAAGAAAGATGTGGAAGTAATTTTATTTACGGAAAATGGTCATGGGAGAAAAGGATTTTTGACTAGCGCAGTGGTAAATGATTTTAATAATGAATATCCAGTGCTTCGCATTAAGCCTAACCCAGATTGTCATGACAGATTGATTGTGATAGACTATGGATTAGAAACAGAGCAGGCGTTTCATTGCGGAGCATCCAGTAAGGATGCTGGAAAGAAACTGTGTGCAATTAATAGACTGGAAGATTCGTCAATTATACATCCAGTTATTAGCAAGTTGCTGTTAGCACCAGATAAAGTTATATGAGTTTTAAATTCGCAAATTGCGACTTTGAAGATATGGGAAGGTAAATGATTATGGACATCATACTAAAGAAAAATGAAGCAGAGATTAATGAAAATGTAGCCAAAGGGCTTTTAGTCATCTTTGGATGTATATTGCTAGTCGCTTTGTTTTGTTGGCTTGGTATATTTGAAATCTATTTTGATATGACAGTAGTTATGTTGTTGGTAGCACTAATCACACTGGTTATACCTGCTGTTATGATTTTAAAGCTTCATTTTTACAATAGCATTATGAAATATCTTGTTGTTATGGGAACTGCAATTATGGCAGGAACGGCATATGTTTTGTTCACCTTCCAAGCGGTAATCATTTTTATTGTACCTACTATCATCGCTGGTTTTTATTTGAACAAAAGATTGTTATATTATTCTGGGATTGTATCTGTTTTGTCGATTATAGTAGCACATGTTATTACAGGCGTGTATTTACGACAGCCGTGGATAGAACCATTTACCGGAATAGAGGAAATTCTTAGATATGGGGCGGTACCTAGATGCCTACAGTATCTAGGATGTTTTTTGCTTATATGCATGATGACGAATCGGTATATGCAAATTATTTTACAGATTGTTCCAAGAACGAGTGATTTATCGAAGAATAGCGCTACAGAAGTAACGGAGGACGAGCAAGCCTTTCGTGCAATATTACAGGAATTGACAGAACGGGAACAGTCAGTTTTTATGTTGCTAGTTGGTGGGTATACGAATATGCAGATTGCAGATCAATTATGTTTGTCCAATGGAACCGTTAAGAATTACATATCCACCATTTATGAGAAGATAGGAACCAAAGAAAGAAACGCTTTAATTATGAAATATAGTAGGTTTGTAAAAGAAAATGACTAAAGTCATATAAAGAAATGACCACGGTAACTTCCTTTTTTGTGCAGTTTTTATACACTGACTGTGTAAATGAACACAAAGAAGGAGGTTTTTCTATTATGAAGAAAAAAATAAGAAAAGGGATATTCATAGGTATGGGAATTTTGATTGGAGGTATGGTTATCAATTTTATTCCTACATTTTCTTTGGAGACAAAAGAGATGAAGCAATTCCATGGTAAGTGGGTCGATGTCTACTATGAAACAGAAAAAGCAGTAGCTAAGGATGTATTTGATTATGCAGATTCAAAAACAGAAGATATTGGAAAACAGTTAGGATTTTCTGAAAAGCCGGATGTAAATGTATATATCTATAATAATCAAGAAACGATGCAGACAAAAAAATATGGATACGTTGCGCCACTATTAGGACTCGATTGGTATATTGGTGATAATATTGGGACGAATGTCATTTTGACGTCTCCTGCAAATCCAGGAAAAGTACATACTTATGATAATAATAAATATGCAGTATTACATGAAATTGTTCACGCATATGTTAGTGTTATCAATGAAGATATTGATTTGTGGTTAACAGAAGGAATGGCGCTTTATTTGAGTAATGGTGAACCATTTTATAAAGAATATGTAGAGTCACATCCAATACCGACTTATCGAGACACCTGTTCCAATAATCCGCTTGCTTTTTCTGATTGTGGTGGATATACGTTTGCTCATACCTATATTGAGTATTTGGATAATGCATATGGATGGGATAAGGTTTTACAGCTAATAGAAACAGAAAATTACGAAGAATGCGTTGGTAAGTCCCGAAAAGAAATATATGATGAATGGGTAAAATATATTAATAATTATCCTCGATAAAGTAATCTATTGTTTATCGTGCAATATCACAAGAAAAGTGAAGAAATGCTATGAAATATCGGCATTTTTTCGCTTTTCTTTTTTCTTCGTTTTTGTTACACTATTACCCGTTGAAAAATAAGCAGAAGTATATCCTATATGTAGAAATGGCATCGGGTGTGGCGAGACATTTGATTTTGAAATGCAAAGATGAATTTTGCAATTCGTTAGATTTCATTATTTGTCTATATTGAAGTGTCATAAAAAGTGCGACCTTTTGTGCTATGGAAACGAGACTCATGTACCCTTGAGGCCTTTGCCGAAAAGGGTACACAGGGTTTGAGGCTCGTTGGAATGATTAGCACAATCGGAGCACGGTTATGACCTTCTATATAGACATTGACAAGAAAAATTGCAAAATTCATCGTCGGTTCAAATCAAATGTAGGGAAAGTTTCTACAAAGGATTAGGAGGCCAATATGACAATTTCTAGAGATGATATTCGTAACGTAGCGATTATTGCCCATGTAGACCATGGTAAAACTACCTTGGTGGATGAGCTTTTGAAGCAGAGCGGTGTATTCCGCGAGAATCAGGAAGTGGCAGAGCGTGTCATGGATTCTAATGATATTGAGAGAGAACGTGGAATCACGATTCTTTCGAAGAATACAGCAGTGGACTACAAGGGGACAAAGATTAATATTATAGATACACCGGGACATGCGGACTTCGGTGGTGAGGTTGAGCGTGTTCTTAAAATGGTAAATGGTGTAATTCTTGTGGTGGATGCATTTGAGGGTGCCATGCCACAGACGAAGTTTGTATTGAAAAAAGCTTTGGAGTTAAATCTTCATGTGATTGTTTGTGTGAACAAGATTGACCGTCCGGAAGCAAGAGTGGAAGAAGTGGAAGAAGAGGTATTAGAGCTTTTGCTTGACCTTGAGGCTACGGACGAGCAGCTTGATTGTCCATTTGTCTACGCTTCTGCAAGAGAAGGTGTGGCAAAGAAGAATATGGAAGATGATGCAGTGGATATGGCACCTCTTTTTGAGACTATTATTGACTATATCCCGGCTCCAACCGGTGATCCGGAAGCGGATACACAGGTGCTCATTTCTACGATTGATTACAATGAGTATGTGGGACGTATCGGTGTAGGTAAGATTGACAATGGAACCTTGAAACTGAATCAGGATGTATTACTTGTAAATGCCCATGATGAGAGCAAGAGCAAGAAGGTCAAGATTGGTAAGTTATATGAATTTGAAGGACTTAATAAGGTAGAAGTGAAGGAAGCGGGAATTGGTTCCATTGTGGCAATTTCAGGTATTGCTGACATTTCCATTGGTGATACTCTTTGTTCACCGGAGAATCCGCAGCCGATTCCATTCCAGAAGATTTCGGAGCCAACCATTTCCATGAACTTTATGGTCAATGATTCCCCTCTTGCAGGTAAGGAAGGTAAGTTTGTAACCTCAAGACATTTGCGTGACCGTTTGTTTAAGGAGCTTAATACAGATGTATCCTTGCGTGTAGAGGAAACAGAAGAGACGGAAGTCTACAAGGTATCTGGCCGTGGAGAGCTTCATTTATCCGTATTAATTGAGAATATGCGCCGTGAAGGATATGAATTTGCTGTTAGCAAGGCAGAGGTTATCTATAAGCAGGATGATAATGGTAAGAAACTTGAGCCAATGGAGATTGCTTATGTGGATGTTCCGGAAGAGTTTTCCGGTACGGTAATCAGTATGTTAAATGAACGTAAGGGTGAGCTTCAGGCAATGACACCGGCCCATGATGGAACGGTGCGATTAGAGTTTAATATTCCATCTCGTGGTTTGATTGGTTTCCGTGGTGATTTCATGACATCTACTAAGGGTACCGGAATTATCAATACCATTTTTGATGGCTATGGACCATACAAGGGTGACATGATGTATCGTAGTCAGGGTTCTTTAATTGCATTCGAGACAGGAACATCCATTACCTATGGTTTGTTTAACGCACAGGACAGAGGAACTTTGTTCATTGGTGCAGGTGAGCAGGTATATGCAGGAATGGTTATCGGTCAGACCGGTAAAGCTGAGGATATCGAGATTAATGTGTGTAAGGCAAAGCATTTGACCAATACGCGTGCTTCTGGTTCCGATGAGGCATTAAAGCTCACTCCGCCAAGAATCTTAAGCCTAGAGCAGGCGTTAGAGTTCATTGATACCGATGAGCTTTTGGAGATTACTCCGGAGAATATTCGTATTCGTAAGAAGATACTTGATCCAACTCTTAGAAAGAGAGCAAGGATTAATCGATAGGATTATGAATGTTTCATAGCAAAATACAAGTAGTGTGAATTTCTAGATATAGATTAAGCATAAGTGATAAAGTAAGGGTTGCGACATGTGAAGGTGTTGCAACCCTTCTTTTCATTTAACGGAAAGAATGGTATACTATTATAGGTTTTTTTATATGTGTATTTCGTTTTTATTATACAAATAGAAGCATTATGGATGCATGAAGGAGGATTTCAAAATGCGTGCAAAGGTATATTTTTCGAAGAATATCACACCGGAAATGGTGTTAGAACTTTATAAAATGGTAGGTAAAGAATTAAATGGTAATGTAGCAGTGAAGCTTCATTCTGGTGAAAAGGGCAATCAGAATTTCTTGAAACCGAACTTTTGGAAACCAATAATTCAGCATGTAAATGGTACCGTAGTAGAATGTAATACCGCATATGAAGGTGAGCGCAATACCACAGAAAAGCACAGAAAGCTTATCTCTGCCCATGGTTGGGACCGATATTTCAAGGTGGATTTGTTGGATGCAGAGGGTCCGGATTTGAAACTAGACATTCCGAATGGCAAAGTCATTAAGGAAAACTATGTAGGTAAGAATATTGTCAATTACGATTCCATGTTGGTGTTGTCTCATTTTAAGGGACATCCTATGGGAGGATATGGTGGAGCGTTAAAGCAGTTATCCATTGGTGTGGCATCGTCTTATGGTAAAGCGTACATTCATGGAGCTGGAGTGCCAGAACACATATGGACAGCGGACCATGATTCTTTCTTGGAATCCATGGCAGATGCAGCGGGAAGTGTAGTGGATTATTTTAAGGGTGATATTGTTTATATCAATGTGATGAAGAATATGAGTGTGGATTGTGATTGTTGTGCGGTTGCTGAAGATCCGTGTATTGCGGATATTGGTATCTTAGCTTCTACAGATCCGATTGCGATTGACCAAGCTTGTATCGATCTGGTATATGCTTGTTCTGATCCGGGTAAGCCACATTTGTTGGAGAGAATTGAGAGTCGTAACGGTGTACATACCATTGAAGCGGCGGCGAAGCTTGGATACGGAACGAGAGAGTATGAGTTAGTTGAGGTGTAAGGATGTTGAATATAATTGCTGTTGGATTAGGCGGCTTTATAGGAGCAGTTTGCAGATATTTGATTGGGTTAATTCCCATAAATGAAGTAACCGTTTTTCCAATTAAAACATTTATTATTAATATAGTGGGATGCATAGTAATTGGTTTGATTACTGTCGCAGCAACCAAGAATAATACGCTGAACCCACAATTACTTTTGTTCTTGAAAGTCGGAGTCTGTGGTGGGTTTACTACGTTTTCTACTTTTGCGTTGGAAACTGCAGAATTGATGAAGAGTGGAAATGCATTGATTGCTTTGGTATATATGGTGGGAAGTGTACTTGTTGGTGTCGGAGTAATCTTTGGAATCGAATATTTTGCGATAAAATAATTGTAAGTTATGAGAGGTAATTAATGTGGAGCAGATTTTAACCGCGATACTTATATTTGGCCCCGTAATATTAGGAGCTTATCTTGGTGTATTGTTAGTGAAATATATAGAGAAACAAAGACAAGAAAAACTTATGATGGGTGAATTGAAGTTTTATATTGGTCTTCCGATAGGAGTACTTATGTTGATTTCAATCTGTATTATGTTGAATATGAAATAAGTAATAGTTTGTAGAGAAAAGGGATTACGATATGAAACAAGACAAAATATTTATAAGAGCAGGAATCGTCGTTGTGTTGATTGGATTGCTTCTTGTTGGATTTAGTATCTTTTTGGTGTTATTTGGGGTAGCGACTGTAAAGATAGTAAAAATGGTATAATTTTGAATAACGATATAGAACAAAGGATGTAATATGTTAAAAGGAGAAATTTAAATGAGTATCATTGGATATATTATAATTGGAATCATAATTATTATATTGATTCTTGTATATTTACTGTTTTTGTTATCGTATATTGGTTCGTCAAAGTCTTATCGGGAAGCAAAAAGAGTAAATGCGATGGTTGAAGAAGAGTTGGGTAATATGAAATTAGCAACAGGAAGCCATTCGATTGGTTCGCCGAGATATCGTACGTTTTACAAATATAAGGTTTCTTTTATTGTGGATGGGACAGAGTACATAGAAGAAGCAGAGCTTAAAGAAAGTGATTTAAAGGTAGGAGATAGCGTAGAGGTTCGATATAGCATTTCTAAGAAAGGGAAGCTTAGTCTGGAATCGGAAGCATTTTTATGCTGGACGCGAGAAATGGCAATTGGCTATACTCTCGGTATTATTCTAGGAGTTGTGTTAAGCATCTTAAAGGTGAACGATATAATATAGGAGATATTTAGATGTCAAAGAAAAATATAATAAGAAAGAAATGTAACTTAGTGGAGATTATTATACAAACTGTTTTAGTATTTGTATATGGTCATTTGACCAATTTCTCCTGTTGGATTATCAAAGGAGTTTGACAGTAAGCATAGATTTGACCAGTGTGGTGTTGTGATGTACCTAGATAGCGAGAACTGGCTTAAGGCTACATTTACCGATATGGAGATGACGGATTGTCAGTGGCTGGCACATGATGGGCAAAAGCCGGATGCATTGTAAAAGATGAGAGAATATAATTAGGAGAATAGAGGTTTCAACACGTATGTGTTGAGACCTTTTTTGCTGTAAGTAAAAAAAAAGGAAAATACCTCTTGACATATAATACTATGCGAAGTATAGTATTGTGTAAAGGAGGGTATTGAGATGGATATTCAATTAAAAAGAGGCTTATTAGATGTATGTGTCCTTGCAGCCATTAAAAATGAAGATTCTTATGGTTATCAAATCATTAAAGACATGAAACCATATGTAGAGATTTCTGAATCAACACTTTATCCGATTTTGCGCAGATTGGAAAAGGCCCAGATGCTTACCGTTCGTTCAGCAGAGCATAATGGAAGACTTAGAAAGTATTATCATATTGAAGATGCAGGAGTGAAGCGTATAGAAGATTTTAAGGAAGAATGGAAAGAGATTATGTCCATATATAGTTTTGTGGCAAGGGAGGAACATGACGATGAATAAGAGTGAATTTTTGGCAGCACTTCGAGAAAAGTTAAATGGTGTGCCGGAAGAAGATATTAATAAATCTTTGGACTTTTACGGGGAAATGATTGATGACCGGGTAGAAGACGGAATGAGTGAGGAAGAAGCTGTTGAGGTGTTAGGCAGTATGGAAGAAATCATTAACCAGATTCTTTCGGAGGTGTCATTACCAAAACTGGTAAAGGAAAAAGTAAAGCCGAAGCAGGCGTTAAAGGCTTGGGAGGTTGTCCTGATTGTTTTAGGAGCACCGATTTGGGTTCCGATTGTATTGTCTTTGTGTGTTGTGGCGTTATCTTGTTATCTGAGCGTTTGGATGATGATTATTTCGCTATATGTAATGGATTTTTCACTAGCCGTAAGCGGTTTGGCAATGGTGGTACTTGCGTTTGCTGCTTTGGTTCAAGGCAACTTTGCAGTGTTTGGAATGATGTTTGGATGTGGCCTGATATTGCTGGGACTTTCAGTTCTTCTGTTTTTCGGATTTAACTTAGTGACGAAGGGAATCTTATGGTTGAGCAAGAAGATATTGATTGGAATAAAAGGATTATTTATCAAGAAGTAAAGGAGTTTGTGATATGAAAAAAGCAAAAAAGATTGCCCTTATTGTGGCTGTGTGTATGATTGTAGTTGGATTTATGAGTGCGTTTATATCTGCTGCATCTGTAGGATTCGATATGGCAAAGGTAGATACGGTGGAATGGAAAACGAATACATACGAAGTTAAGGAATCGTTTGAACATATATCCATTGATGGATTGGATGCGAAAGTAAGCCTTGTTCCGTCTACAGATGGTACTTGTAAGGTAGTCTGTACGGAGAATGATAATGTATACGATGAGGTTAAGGTTACGGATAATACATTGACGGTTAAACGTATCAGCAAAGGCAAATGGCAATTCAATTTTGGCGTGTCTTTAGAGGAAGTTAAGATTACAGTATATTTACCAAAGACTGAATATAAAAAACTTGTTCTTAATAATACAAGTGGAAGATTAGAGGTACCGACAGATTTTACTTTTGAAGAAGCAAGGGTTGCCAACAGCAGTGGTAAGATTACTTTCAAAGCAGATGTGACCGGTACATTATCCGTAGAAAATACCAGTGGAGGAATTGAAGTTGGTGAGAATCAGGTGGGTAGCCTGACTGTGCTCGGAAGCAGCGGAGGAATCCAAATAGCTTCTGTTCGCGCAGAAAATGATGTCCAAGCAAGTAGTACTAGTGGTGGAATCCAGATTTCAGATGTGGAATGCAAGAATATGATTACGAAAGGTTCCAGCGGAAGTACTCGATTGTCTTCTATTGTTGCAAAGGAAAATCTTAACGTAAATGGTACCAGTGGAAGTATTCAGCTGACCGACGTGGAGTGCGCGGATATAACAGGAGATAATTCCAGTGGTAGTATCAAGTGTGACAATGTAATTGCTTCCGGTAATATGGAACTTGAAAATTCCAGTGGTGGAATTAGTTTTGAGGCTTGTGATGCAGCCAATTTAAAACTTTCAGCAACCAGCGGAAGTATTCGCGGTAGTTTGTTGACACCGAAGAATTTCATTGCGGATGCAACCAGTGGAAGTGTAGATGTGCCCCAATCAGCAAGCGGTGGTCTGTGTGAAGCATCGACAACCAGCGGTAGTATTCACATTCGTGTGGTTGAGTAAAAGTTTGTTGCGATTATAGTAGCGCAACAATTCTTAAAAATTTATGAATTTTTGTGAAAAGACGTCAAAAATGGCGTCTTTTTTTGTGGAATTTATTGCGAAAACACAAGAGGAATGATAAAATAATACAAAATGTAGTAGGAGGGGGCAGTTATGGATCAATTGAATGATAATATTATTAAAGCAGCATTTCGGGCAATGCTTGATGATACGAAGGCAATGGTTTTTGTGAAAGATATGAATCTTGTATATGTGGCTGCTTCCATGCCGTTTGTAAAAGCTTCCGGAAATGAATGGTTAGATGATATCGTTGGGAAAAAAGATGCACAGATATTTAAGAATCAGGAATTAGCTAAAAAGTATGTAATGGACGATTATAAATTGTTTACGAATGGTAAGAACCTGATTGATTATATTGAACCGCTTCCGGACGAAGACGGACGAGCGAGATATGCATCTACATCTAAGTATATATTAAAAGATGACGATGGGAATAATATTGGTGTGTTAGGTGTAACTCGTGATATTACAAGGGATTACATGGCACGTCAGAGATACCAGACGGAATTGCAGTATCTTTTCGAATTGCCGGATGATACATATGCAGTTTCCTATATGGATGTAGACGATTGGCGTATTATTACACAACGTAGGCAGGATGTGGGAAATACTACATTACAATCCTGTGTGTCTGTTGAGGAACTTTATGAGGCAGCACTTGAATCAATTGTGGATTCTAATTGTAAAGCAGCAGAGTTTTATCGCAACTTTACACAGAATCATTTGAGAGAAATCTATGACAGTGGAAGAACAGGTTTATCATTTAATTATCAGAGACGATTGTTGGATGGTAGTCTGCACTGGGTTCATAATGACTTGAAGTTTTTGACCGATGTAGATAGCGGACATCTTTGTGTCATGCTTTCGGCGAAGAATATTGATTTAGAGAAAAAACAAGAAGAGAAGCTGATAGAGGCTGCGAAGCGTGATCAGATGACGATGTTATATAACAGAGAAACAACGATGGAATATATTGAGCAATTTCTAAGTGAATACCCGCAGTCTATGCATGCATTGTTCATGATTGATGTGGATAATTTTAAGAGCTTGAATGATACATTAGGACATCAGATGGGAGATGAATTCCTGATTGAACTCGCAAAGGAAGTAAAGAGTATTTTCCGCGAGAGTGATATTGTAGGAAGAATTGGTGGAGATGAGTTCTTTGCCTTCTTGAGTAAAGTTCCTGATATGACAATTGTTGAGAAGAAAGCAGAAGAATTGATTCAGACAATCAGAAGGGTATGTAAGAAGTATCCTGTGGTTGATTTGTCCGGAAGTATTGGAATTAGTATGTATCCGAAAGATGGTATGACGGTAGATGAAATGTATGCGAAAGCAGATGAAGCACTTTACCAGGCAAAGAATCATGGAAAGAATCAGATTGTAATCGTGTAAAATGACCAAAAAGACAGCGTAATTTCTAATTGCCATTTTTTCTCATACTAGTTATAATGGAAATAGTATGGAAGAAAGGGTGTTAGGGCATGGCTTACACAAAGAAAATAGTTGCGGGAATTGGAGATAAGATTCAATATCTTACGCGCGATTATAGTGATAACACAATACGTTTTATTGTTCGATATCAGGGGAGAATACATTCGGAGATTTTACGAGATGCAACTCAGAAAGTGGTTGAAAGTGTTGATGTGTTACATGCTTCGTTCCATGCTACGGATTCTCAGGCATATTGGTTGGTTCACGAAGATTATACGGTGAACGATTATTTCCAGATGTTAGAAACCCAAGAGGATCCTATGGAAAAAGCAAATGAGCTTTCTTTGCTTTCTATTCAGCCAAAGGATAAGACGCAGTTACGTTGTTATCTTGTTAGACGTATGACAGAAAGTGTAATTGTTTTGCTTGTAAGTCACATTTGTACAGATGGAATAGATGCGAAGTATCTATTTGAGAAATTAACAGAGGCGTATAATAACCTTTTGGATAAAGGTAATGCATGGAATGTTAAGATTAAGAATGGTAGTAGGGCAACGGAACAGATATATAATAATGTTCCGAAGAAAGATTATCGTTCATTATTAAAGAATCCGATGTCAAAAGTGAAAACAGAGTTTCCTTATCCTACAAAAGGAAAAGGAACACCGAGAATGATTTATACGAGTATTCCGAAAGATATGACAGAGCGTGTGAACGGATTTGCGAAGTTACATAGCGTGACTTTTCACGATGTTTTGCTTGCTGCGTGTTGTTATGCGTATTCGGAATTGCCGGGTAAGAATGCAACAGAACCGATGAATCTTGTGCTTAGGAATGATTTGAGAAAATGTTGTAGGAATGGAGATTCAGAAGGTGTAAGTAATATGATGGGCTCAGTTCCGATTCAGTTACCGAATGGCTTGGGTGATAGTTTTTCGGCAACATTGATACATATTGCAACGCAGACAAAAGCTGCAAAGGATGCTCCTGCTGCAGGAATAGAAGGTATGCCGATTGTTCATGGGGCAGCTAAGAGTTTACCGATGAAGATGTTGACAACTTTATCGGGAAAGATGAATGGAAATTCTACGATTAGTGTAATTGACCTTGGTGACATCGATACAACGACAATTGAGCTGGGCAAGGTAATACCTGATATGGGTGTGTTTGCAGGTTCTTTAAGAAAGAAACCGGGTATGCAGATATCGGTTATGAGTGTAGATGGGAATGTAACATTGTGTATAGCAGGATTATATTCGGAAGAAGATGAAGAACTTTTGCAGACGATGCTGAATCGTGTTGCTGATGAAGTGAAGAAACATGCATTGTTTTGATATTTTGAGGAGCCACTGGAAAGTGGCTCTTTTTTAAATAAATCTAGTTTGCGTATGTGTTGTATGGTATACTAGAAAAGTACAGAAGCGTATTTTAAAATATTATTGTTGAGGAATCAGGTAAAGAAAATGACATACCAAGAAGCACTTATATATATGGAGCAAGTTCAAAAAAAAGGTAGTGTTTTGGGATTAGAACCAATTAAAGTCTTATTACAATATTTGGGAAATCCGCAGGATCAGCTTTCTGTCATTCATGTAGCAGGAACGAATGGAAAAGGAAGCATTTGTACTTTTTTAGAAGGCATGTATTTGGCGGAAGGTAAACGCGTTGGAAGATATATTTCACCGACAATTTATTGTTATCTCGAGCGTTTTCAGGTGAATGGTCGTTACATGCAAGAAGAACAATTTGCAGCCTTGTTAACGAATGTGGTACAAGTGTTGGAAAGAATAGAAAAAGAAAAACAACCGTTACCGACAGCGTTTGAAATTGAGACAGCAATTGCATTTTTATATTTTGTGGAGATGGATGTTGATATTGTAATCTTAGAAACAGGTATGGGTGGAAGATTAGATGCGACCAATGTTCTTACGAATCCATTATGTACGGTTTTTGCATCGATCGGAATGGACCACATGCAATTTTTGGGAGATTCAATAGAGCAGATTGCCTATGAAAAAGCAGGAATTATGAAAAAAGGCTGTTCGGTAGTTTCTTATCCGAATATGCCGGAAGTAATGAAAGTGTTAAGAGATTCTTTTGAAAAAGTGCAGGAAGGCGTTAACTGTACCGCCATAACAGATGACACTTTGAATTGTTTTTCGATTGATGCGATGAGTGAGTCTGCACAATTTCTTACGGTTGATAAAGATGATATTATCGTGTTGTCTGAAACGTTAGAAGGAAGTAGATTTTTATATAAGAATGAAGAGTATGCAATTGCTTTAGCAGGACACTATCAGATCTATAATGCTGTTACTGCGATAGAAGTGAAATTGATGTTAGATGGTGCTTTGAAAAAAGATGGTTTACATAATGTGAAATGGGAAGGCAGATTTGAAAAAATGTCGGAGTCACCACTATTAATTCGGGACGGAGCACATAATGTAGATGGTGTGTTGGCACTGAGAGAGAGCTTGCAAAAGCATTTTACAAACTATCATATAATATTTATAATAGGAGTGTTAGGGGATAAAGAGTACGATAGTATGATGAAACTCCTTTGCCCTATGGCGGATACCATTTTTACCATTACGCCTCCGAATGAACGAGGTCTTAGTGGGGAGAAATTAAAAGAATGTGTATCACAATACTGTGAAGATGTTCATGTCTGTGAAAATGTGAATCTTGCAATGCAATCTGCAAGAAACGTATATGATGCGTATGCGCAGATGCAAGAACCGGCTGTGATTGTAGCATGGGGGTCACTTTCTTATATAGGACAGCTTCAGTTGGAAAGTGAGAGAATAGATGGAACGTGTTGAAAAAATTCGCAACCATCCGCTGTATGTGGAGAATCAGAAGCGGATTGATGAATTGGAATTGAATCGAATATTTTGTTGCCATGGGGTGAACCATTCATTGGATGTGGCACGTATACTATATATATTTGTGTTAGAACAAGGATTGTCTTATCAAAAGGATGTTATTTATGCTACTGCACTTTTGCATGATCTTGGAAGAGGATTGGAATATGAAGCGCAGGTTTCTCATCATGAGATGGGCGCGAATCTTGCAAGACATATTTTGAGTGAATGTGATTTTTCTGTTGAAGAAATTGCGCTTATTACCGAGGCGATAGCAGGGCATCGCACAGGAGAAATTAAGCAGACTGATAATGAAGAAAACCGTATTTTTTATGACCTTTTTTATCAGGCAGATAAGATGAGTCGGAATTGCTTTGATTGTGCAGCAAGTGAGGCATGTTATTGGGAGCAGGAAAAGAGAAATTATAGCATTCGCTATTAGTTTTTTGCTATGTGCATGATGATGAAAGTGACAATCTGTAAGGAGATTGCTTGTTATGAAGATTGGTAATAGGGAATTTGATTTTGCAAATCATTTTTATATGATGGGAATTTTGAATGTGACTCCGGACTCTTTTTCGGATGGAGGAAGATTCCATAGTTTGGATTCAGCGTTATATCATGCTGAACAATTAATCAATGACGGAGCGGATATCTTAGATGTGGGTGGAGAGTCTACAAGACCTGGTCATGTTATGATCTCTGAAGAGGAAGAGATTGAGCGTATATGCCAAGTTGTTGATGCATTGAATCTTCGATTTGATATTCCGATTTCTGTTGATACTTATAAAGCACCGGTTGCGAAAGTAGGGATTCAGGTTGGTGCAGATATGATTAATGACATATGGGGACTTCGCCGGGATTCGCATATGGCAGATGTGATTGCCGGTTCAGGTGTTGCATGTTGCCTTATGCATAATCGTCAAGATAATCATTATAAGGATTTGATAGAAGATGTGAAGATGGATTTACAAGAAAGTCTTGATATTGCATCAGCAGCGGGAATTGAAAAAGAAAAGATAATGATTGACCCGGGGATTGGGTTTGCAAAGGACTTAGATCAAAATCTCGCAATTATGAATAATTTGAGACAATTGCAGACACTGGGGTGTCCAATCTTACTTGGTACATCACGAAAATCTATGATTGGATTGACGCTTGACTTGCCGGTAGATCAAAGAGAAGAAGGGACAATTGCAACTTCGGTAATCGGATTCATGGCGGGTTGTAGTCTGTTTCGAGTACATGATGTAGAAAAGAATCTTCGTGCGCTGAAGATGGCAGAGGCAATTTTGAAAGGATAGTGAGTTTTTAATGAATATGATTGCTATGATGATACTACCAATGCTGTCTGTATTGTTGATGATTGGACCATTGGTATATATCTTATACAAACAAGATAAAAAGAAGCGGTTAATAGAAGATGGCAAGAAGAAACATAGCATTCAAAAAGCAATCTTGATACGATATGATAAAAGGCAGTTTGCTAATAGTAAGAAAGCAAGTATTACTTTTTTGGTACTGTGGATTGTATCATTTGCGTTGACTTTTTTGGAATGGGTAGAATGGGTGCCGGATTTTGTAAGTGTGATTAGTAGGTTCCTTTTTTTGTGTAGCGGACCTGCATTTCTTTATTCTGTGTATGAAGCATTGGCTGGTCATTCATATCTGAAAAGACTTGAAAAATATGGTTATGAGATTCCGGATAACAAAAAAGATTATGATTATCTGTTGGAAATGTTACCACGAAAGAGACAGGGAACTAAGAATCTTTCCTCTGATGGAAATTACAATAAATGCAGTCTTATACTAGCTGTAAGTTCATTAGTGGTTTTATGCGTATTGATTGGCTATAATATATGCTTTCTTTTAGATTGGCGTTGTATGTTTCAAGGAGAAAGAATAGTTACATTTGGTATGATGTCGCCTGTAGATATTGTGCTGCTTATAAACTGTATCAAATTCTTTCGACAGGTGAATGAAAAGTACTACAAAGATGATGTAGAGATAGATTACACAAGAAAGAATCGTATATCATTCATGGAAGGTATACTGATTATAATCGTTTTATCTGTGGGAGCCTTGATTGTGAAGGGTACATTTTCTTCTATGACGGAGTATATATTCAAATCAAGAGTGTCGGATGATATTGAGCGGGTTCAAAACATAGAACGGGTATTTGATATGGCATATGCGACGTTAGGTGAACAAGACGATACAAGCGAGTGGGAGACAACATATAACGCTTTGATAGCAGGTGTGGAAATTACAACGTGGAAAAAACCACAGGACATTTTTCAGAAAGAAATTACAAAAGAACTAGGTATTTCAGATTTTTCTGAGTTAAAAGATGATTTTCGTACTGTTGTCGGAGATGCGAAAGTATATGTGCAATTAGAGGATGGGAATTTTGTGGTGGAAGTATTGAATCCGCCAGACAAAGTTTCGGAATTTTTTGACTATACCATTCGTGCAGAATAGTTGTAATTAGATAGGAGCAGAGATGGATACAATTATTATTAAAGATTTGGAAACATTTGGATATCATGGTGTGTTTGAAGAGGAAGCATTTCTTGGACAGAAATTTATCGTGACCGCAGAGCTTTTTCTTGATACAAGAAAAGCCGGGAAGACGGATGATTTACAGGATTCCCTGGATTATGGAGTTGCATGCCAATTGATAAAAAAGATTGTGAAGACAGAGCGCTATCACTTGATTGAGCGATTGGCAGAGGAGATTGCCAATCAGCTTTTGTTAACATTTAATCTGTTACAAGGAGTAGATATTACAGTGAAAAAACCTTGGGCTCCTGTATTGCTTTCTATGGATACGGTGGCAGTTCGTATCAGTCGCAGATGGCATAAGGCATATCTTTCTATTGGTTCCAATCTTGGTGACAAAGAAGGACATCTTGATTTTGCGATTGATCAGTTGAATGCATTACCTGATACAAAAGTGACGGCGGTTTCTGACTTTATTGTGACAGAACCATATGGAAATGTAGACCAGGATGATTTTTTGAACGGAGCGTTAGAGATTCAGACGCTCAAGACACCGGAAGAATTGTTGGAATCGCTGATGTCGATTGAAAAACAAGCGGGCAGGGAACGCCTGATTCATTGGGGTCCAAGAACATTGGATATTGATATTTTATTTTATGATGATGTGATTGTTATGACGGAGGATTTGAAAATTCCACATGTGGAAATTCCAAAACGACAGTTTGTCTTAGAACCACTTGCGGCAATTGCACCGTATCATATCCATCCGGTGTATCGAAAGGCCGTGGTAGAATTGTTGGAAGAACTGAATGCACGTTGCGAAGATGGAAAAAAGGATGACAGATAGGGAGAATGACATGGTACAAGATCTTAATGTAACGAGACAGGAAATAGATGCAGTAGATAAACAGATTGTAGAGCTGATAGAAAAAAGAATGGATTTGGCGTTGGAGGTTGCAAAATTCAAGCAGTCTACAGGGAAACCAATCTATGATAGAGAGCGGGAATTACAGAAGTTAGAGAAACTCGGTAATATGGCAAGTACAGACTTTAATTCTAAGATTATCCAGGAGCTTTTTTTGCAAATCATGTCGGGTTCGAGACGTTATCAATATCGTGTGATTGATAACAAAGATGATGTGGTGGATGGCATGTTCTCTGTGATTGATGCATTGGATATTACAAAGGAAACGAAGGTTGTATATGCAGGTGTTCCGGGAGCATTTGCAGAGGCTGCCATGGTTGAATATTTTGGGGAAGATATCTGTGCAAAGAATGTAAAAGAGTTTTATGAGGTTGCACAACTTGTTGCAGACGGAGAAGCTGACTATGGCGTGCTTCCGATTGAAAATTCTTCTGCAGGATTTGTGAGTGGTATCTATGATTTGTTAGAACGTTATCAGTTATCGATTGTCGGCGAACAGTTGGTTCGTGTGAATCAGTGTCTTTTAGGTATTCCGGGTACGGATTTGGATGCAGTTAAGACTGTATTTTCGCATCCGCAAGGTTTGTTACAATCGAAAGAATATCTTGAAAAGAAAGATTGGAAGCAGGTTGGTATGAATAATACTGCGTTAAGTGCCAAGAAAGTATTTGATGATGGAGACTGTACGCAGGTTGCGATTGCAAGCGAACGTGCGGCAAAACTGTATGGTCTGGCAATTTTAGAACCTCAGTTGAATGTTGCAGATAATAATACGACACGTTTTGTAATTGTTTCGAACAAGAAAGAGTATACAAGGAAGGCGAACAAGGTTAGTGTTTCATTCGCACTTTCTCATCAGTGCGGAAGTCTTTATAACGTGTTGGCACATTTCATTTTTAATAATGTGAATATGACTAGTATTGAGTCAATACCGCTTACCGGAAAACAATGGGAATATTGTTTCTTTGTGGATTTTGAGGGAAATTTGAGTGATGATGAGGTGAAAAGTGCCTTGAGAGGTATTATGGCAGAAACAGATGATTTTAGAATTCTTGGTTGTTTTGTCTCAGAAAAATAGAGTTCATTCAGCGAGAGTTTGAGTTATGTAAACTGAAAGAATGGAGGGGTATAACATGGCGTATAAGACATTTGCGGCAATTGATGTAGGGTCTAATGACATTTCTATGAAAATTTTTGAAATTACAACGCGAAAGGGTTATCGTCAGATTGATTACGTGTCAAGTATTATTGAACTGGGTTCTGATACGTATGCAACGGGCTACATTTCGCAAGATTCCATAGAACGTCTTTGTGATATATTGAATGGGTTTGTTAAGAAAATGCGAGAGTACAATACACTTGATTATTGTGCATATGCGACGAGTGCGATTCGTGAAGCTAAGAATAATATCATGGTTCTTGATTTGATAAAATTAAGAACAGGGATTACCGTTAATATTTTGAGTAATTCGGAACAGCGTTTTTTGATGTATAAGGGCTTAGCAATCAAAGCGGATTATTTTGATAAAATTGTTGAAAAGAATACAGCGATTGTTGATGTGGGTGCAGGTAGTATTCAGATTTCACTTATGAATAACGGAAAGCTTACGACTACGCAGAATATTCCGATTGGAGCACTTCGTGTAAGGGAGAGATTGAAATCATTGCGTTTTGGAAATACGCAATTAGAGCACGTGATGGAAGAATTGATTGCTAATGAAATTAATACATTCCGTCATTATTATCTTGGTGAAAAAGAAATAAAGAACATCATTGCTATTGGTGATGAGATTGAGAATTTGATCCGGTTGGTACCTGAACTGCAGATAGAAGATCATCTTGATGCCAATCAGCTGAACGCAATTTACGGAAAACTGGTTAATAAGAGTGCTGTTGATATTGCAACGGAATATAAGATTCCTTATGAGAGAGCAACGTTACTATTGCCGGCAGCAATCATCTACGGATTGTTTTTGAAACAGTCAAAAGCAGATTTGATATGGACTCCAAGTGTTGATCTGTGTGACGGAATTATTGTAGAAGAGTTAGAGAATTCTAAGAAATTATCGTTTGAAAGAGATTTTACGGATGATATTCGTTCTTCCGTGATTCAATTGGCAAAGCGCTATCACTGTAATAATATTCATAATCATAATGTTGCTAAGATTGCATGCCAGATTTTTGATAAAACGAAAAAAATTCACGGTCTTAAGAATGAGCATAGATTACAGCTTGAGATAGCAGCAACGTTACATGATTGTGGCAAATTTATTAATATGAATAATGCAGCATTTAATTCATATTCCATTATTATGTCAACTGAGATTATGGGACTTTCTCATAAGCAAAGAGAAGAAATCGCCAATGTAGTGAGATATAATACACAGCCCCTTCCTAATTATGATGAATTAAAAGGTCAGATTGGAGAATGTGATTATATGATTATCGCAAAACTTGCAGCGATTTTAAAAGTTGCAAATGCGATGGATCGTTCGCATAAGCAAAAAGCGAGTGCATATAGTATGGTTGTAAAAGATAAGAAACTGGTGATTACCGTTGATACATTAGATGATTTGGCCTTGGAAAGAGGATTGTTTAAAGATAAGGCGGAGTTCTTTTTGCGCGTGTATGGAATTGAACCTGTGTTAAGACAGAAAAGGAGTATCTAGAGTATGAAAGAGAAGAATAAGTATTTAAAACCTGAATATCTGGAAAATCGAGAACTTTCATGGCTGCAATTCAATAAACGAATTCTTGCAGAAGCCAAGGATAAAGGAATATTGTTGTTCGAGCGTATGAAGTTTCTTAGTATCAGTGCATCTAACTTAGATGAGTTTTTTATGATTCGTATCGCTTCCCTAATGGATATGGTTCATGCCGGCTATACCAAAAAGGATATTGCAGGGATGACAGCAAGACAGCAGTTAGATGCTATCTTGCCGGAAACAAAAGAATTCATGACGGAACAGTATACAACATTTAATCGTTCCTTATTACCGCAGTTAGAAAAGGTTGGTTTGAAGATCATTCGCCATCACGAAGATTTGACAGAAGAACAGGGTGCATTTGTAGATGAATATTTTAAAAGAAATGTTTATCCGGTGTTGACACCGATGGCAGTGGACCAATCAAGACCATTTCCGCTTATTCAGAACAAAACATTGAATATCGGAGCTTTGATTAAGGATAAGAAAAACAAGGATGTAATCGATATTGCGACAGTGCAGGTACCAAGTGTTCTTTCGAGAATTGTAGAGATTCCGTCTGAAAAAGAAGATGAAACAACGATTATTTTGTTGGAGGAAGTAATTGAACGTAACTTAGATAAACTGTTTTTGAATTATACAATTCTTAGTGCGCATCCATATCGTATTATGAGAAATGCAGATTTAACAATCGATGAAGATGAGGCAGCGGATTTGTTGAAAGAGATTGAAAAGCAGATTAAGAAACGTCAGTGGGGAGAAGTTATTCGTCTTGAAGTTGCTGATACGATGGATAAACGTCTTCTAAAGAAGCTGATGGAGCAGTTGCATGTGGATAGCGATCATTTATACAAGATAAAAGGTCCGTTAGATTTGACATTTTTGATGAAAGCATATGGTTTAGAGGGATTTGAAGAATACAGATTGCCAAAATTCACGCCACAACCAGTGCCGGGGATGGAAAGAGAACGTGATATTTTTGAACAGATTAGAGAAAGAGATATTCTGTTACACCATCCGTATTATGAATTTACGCCTGTGATAGATTTTATTTCACAAGCGGCAAATGATCCGAATGTATTGGCGATTAAGCAGACCTTGTATCGTGTAAGTGGTAATTCTCCAATCGTTGCGTCGCTTGCAAGAGCAGCTGAGAACGGAAAACAGGTTACTGTACTTGTAGAATTAAAAGCAAGATTTGATGAAGAGAATAATATTGTATGGGCGAAAAAATTAGAGAAGGCAGGATGTCATGTAATCTATGGTTTGGTTGGATTGAAAACGCATTCTAAGATTGCGCTTGTAGTTCGTAGGGAAGAAGATGGTATTCGAAGATATGTACATCTTGGAACCGGTAATTACAATGATGTAACAGCTAGATTATATACCGATATGGGTCTGTTAACTTGTAACGATGCAATTGGTGAAGATGCTACGGCAGTCTTTAATATGTTGTCCGGTTATTCTGAGCCTCCGGCATGGAACAAATTGATGGTTGCCCCAATCTGGCTAAAGGACCGTTTTATCAAATTGATTGAAAGAGAAGCAGATAACGCAAGCAAAGGAAAACCGGCAAGGATTATTGCAAAGATGAATGCTATCTGTGATCCAATGATTATTGAAGCGCTTTATAAGGCGAGTGCAGCCGGTGTTCAGATTGATTTGATTGTCAGAGGTATCTGTTGCCTGAAGGTTGGTATTCCGGGCGTTTCTGAGAATATCCGTGTCCGGTCAATTGTAGGTAACTTTTTGGAACATTCAAGAATCTTTTATTTTTACAATGATGGTTTTGAGGATGTATATATGGGAAGTGCTGACTGGATGCCGCGTAACCTCGATAAACGTGTGGAGGTAACGTTCCCTGTGGAAGATGAGACATTGAAACAGGAAGTTATTTCGATTTTGCAATTACAGTTGAATGATACGTTAAAGGCACATATTCTGCAGCCAAACAGCAGAACCTATGCAAAACAGGATCTGCGGGGACTTGAACGGATTGGTGCACAGGATGAATTGTGTAAGCAAGCTTTAGGAAAATAAATGAAAAAAATGTAATAAATAGCTTGACTTTGCAATATACATATGTTAATCTATTCAAGTCGTGTGACAAATAACAACAAAGTAGAGTATCCACTCTCACCTTAGCGCAAGAGGCGACTCGGGTTGAATATTAGATGATTTTAGTATGATTTCTAATAGAAGTGGGTAGTTTACTGTCCACTTCTTTTTATATGTATTATAGGAGGTACAAAGCCATTAGCGAGTTAATGATTAATGAGCAGATTCGAGATAAGGAAATCAGATTGATAGGTTCTGATGGAGAGCAGTTGGGAATTATGTCAGCAAAAGATGCTATGAAGTTAGCAAAGGAAGCTGAACTTGATTTGGTTAAGATTGCTCCGACAGCAAAGCCACCGGTATGTAAGATTATTGACTATGGAAAATACCGTTACGAGCTTGCAAGAAAAGAGAAGGAAGCGAAGAAGAAGCAAAAAACGATTGATGTCAAGGAAGTGAGATTATCACCGAACATTGATACGAATGATTTGAATACGAAGGTTAATCAGGCAAGAAAGTTTTTAGCAAAAGGTGACAAGGTAAAAGTTACATTAAGATTCCGTGGTAGAGAACTTGCACATGTGAATTCAAGCAAAGGTATCTTAGATGATTTTGCAAAACAGCTTGAGGATGTAGCAGTTGTAGATAAGCCTGCGAAGTTCGAAGGTAAGAGCATGATTATGTTCTTGTCAGAAAAAAAATAATACGTTATATGCTGGAACGAGGTTCCGATTATATAAGAGATAACAGACATTTAAGGAGGAAATAACAATGCCAAAATTAAAAACAAACAGAGCAGCAGCTAAGCGTTTTAAGAAAACAGGAACTGGTAAATTAAAAAGAAACAAAGCTTACAAGCGTCATATCTTAACCAAGAAGACTACTAAGAAGAAGAGAGATCTTAGAAAAGCAACTATGATGGACAAGTCAAACGAGAAGGTAATGAAGAAGATTTTACCTTATCTATAAGATAGATTGAATTAGGAGGAATTTGAAATGGCAAGAGTTAAAGGCGGCGTAGGCGCAAAGAAGAGACATAACAGAGTTTTGAAACTCGCAAAAGGTTATAGAGGAGCAAGATCTAAGCAGTATAGAATTGCAAAGCAGTCAGTTATGAGAGCACTTACTTCTTCATATGCTGGTAGAAAGCAGAAGAAGAGACAGTTCAGACGTCTTTGGATCGCTCGTATCAATGCAGCAGCTAGAATGAATGGTTTATCATACAGCAAGTTTATGTATGGATTAAAGTTAGCTGGTGTTGACATGAACAGAAAGATGTTAGCAGAGTTAGCTGTATCTGATGCAGAAGGTTTTGCAAAATTAGCTGAGGTTGCTAAGAGCAAGTTAGCTTAATTATATGTATATTACGGGTGTACCGTTTATATAGGGTTGAGGGAGAATAGGAACAGGTGTCATAGACACCTGTATCCGCACTCTCAAGATCTAAAATAAAATTTACTATTGATTTTTTTGTGAAAACGTAGTAATCTATACAAGGTTCTTCTTTTGAAGAACATATAATAAGAGAATATGCGGAAGTGCTGGAACTGGCAGACAGGCTAGACTAAGGATCTAGTGATAGTAATATCGTGTGGGTTCAAGTCCCATCTTCCGCAGGTAGCACAAAAAGGTAGGTTAATGACCTACCTTTTTTGTGCTATCTGCGGAAGTATCTTGACCCCATGGGTTCAAATCCAAAACGATAGGTGTAACGTTATAATTATTTTATTGAAAAGGTTGGAGAGAAAGTACTATGTTACAAGATAGAATAAAAAATATTGTCTTTGATGTTGGAATGGTTTTGATTGATTTTTGCTGGGTGCAGCATTGCAAGAATCTTGGTTTCGATGAAAATGTAATACAGGCATTTGATCAATATATGATTTCTTCTAGGTGTTGGTCGTTGTTAGATGAGGGACTTATTACGCAAGAGGATGCAATTAAGGAATTTATTGCATCTATGCCACAATATGAGAAAGAAATACGATTGTTTTGGAGTCAACCGGAAGGGTTTGTGAAAGAGTATGATTATGCCACACCAATGATAAAAAAGCTACAAGATAAGGGTTATAAGGTGTTTTTACTATCGAATTATCCACTTACTATGTATGAGTTACATTGGCCGACATTTGATTTTTATAACGAAGTAGATGGATATATCGTGTCAGCAAAAGAGCGGATGAAGAAACCGGATGAGAGAATATATAGATTACTTTGCGAACGGTATGAATTAACAGCAGAATCATGCTTATTTGTTGATGACAGACAGGAAAACATTGATGCAGCATGTTCGGTTGGCATGGATGCAATTTTGTTTGAAGATTATGAGAGATTAACGAAGTATCTTGATATTGCATAGGTAAATATAAGATAAAAAATCCCCTTATACGGACAAGGTTCATATGATATGACCTGATTTATGTAAGGGGATTCTTTGTAATAGTATTCAGTTGTTAATATTGTATTATAATTTTACATTATGTAAACTAAATGTGATTTATGTAAACCAATCTATTCTTAATAGCCAAAATAAGCATCAATGCCGTTTACCATACCTTTTACCATTTTTTTCTGGAATGCAGCATTATTTAACTTGCGGTCTTCTGTTGGATTACTCATAAATCCGCATTCGATTAATACAGTTGGCATTTTGCTCCAATTGGTTCCGGTTAAGTCATTGCGCACAACAATTCCGCGCTTGTAAATTCCGGTAGCATCACAATATTCATCGATTAGTTTGGTTGCCAGTTTCTTGCTTTTCTTTGCGTATTTTCTTGCATAATAAGGATTAGAAGATGAAGCATACAATACACTGGCGCCTCTTGCTGACGAACTGCTGAAGCTGTCTGCGTGAATGCGGATGCAGATGTTTGCTTTTGCTTTGTTGCCTTTTTTGGCGCGTGCAACATTTCCCATTTTTACATTGTGTTTGGTTCGACTTAGTACTACTTCATACCCTTTCTTTTCTAATGCTGTCTTAAGCTTCTTTGAAATGGTTAAAGTGAATTTGTATTCCGGTATACCGGTTGCAACACCGGTTGCACCGCCGGTCATTTTCTCTTTTCGGGTAGAACTTCCCGGACCGATTGGTTCGGTACTAAGGTCAGCATACTGTTGATGACCGGGATCAATGTATATTATTTTTTTGCCTTTGATTTTAACTTTGCATTGGATCGTCTGGTCGTTATAAGTAGCACTGACTGTAACTGTACCTGCACGTTTGCCCCTTAATACGCCGTTGGTTGTAATTGATGCGTATTTCTTGTTAGATACCTTATATGTGACCTGTCCTTGTTCAGGTGCATTTGTTTTGAAGGTGCATTTTTTGTTTACTTTAAGACTTTCTTTCTTTTTTATAAATGAAAACTCCCAATCGGTTTCGTTAGAAGTAGTTGCGTCGCTTTCTGCTTCGTTTGTGGTATCTTGTTGTGTTGCAAGAGCACATAAGCGACATGAGAAGGTTAAGCAAATAAAAGTTAAGAATAATATGCATAATTGATATGTCTTTTTCATGGTATCCCCCTTTATCGTTCTTTTTCTTTATTGTAGCATAGAATAATTCCTTTTCAAGGTAGTATTTTTGGTGTATGATGGACGAAGAGGTGATATCGTGTTTTGGAAGCAGAAGAATAGTCAATCTAAGAGACAGCAAAAAGAAAAACGTAAGCAAGTATATGAACGTGTTTTGCAATTGCATAAACATGCAGCGTTTTTGTTTTATGTAGATGATGTGATTTTGGAATTGTATCATGGTCAAGAATGTGTGAAATTGGTAGGAACTGTAGCAATCGGTAACGCAACTTTGGATCAATCGTATGAATTATATAGTTGTACTGGGATAAAAAAGGCTGACATTGAAGTTGAGGAATTCTATGTTGGTGCGGATGCAGTCAAGATACTTATGGCAGGGGATAAAACGGTTGCGATTTATCCGAGGCAAAGCGAAGTATCATATAAAGCAGGAGATGTATTATGTAAACTGCATGTTTGTGGAGAATAGAATTAATTTTAATAATGAGCAGATAGAATTATGTAAACAAAGGAGAAGAAAATGCCACCAATTACAAATGATTGGGCACAGTACTTACAGCCCGAATATAAAAAAGAATATTATAAAAATTTATATAAAAAGGTAAATGAAGAATATGGAAGTGGAGCAACGATTTTTCCGCCGTCTGATGATATATTCAATGCATTTCATCTGACACCGCTTCAAGAGGTAAAGTGTGTGATTATTGGTCAGGACCCATATCACAATGTCAATCAGGCACATGGCCTTTGCTTTAGTGTAAGACCGGAGGTTGAGATTCCACCATCCTTGGTTAACATTTATAAAGAGTTACAGACAGACTTAGGGTGCGAGATACCGAATAATGGATATCTGGTAAAATGGGCGAAGCAAGGTGTTTTGTTACTTAACAGTGTGTTGACTGTGCGTGCACATCAGGCAAATTCTCATCAGGGGATTGGATGGGAGCAGTTTACAGATGCAGTGATGGATATTTTGAATGAACAGAATCGACCAATCGTGTTTTTGCTTTGGGGAAAACCTGCGCAGAACAAAGCAGCTCGCCTTAATAATCCGAATCATCTGATTTTGAAGGCACCGCATCCAAGTCCGTTGTCAGCATATAGAGGATTCTTTGGATGCAAACATTTTAGTCAAGCCAATACTTTTTTGGAGGAGCATGGATTATCGCCGATTGATTGGCAGATTGAAAATGTCTGATATGAATTATACACAGGAGGAACCAACATGAGTTGGGAGATTACATTTTTTACAACAAGTATTCTGTTAGGAGTTGGACTTGCGATGGATGCATTTTCTGTATCCTTGGCAAATGGGTTAAATGAACCAAAGATGCGGACGAATCGTATACTTACAATTGCCGGCATGTTTGCTTTTTTTCAGGCATTGATGCCCCTCATTGGATGGTTTTGCGTGCACAATCTTGCAAAGGCATTCACGGTTTTTCAAGGAATGATTCCGTGGATTGCATTGGCACTTCTTTCTGTGATAGGTGGTAAGATGCTTTATGAGGGATTGCATCCGGAAGAAGAGCAAGTAGAGGAACAACATACACTTACTTTCAAGATGTTAGTGTTACAGGGAATTGCAACATCGATTGATGCATTATCGGTTGGTTTTACGATTTCTGAATATGATTGGTTGCATGCAACCGTGTGTGCATTGCTCATTGCAGCAGTGACCTTTGTGATTTGTATTGCAGGTGTTATAATCGGCAAAAAGTTTGGTACGAAACTTGCGAATAAAGCATCTATCTTAGGTGGTGTAATCTTGATTGCAATCGGGATTGAGATATTTGTGACAGGTGTTTTTTGAAAAACATTTAAAAAGTTGTTAAATTGTTCTTGACAAATGATGGAAGATATTGTTATTATAAGTTCAACAAAATCCTGTGAGGGAGTAGCAGGCGTTCTAAGAACGTGACAAGTCAACATCCTGGTCTTTGGCCTGGCTTGTATTAAATTGCGAGACTCATGTGTATCGTTAGTGTTATACATGGAGTCTTTTTATATTGATGTAAGAATGAATCCTAAGTATGACAAAGCGATTATACTTAGGATTCTTTTAATTTACTCAAACCACAGGAGGAGAAAAATATGTTTTTAGAAATCAGTAACATCAAAAAAAGCTTTGGAGAAGGCGAAAGCAAAACAGAAGTATTGAAGGGAATTGACGTAGGAATTGAGAAGGGCGAGATTTGTGTATTACTTGGTCCTTCCGGTTCGGGAAAATCAACCTTGTTAAACATTATCGGTGGAATTGATCAGGCTGATAGCGGCTACATTTCCATCAATGGAGAAAAGACTGCAGATATGAATGAAAAGACGCTGACATTATATCGCAGAAAGCATCTTGGCTACATCTTTCAGATGTACAATCTAATCCCCAATTTGAATATCAAAGAAAATATTGAAGTAGGCGCATACTTGAGTGATAATCCACTGGATGTAGATGAATTGTTGCATACATTAGGTCTTTATGAGCATCGTCACAAATTGCCAAATCAGTTATCCGGCGGACAACAGCAAAGAACAGCAATTGGTCGTGCGATTGTGAAGAATCCGGATATTCTTCTCTGTGATGAGCCGACAGGTGCACTTGATTATAACACCTCAAAAGAGATTCTTAAATTGATTGAAGAAGTGAATCAAAAGTATGGTAATACAGTAGTTATGGTTACACACAACGATGCAATCAAAGATATGGCAGATCGTGTTATTAAGCTTCGTGATGGTATGATACGTAAGAATTATGTAAATGAAACAAAGACACCGGCTGTAGAGCTTGACTGGTAAGGGGGTGGACGAGATGAGAAATCCACTAATCAAACGTTTGCCGCGAGAGTTGAAAAGTGAGTTTGGAAAGTATCTGGTAATCTTTCTGTTTTTTATAATGGTAATAGGATTTGTTTCAGGTTTCCTTGTAACGTCTGCCAGTCTGCAGTCAGAGTTTCATGAGACATTTGAAACATACAACATAGAGCATGGCAATTTTGAATTGTTTTATGAAGCAGATGAAGCGCTCATTGAAACACTTGAAAAAGAGGATGTAACACTCTATGAAAATTTCTACATAGAAAAGGACACAAAAGATTTTGAAAGTACCTTGCGCATGTTTAAAAAGCGTGGGGATGTGAATCGGGAATGCGTGCTTGAGGGAGAACTACCTACAAAGCAGGGAGAAATCGCGATTGACAGAGTCTATGCGCAAAATAATGGTGTAGCAATCGGTGATACCTTAAAGGTTGGTTTTAAGGAATTAAAAGTAACGGGTTATGTTGCATTGCCGGATTACAGCACCATGCTTTCTAGTCCTTCAGACATGATGTTTGATGCGAATATGTTTGGTGTTGGTATTGTGACAGAGGAAACCTTTGATAACTTCGGCAAAGGTGGTTTTCATTATAGCTATTCTTGGAAATACGACGAAGAACCAAAAGATGATGCCGAAGCCAAGAACTTATCAGAAGAGTTTTTAGAAATGTTAGCAGAACATGCTATGGTGGTAGAATATATTCCGGAATATGCAAATATGGCAATCCATTTTGCAGGTAACGATTTGGGAAATGACTATATGGTTATAATGGTATTTCTTTATATTGTTGTGGCAATTATTGCATTTATCTTTGCGATTACTACCAATAATACGATTGCAAAGGAAGCTACTGTGATTGGAACTCTTAGAGCATCCGGATATTCTAAAGGTGAGTTGCTGCGTCACTACATGACGATGCCGGTGCTTGTTACTTTGTTTTCTGCTTTGATTGGAAATGTGTTAGGGTACACTTATTTTAGAACGGTAGCAGAGGATATGTATTTGGCAAGCTATAGCTTAACCCGATATGATGTATTGTGGAATGCGGATGCATTTGTTAAGACGACGGTAGTACCGGTTATCTTAATGGTTGTGATTAACTATGTAATACTGGCATACAAATTAAGATTGTCGCCGCTTAGATTCATTCGTCGCGATTTGAGCACGAGACAGAAGAAAAAGGCAATTCGCTTGAACACGAAGATTGGAATTATGCAGCGTTTTCGAATGCGTATTATTTTCCAAAACATGCCGAATTATATTATGATTTTTGTTGGAATCTTTTTCGCAAATATCATTTTGCTACTTGGAATTGCATTTCCTTCGTTGCTTCACAAATATGAAGATGATATTACAGATAATATGATTTGTGATTATCAATATATTTTGAAAGCACCGGCAGATACCGAAGTGGAAGATGCGGAACAGTACTGTGCGGGAAGTCTTACCTATGTGGCAGAAAGTGGTCAGGAAGAGGATGCTACGCTGTTTGGTATTATTCCTGATAGTCAGTATATTGATATTGAGTTGGAAAATGACAATGTATACATTTCTGATGCGTTTTCCGAGAAATATCATATAGCGGAAGGTGATACCATCGAATTGAAGGAATTTGGCGGAAAGACGTATCGTTTCCATGTTGACGGTATTTATCATTATCCATCAAGTCTTGCGGTATTTATGTCCAAGGAGTATTTCAATAAAACCTTTGATTATGAAGAGGATTATTATAGTGGGTATTTCTCTAATACAGAGATTGATGATATTGATGAGATGTATATCGCAACACAGATTACAGTCAGTGACATGACAAAGACATCAAGACAATTAATTGATTCGATGGGATCTATGATGGATATGTTGTTTTTGTTTGGCGTGGTAATGTTTATGTTGATTATCTATCTGCTTTCTAAGATTATTATTGAGAAGAATGCACAGTCCATCTCTATGACAAAGATTCTTGGTTATACGAATGGTGAGATTGGCGGATTGTATATTATGTCAACTACGATTGTTGTGATTTTATCAATGCTTGTGACTTTACCGCTGGTAGATAAATTAATGGAATATGCATGTAAGATTATGTTGTCAACATTTTCCGGATGGTTCCCATACTATGTACCATCCTATGCATATATTGCCGTGGTGGCAGCGGGAATTCTTTCTTATGCAGTGATTGCATTTATTCAATTTAGAAAAGTAAAGAAAGTCCCGATGGATATGGCACTGAAGAATGTAGAGTAATGGATATTGTAGGTAAATGGAAGAGTCTTTTAAAAGATTCTTCCATTTTTATTGATGTGTTTTATGGAAAGGGATATAATAAAGCATAGGTGTTAGTAATTATTGGAAAAGAGGTTTTCTATGGAGTTAGTAAAGTTTCAACGCGGACAAACAATTGCAAAGCGAAACGATATGGTGAAACATTGGTATCTGGTGCAGGAAGGAAGCATAACACAGAAATTTGAGTTTTCAGAAGTGTTGCTTTCTAAGAATTCTTTGATTGGACCTTCTGAGCGCGATATGTATCTTTGTGATTATATCGCAGCAGAGGATACTGTGCTGGCTGAATTTACCTGTGATGGTGCCAAGGACCTCAAGAAGCTACTGTCCGGTCAGGAAAAGATACGTGGAATCTTTTTGCGGGCAGCAGTAGAACAGCGTCAGCAATTATTGAAACTATATGCAGATTTAGATAATAAAACAAGACAGTTTCATATGTTTGTAGAAACAGTATTCAACGATTACAAAGCGCTTTGTTTGAAATATAAGGCAGAACAGCTGAACTTTCTTCGTATGGAATTGTTTCAACCGTTGGAAATGCAACACAAAGCTGAAGAGTGGGAAATTGATAATAGTGCCAGTATTGCGAAAAACTATTTGCAGGACTATCTTCATTTGATGGAAAAGGATGATAGTATGACAGTTGGCGTCATTATGGAAGCATCTTTTCAGATGCATCGTTTTGTACAGGGTATTTGGAAAATGGAGAATTACCTCGCGTATAACAAAGATATTCTGTTAAACGATATGCAAAGCGATTTGTTTCAGTTATTCTTTGACTTAGCTATTAAGATGAAATTAAAGAAATTTGATATCGAACCTGCAGCAAAAGAGATTCGGTTGATTGCAAAGGTGGCAGAGAAACTTTCTGTGTATAATCCAAGAACAATTATACGGAGAACAAAGGAATTTGAAGAGTACGATTTTGAGAATGTCGGCAAGGAGGCTATGCCTGACAATCATGTAGTTCGAAAAGAAATCAATATTCTTACGGAAGATTGTCTGGGACATATTTTGGAATTTGCGGGATATAATGATGACGAAGTTTTACACATTTGCAATATGATTCGTGAATATCAGAGTTTACCGGATATGTCATCTATGGATAAAGAAGTCTATGAACTGCGCAAAAAGATTGCAACGAAGTATTATGAGATCTATTACAAGGTATTTATCCGTGTTGTAAAAGATGAGAGTCTGTTGACGCCTGTATTAGAGATGTTCTTGAATTTTGGTTTTATGGATTTGTCCCTTGTGGGTGAAGAGCATGCAAAACAGCTTTATGATGCGGTGGCACATATGGACATCTGTCACTCGGACAATATATATACGATATATGAGTGGTTGAAAGCAATCTACCATGGCAAAAAAGAAACCTCCAAGAATGATTTGGAAATGGACTACCAGGTTTATATAGCCGATTTGTTGAAGTCAGGAAAACTGAATCAGCAGCAGTATGAAGCTTTGCAAGGTAATCGGGAGAAAATGGTAGAATTCGAAATTAAGAATATGTTTGTCTCTGCCAATAAGATGACCTATGGAAAAATCACCACATTCTGCCCTATATTATGTAAACAAGATTTGCTTCATTCGGTTGATAGAATGTTAGTGACGGCAGAACGATTGGAAATGGCACTGAATGAGATTCGTAAGGTGGATTATTCTATCTATTATCGCGAGGTGATGTTTTCTGATGTGGAGCATGGAATTAACTGCGAGAGGATTATGAAGGAAGTGTTGCCGGATATCATTCTGATGCCGAATGCAGGAAGCAGAACTGCTATGTGGCAGGAGATTTCCGGTTTGAGAAGCAATACACCCGGGCGTTTTATGTTCCCGATTCTTACCGCTATGGATTTGGAGGATATGATGTTAGAAGTATGCGGACGGTTCCGATGGGAGATGTGTCGCAGATTGGAAGGTGTTCGTTGGAATGATGTGAGGGAGCATTCTTTGACGGCAGAATATTGTACGTATCTGCAATTTTATCGAAAGAATCGTGACCTGTCAGTGGAGGCAAAGGAAAAGGTCAAGAATGCTTTGGTTCGAGCAAAGAATAATTTCAGGGAAGTATTTGTCAGAGATTATGTTAACTGGATGAAGTTTGAGTCTAAGGGAAGTTTCCGTTTGAATAAGGTGACAAGAGCAATCCTTATTGTACATTGTCCGTTTGTAAAAGCGATTCGTAGTGAGCTTGCGTCGAATCCGCTCTATCAGAATGCAATTTTGCAATCCGAAACGGAAGTTGCAAAGAAATTACAGCGCTTCGCAGGCGTGTATGATAAGTATGAAAAAGCAGGTGGTATAATCACTGAGGAATTAAGAGATAATCTGATGTTTTATCAGATGTAAAAAGGAGTTTGTAATATGGAAATATATATTGTGCGTCATGGGCAGACTATATGGAATGCAAGTAATCTTTTGCAGGGGAATGCAGACATTGAATTGAACGAAAAGGGGCGCGCTTTAGCAGGCGAGACAGGGATGAATTTGGAGGATGTATCATTTGATAAAATATACAGCTCACCTTTGATTCGGGCATACGAAACGGCTTGTCTGATTCGCGGTCATAGAAATATTCCAATTATTAGGGATGAACGTTTGAAGGAATTGAATTTCGGCGTCAATGAGGGAAAGAACTTTAAGGCACTGTTAGAAGATACAAGTACACCATTTCATCATTTTTTTGATGCGCCTGAGCTTTATGAGGCGCCGGAACGGGGTGAAACCTTTGAACAGATCTGTGAACGTGGCAAAGCGTTTATGAAGGAGGTCATTGAACCGCAGCAAGAACAGTTGGAGCGTGTTATGATTGTAGCGCATGGTGCAATGAACAAAGCGATGATGTGTTACATCAAAAATCATGGGATTGAGGATTATTGGTCCGGTGGCTTGCAGCGCAATTGCGGTGTGATTATTGTGCAGTTACATGCGGACGGATATCATGTGGTTGATGAGAATAAGGTGTTTTATCAATGGGAATAGAATAAGAAAAATACTGCCGGTATTATATGTTTGATACCGGCAGTATTTTTGTTGAAATGAAGACATTTACTCGGACTTGACTTCTTTCCACAAATCGTTATACATGCGATCTGCGTCTTCGCCTAAGTAACGGAATGTCTCTAAGTGTTCATATTTTGATAAATCAGGAAATGCAATCTCGCTATTTCGGATTGCCTCATCCTCAATTAATGCACGACCCTCTACATTAGGAGTAGAGTAAGTAATATACTCAAAATTAATCAGTGCAATGTCCGGACGACAGAGGAAGTTGATAAATGCTTCGGCATTTTCCTTGTTCGGTGCATCTTTTAAAATACACCATGAATCAATCCATACATTGGTTCCTTCTTTTGGAATTACATATTCCAAATCAGGATTTTCGAGTTGCGTATAGATTGCTTCACCGGAGTAAATGACGCCGATTGCAGCTTCGTTTCCGATCATCTTATCGCGAACCTGATCTACGACGTAAGCCTGTGTAAGTGGCTTTTGTGCAATCAAGTCGTTCTTTGCTTCTTCTAACTCCTCAGGATTCGTGGAATTCATGGAATATCCTAATCTTTTTAAAGATACCATAAATGCATCCCTTACAGAATCCTGCATCAAAATGTTGTCTTTATAACGTTCATCCCAAAGTACATCCCATGAGTCAATCGGTTCATCTACCATAGTTTTATTATAGAGGATACCGACAGTTCCTACACAGTAAGGAACACTGTATTGGTTCTCAGGGTCGAATTCTTTGGATTGAATCATATAGTTTTCATCGATATGTTTGATGTTTGGCACATTATCAAAATTAATCTTCGCTAACATGTCGTTATCTAACATTTTCTGAATCATATAGTCCGAAGGACATACAATGTCATACTGTGTTGCACCACTGGCAACCTTCGGATACATAACCTCGTTCGTTTCGTACTCATCGTAGATAACTTCAATTCCTGTTTCTTCCGTAAACATTTCCAAAACAATCGGATCAATATATTCACCCCAGTTGTAGACAACAACCTGTTGCGTGGCACCGCTTTTTTGGTAGAGCTGAACGGAACCAATGATCAGTGCGATAGCAGCCAACCCTGCAACAATGCGATTCATCCATCTCTTTGTACGAGGCTTTAAGAACGATTTTTTGACAATACCGTTTTTTAAATTCTCGCGTTCTTTTGCCAGTCGTTTTTCCTTCTGGGCAGGAGCGATGTTGACAATTAATAATAGAACAAACACTGTTACGAAAATGATTGTGCTAAGCGCATACATTTCCGGCTTGATTCCCTTTCGCACTTCACTGTATATCTTCGTGGAGAGGGTGTCGACACCTGCACCTTTTGTAAAGTGTGTAATAATGAAATCATCTAATGACATCGTAAATGCCATTAAGAATCCGGCAAGAACACCCGGCATAATCTCCGGCATAATCACCTTGAAAAATGCATAGATTGGAGAAGCTCCAAGGTCGAGTGCCGCTTCGTAGGTGTTTGGATTTAACTGTCTGAACTTTGGCATTACGTTTAATATTACATAAGGAATATTAAATGTAATATGGGCAAGGAGAATGGTTTCCATACCAAACTTAAAACCAAAGCTGATAAAAAGCAACATAAGTGAGATACCTGTTACGATATCTGCATTTAACATTGGAATGTTATTCACTGCAAGCATTGCATTACGGGTACGGCTCTTCATATTATAAAGTGCGATACAGGTAATGGTTCCGATAATTGTCGCAATTATGGAAGATACAAGTGCAACAAACAATGTATTATAAAGTGCCTGCATAATGGCTTCATTTTCGAATAATGCTGAGTACCACTGTGTGGTAAATCCTCCCCATTTTGCACGGGTCTTGCTCTTGTTAAATGATAATACAATCAAAGTTATAATCGGAGCATAGAGGAATACAAAAATGATTGCCACATAAAAGCGTTCAATAAATTTCTTCATCAGAACATTCCTCCTTCCGCGTCTTTATCGAAGATGGACGACAGAATCATGCTGATTATAATGAAAAGCATCATGACTGTGGATAGTCCACTTCCTAAGTGCCAGTTGCTGGCCTGCGTGAATTCCTGTTCAATTACATTACCGATTAATAAAATCTTGCCACCGCCAAGTAAGTTGGAAATGACAAAGGTCGTAAGCGCAGGGATGAATACCATGGTAATTCCGCTGATGACACCCGGAAGTGTTAGAGGGAAGATTACTTTGGTAAAAGTCTGAGCACCATTGGCACCTAAGTCTCTTGCGGCGTTGATAACGTCTTTGTCCAATTTGATAATGGCATTGTAGATTGGCAATACCATAAATGGTAGGAAGTTATATACCATACCAAGTACGATGGCATAAGGTGTATTAATGATGTTCAGTGTTGGCAAATGCAGGAAAGAAAGAATGGAGTTGATTACACCCGTCTTTTCTAATAAGGTCTGCCATGCCAATGTACGAAGTAAAAAGTTCATCCACATCGGGAGAATAAAAATCAATACAATAAAACTGTTCTGGTTGACACCAAGTCTTGAAAGAATCATAGCAAGCGGGTAAGCCAACACCAGACAAATAACAGTTGCAATTAGGGATAACACAATTGAAATTCCCAATGCTTTCAAATGTTCCGGCTCGCCAATGGCTAAGATGTTGTCCAGGGTAAATGTTCCTTCACTATCTACAAATCCGTAATACCAAATCATAAATAACGGAATGATAATGAAGAGAATGGACCACACGGTAAAAGGCATTGCAAGCCATTTGCTGTGCTTATTCTTCAACGTATGCTACCTCCTCATCCTCGGATTCAGGTTTGTGCATAATCTGAATGTTAAACGGATCCACACTGATACCAACTTTTTCACCGACAGGGTGCATGACAGTAGAATGTACCAACCATTCAAATCCGCCGGCCATAACTTCCATTTCATAGTGAACGCCTTTGAATATTACATGCGTTACTTCTCCTGCAATCGTACCGCTCTCCGGTTTACATAACACAACATCCTCCGGTCTGATTACAACGTCTACCGGTGTGTTGTTTCCAAAACCTTCATCTACACATTGCCATTTTGCATCAAGGAAAGAAACAAGACGATCCTCTAGCATGACAGCATCAATAATATTACTTTCTCCAATAAAATCCGCAACGAAAGCATTTTCCGGCTCGTTGTAAATATCTTCAGGTGTACCAATCTGCTGGATATAACCCTGGTTCATGACTACGATGGTATCGCTCATGGTAAGCGCTTCTTCCTGGTCGTGTGTTACATAGATAAATGTGATTCCAAGCTCATTTTTCAATCGAATCAATTCGTACTGCATATCCTGACGCAGTTTTAAGTCTAAGGCACCAAGTGGTTCATCTAATAAAAGAATCTTTGGCTCATTTACAATCGCACGAGCAATCGCGATACGTTGTTGTTGACCGCCACTTAGAGAATCCGGTTTTCGATTCTCATAACCATCTAAGTTTACAAGTTTTAATGCATATTTGATCTTGTCATCGATGTAAGACTTGCTTTTATCCTTAAGTTTCAGACCGAATGCAATGTTTTCCGCAATGGTCATATGTGTGAATAAAGCGTATTTCTGAAAAACAGTGTTCAATTGTCTCTTATTAGGAGGAAGATTGGTAATATCCGTTCCCTCAAACATAATCTGACCAACATCAGGTTGCTCAAAACCTCCGATTAATCGAAGTGTAGTTGTTTTTCCGCATCCGGAAGGTCCGAGTAGTGTTAAAAATTCATTTTCTCTGATGTATAAGTTCAAGTCATCCAATACAACGTGATCGCCGTAGGATTTTGTAATATTTACTAAGTCAATTAATTTGTTCGGCATAATCCTAAGTCCTCCTTATATTAAAAACTAGGTGGGCTTGAAACCCATATAAGTGTTGCGCCTTGTTTACCGGCCTCTAGATAATGCTTGCCGGAAGGTGTGAAATAAAATGATTCACCTTTCTTTGCCTTGTGACATGCATTACCGATATGTATCTTGATGCTACCGCTTAACACATATCCGAATTCTTCACCCTCGTGCGGTAAGTCCGGATAGGTGGAGCCGTTCGGCTGTAATGTTAATCGAATCGGTTCCATTTCGTTCTTTTGTGCATTCGGAATAATCCATTCGATTACATTTCCGAGTTCGTCATCTTTCTTTTCAAAGTAATCATCTTTTGAAAATACAATCTGTTCATCCTCTTCGTCGTTAAAGAAGTCTTTTAAGTTCGTTCCCAGACATTGTAAAATGTCAACTAAGGTGGCGATAGAAGGAGAAGTCAGATTTCTCTCTAGCTGGGATATAAATCCTTTTGATAATTCTGCACGGTCAGCAAGTTCTTCCTGTGTCAGGTTCTTGGCGACTCGCAGGGTTTTGATTTTATAACCGATATTCATGGCTTTCTTCCTTTCAGTAATACATCTTACTTTTGATTGGTTGTCGGTATACATAACTTCAATATATTTAAACTTAAAGTTTACTTTTACTAAACAAACAACATCACTATTATACATGTTATGAGTGTGAAGTCAATACTAAACATAAAAGTTAGTAAAAGTAAATTTTTTGTGTTGCAAAAAATGAAAAAATGAGTGTGAAGTATGAAGGGAATTGTGTATAATGGATGTTGTGTGAAAGCCTACTTGTATGCATTGCCAATATTGTTCAAGAAGTTTATCTAGAAATATTTTCTGGTTGTACAAAAACTATGTACAATATGGTATAATATATATTTGTGATTGAGATAATGTTTGTTGGAATATTGACATAAGATAATGATAGAAAATGGAGAGGTACAATGGGATTATTAGATGCGGATACAATTGAAGATTTGATGAGAAGCTCCAGCCTGTCAAAAGGAATTGAAAAAACAATGGAGCGTTTGATTAATGAATTGGAATTAGCTAGCATATATATTGTTCGTTATGATGAGGACTTAATGCAACCGGAAGTGATGTTTGACTGGGAATATGAAGAAAAAAAGCATGCGGTTGATTTTGTTCCGTATTTTCAGAGTGTCGATGAAAGAGCGCATTTTGAAGAAAGTGATATGTTTGTTTTGATGGATACAAAGCAGCTTTCTGAAGAAGAGAGAGAATTGTATGCACATGCCGGATATGAAGCTGTCGTAGAATTTCAGATGAAAAATCATGGAAATGTGATTGGTTATATCTTACTTGGTTGGGATGAGCCAAAAGAACTTACGGCAGAAGAAGAAAGAGACCTTCATGTCTTATTGAAATTAATGAATGAGGTATTGGTTCGTCAGTTTAATAAAGAAGTGTTAGGCGAAAGTGATTGGCGAATTTCAAAACTTGCAAGTAAAGCTACCAAGACGATGGTTTATATGGTGGATGAGGAATATAAGATTCACTATTTTAATCAGTATGCAAAGGAAGAGTGTCCGAATGTTAAGCTTGGAGACTATTGTTATGAAGTTTTTCGTGGAGAAAAGCAACCTTGTAAAGATTGTCCGTTTTTTAACTTGAAGGAAGAAGAATATATGGATACGGTTATGCATTTACCGTATCTTGATGATAGTTTCCGTATAAGTTCTACGAAGGTAAAGACTGCGGACAGAGGGGATGCGATTTTTCTCGCACTACAGAAATTCGGTAATTTGCAACCGGTAGATCATCGAAATGTTGCCGGAAGAAAATTTATCTTTGCTTTACGATATCTTTACAAAGATATTATCGCAGTAGAGATTCGAAAAGACATTTTTTATAATATGCTTGAAAAAAGGGTGGACAATAAGCATTCCTACAGCATGGAGTTTGTTTTGAAATGGTTATCTAAGGTTCACCTCGATGATAAACAAAAGTTTTTGGAATGTTTTGATATCAACTTTTTACAAAGTGCATATGAAAGCGGAACAATGCAAAAAGAGATTGATTTTAGATATCGTACGCATGAAGGAAGCTATCATTGCATGAATGGAAGAATCTTATTTGAACATAATAGCAACAAGGAGGTTACCGTATATATTCTGTTCCAGGATGTGGAAGCAATACGAAGCATGCAGATTGAAGAAGAGAAACAATTACGTGAGTCTTTGATGGCAGCTCGTTCTGCTGCAGAGTTAAAAGGACAGGTTTTAGCAAATATTTCGCATGAGATTCGTACCCCTATGAGTGGAATTATCAGTATGTCCAGTGTTGCAAAACAGGTATATCAGGATGAAAAGCGATTAATAGAGTGCTTAGATAACATTGATCATTATGCAGAACATATGATGCAGGTAATGGATTCATTGTTAGAAACAGTTAAGGTCGATCAGGATTCTATTGCAATTGCAAAGCAACCATTTAATCTTGAGCATTTTATGAATCGAATTGATATTGCAGTACGTGAAAAGATTGAAAAGAAGAATGTGCAGTTAAAGTTTGAAATAAAGAGTCAGTTCAAGTATTTGCTAGGTGATGAGATACGTTTGCATCAGGCTTTGGTGGCTTTGATTCATAATGCTATTTCATACACACCGATATCAGGAGAAATTAAAATAACTGCAAAGCAGATTGCTGCTGATCAAAAAAAGGTATTTATCAGATTTATGATTGATGATACTGGGAATGGTTTGACTGAGAAGATGAAGGAAAGTATTTTCGGATTTTCTCAAAAAGCAGGTGAAGGTGTTGTGGAAGAACAACATTTTGATCTTTCTTTGGCATCGAGAATTGTGCAGCTGATGGATGGACAGATTGGAATGGATTATAAAGAGTCAGGTACACATTTGTATTTTACAATTCCATTTGACTTGCAGGCAGATGCGAAGGTTAGCAAATCAACCAAATCCAAAACGAAAAAGTCGATTGGTGATTTTACAGGAAAGAGGATTTTGATAGCAGAAGATAGTGACATGGCACAGGATGCATTGCGCGCTGTGTTAGAAGTGGTTGGATTTACAGTGGATGCGGCTGAGAATGGAAAGAAAGCGGTTATTCAATTCATCTCTCAACCGGCATTTACGTATGATGCTGTGTTGATGGATGTGCATATGCCGATTATGGATGGACGTGAGGCAACACGTTGTATTCGAATTTCTGGAAAAGAAGATAGTGAAACGGTTCCGGTAATCGGTTTGATGGCCAACACATATGAAGAAGATGTGGAAGAATCTTTGCAGGCAGGAATGCAGGCCCACTTGCCAAAACCGGTAGATGTGGATACACTATATAAGGTTTTAGGTAAATTAATTCCGGTAGAGGAAATCGAAGAGATAACAGAGGAGGATATGACATGAGTTATAGATTGGCGAGTGATGCAACGCTTGATTTACCAATTGAGTTAGTGGAAGAATATGATATATTGGTTGTGCCGATGGTATTTACATTAGACGGAGAAGAAATTACACACTATCCGGACGAGCGTAATATGACAATAGAAGATTTCTATGCAGCATTAAAAGACGGAAAGACTTCAGTTACTTCACAGATTAATCCGACAACCTATATTGATTTGTTCCGACCGGTGTTAAAAGGCGGAGAAGATATCTTATATGTTGCATTTACATCTGGACTAAGCGGTACGTATCAATCAGCACTTTTAGCAAAAGGAATGTTAGAGGATGAATTTCCGGAAAGAAAGATTGTAGTGATTGACTCTTTGTGTGCGTCAGCCGGATTGGGATTTTTTATGTATCTGATAGGGCAGAAAAAAGAGTCCGGAATGTCGATAGAAGCATTGCAGGATTGGATATTAGAAAAGAGAAATAAGGTAGCGCATTGGTTTACTGTAGATGATTTGTTCCATTTGCAGCGTGGCGGAAGATTGTCACTGGCAGAAGCAATGCTTGGTAGTGCATTAAAGATAAAACCAATTATCAGCGTGGATCAGGAAGGAAAGCTTTATGTAGAGAATAAAGTACGTGGTAACAAAAAGGGTGAAGAATATATGATTTCTAAGATTTCAGACACGATAGATGAAGAAGAAACAACCGTTTTTGTAGCACACGGAGATTGTGAAGAACGTGCATTGGCATTGAAAGAGAGGATTGAGAATAATACAAATGCGACAGATGTTCACATTTGTAAAATAGGGCCTGTTATCGGTTCCCATACAGGTCCGGGAATGTTGGCGGTGCTCTTTATGGAAAAGTAGAGTATGAGCGGATATGATTATCATATCCGCTTTTTTATTGTTTCAATTTAATATTACCTTTTGTTACAGAGGAATCACAGGCACCATTTTTTGCGGATTTGAATATTATATCTAGAATCAAATTATGGAGAATTATATGAAGAAGATAACAAAACGAATCATGGCACTCTTGCTTAGTTTTTTTATGGTTGCAACGGTTAATGTGGGATGTAAACAAGAAGAAACAGGTCTTACCAAAGTAACATTAAATGAAGTTGCGCATTCGATTTTTTATGCGCCGCAATATGTGGCAATTGAAAAAGGTTATTTTGAAGAGGAAGGAATAGACCTTACACTGGTAACCGGATTTGGTGCGGATAAGACAATGTCTGCAGTGATTGCCGGTGAAGCAGAAATCGGATTTATGGGAGCAGAGTCGTCAGTCTATCTCTATGCAGAAGGTGCAGATAATTATGCGGTTAATTTTGCGCAGTTGACACAGCGTGCCGGTAATTTTTTGGTTGCAAGACAACCGATTGAGAATTTTACATGGGATATGTTAAAAGGGAAGGACGTTCTTGGCGGACGAAAAGGTGGAATGCCACAGATGGTATTTGAGTATGTTTTGAAAAGAAATGGAATGGACCCGGCAAAAGACTTATCAATTAATCAAAGTATTGACTTTGGAAGTACGGCGGCAGCATTTTCGGGCGGACAGGGAGATTACACTGTGGAATTTGAACCGTCTGCAACAGCATTGGAATTGGCCGGTGAAGGATATGTGGTTGCTTCTTTGGGCGTTGATTCGGGATATGTTCCTTACACGTCTTATTGTGTGACAAAGGACTACCTCGAAAAGAATGGAGAAACTGTCCAGAAGTTTACAAATGCATTGCAAAAGGGAATGGAATACGTGAATACGCATACGCCGGAAGAAATTGCAAAAGTAATTGCACCGCAATTTAAGGAAACGGATATTGAGACAATTGAATTAATTGTAAAAAGATATCATGAACAGGGTTCGTGGAAGGATAATCTGATTTTTGAAGAAGAAAGCTTTGATTTGCTACAAAACATATTAGAAGATGCAGGCGAATTAAAGGAACGTACTCCGTACGATAAGTTGGTAGATACGTCATTTGCGAAGAAAGCTGCCAAAAAATAATAGCACCAATAAAATATGCGTGCATATGATGTAATATACCAAGAAAAAGGAGAATGCTAGTGGGAGCTTATTATAATAATTGCAATTCAATGAATTGCGCTAATATGAACTCTGTAAGAAGCTGCGATATGTCGTATGAAAGAAGACAGCAAAATGTGGCAAACAGAAGAACCAATACGGAAGTAGAATGTGTATGTCAGGTCGTATCGGCAAATGATTGTCACAGACATGATGAAATGGAAACGTTAGGTTGTCGGTTTCCGGTTGTTATGGCCTATGTACCATGGCAGCAATGGGGAGATTTGTATGACGGAGAATGTGGTTTGATGCAAGGAACCATTTTTCAGGATTTGAACTATATCTTTTGTGGAGAGAGGTGCTAGTAGTGGAGAATATGTGTAGAGAAGAATTAAAAAGATTGATACAGGTTACGAATTTTACAGTAATCGAATTAGGGTTATATCTTGACACGCATCCAACGTGCTCGTGTGCCTTGAAGAAATATCATGAATGTAATGAAACATTGCAACAGGCAATGAAAGTATATGAAAGAAACTTTGGGCCACTTACAATGTATGGTGTAAAATGTGAAGATGAATGGACCTGGACGAATGAGCCATGGCCATGGCAGGAAGGAGGAAACTGCTAATGTGGACATATAATAAAATGTTAGAATTTCCGGTGAAGATTAAAACAACCAATCCAAAACTTGCGATGGCAATTATGAGTCAGCTTGGTGGACCGAATGGAGAAAAAGGAGCGTCTACGAGATATTTGTCGCAGCGCTACAGCATGAAAGATAAAAAAGTCATTGGCGTCTTAACGGATATCGGAACTGAAGAACTCAATCATGAAGAAATGGTGGCAGCAATTATTACACAGTTGACAAAGAATTTATCAATCGGTGAAATTGAAAAATCAGGTTTTTATCAATACTATGTAGATCATACAATTGGTATATGGCCACAGGCTGCCAGCGGTACACCATTTTCAACAGCGACTCTTCAGTCTACAGGTGATCCGCTTGCTGATTTGCATGAGGATTTGGCAGCAGAACAAAAAGCACGATTGACATATGATAATATTCTTCGACTTTGTAAGGATGAACCGGATGTGTATGAGGCAATCAAATTCTTACGCGCCAGAGAAATGGTGCACTATCAAAGATTTGGTGAAAGTCTTCGATTGGTGCAGGAGAACTTAGACGCAAAGAATTTCTATGCTTTTAATCCATCATTTGATACAAAGGCAACATGCTTATAATAAAAAATAAAGTGATAGAGGGGGGGAGAAATCCCTCCTTCTTCGTATGTGCTAAAACTTGCAGTTTGATAGTGGATTTGATATACTAATTATATGTGTGGGCATTCATTTGTTATATAATGAAATGTACTTTTTTTGATAATTGGAGGAATATCCAGAATGAAGAATAATGGGTTGATGATGCAGTATTTTGAATGGTATATGGAAGCTGATCATTCACTTTGGAAAAATGTAGCAAAAGAAGCATCCAAGCTTAAGAATCTTGGTGTGAGTGCTTTGTGGTTGCCGCCGGCATATAAAGGTGCAGCGGGAGATAAAGATGTCGGATATGGTGTATATGATCTCTATGATTTGGGTGAATTTGATCAAAAGGGTAGCGTTCCGACTAAGTATGGTACAAAAAAAGAATACATTGAGATGATTGAACAGGTTCAGAAAATCGGAATCGACATCTATGCTGATATTGTATTGAATCATAAGATGGGTGCTGATGAGACTGAGCTTGTTGTTGCGGAAGAATTCAATGCACAAAGCAGAAATCAGATGGTAGGAGATGCAAAGACGATTCTTGGATGGACAAAATATACATTTCCGGGAAGAAAAGGAAAGTATTCTGACTTTACATGGAATTGGACACATTTTGACGGAATTGACTGGGATCAGCAGGCAACAAGAAATGCAATCTACCGTTTTGTTGGGAAAACCTGGGAAGAAGCTGTTGATGCGGAGAATGGCAATTATGATTATCTGATGGGAGCCGATTTGGACGTGGATAATCAAGAGGTAAAGGATGAACTTTACAAATGGGGACAATGGTATCTTAAGATGACAGGTGTTCACGGATTCCGTCTTGATGCGGTTAAGCATATCGGCCATTATTTTTACAGAGACTGGATACCTGCTATGCGTGAAGCTTGCGGTAAGGATTTGTTCTGTGTAGGCGAATATTGGCATTGGGATGTGAATAAGTTAGATCGATATCTTGCGAATGTTAATTATGAGATGGATTTGTTTGATGTACCGTTACATATGCATTTGCATGATGCTTCGAAAGCGCACGGAGATTACAATATGGCTACGATTTTGAATGATACGCTTGTAAGTCGTCATCCGATGTGTGCGGTAACATTTGTAGATAATCATGATACACAGCCGGGACAGGCGTTGCAATCATGGGTTGAAGATTGGTTTAAGCCGCATGCGTATGCACTTACAATGTTGCGTAAAGATGGTTATCCATGTGTATTCTATGGAGATTATTACGGTATTGCGCATGATGGAATTGCATCTAAGAAGACGATGCTTAACAAGATGATGAAACTTCGTAAACGTTTCGCGTATGGAGAACAGCATGATTATTTTGATGATTATAATGTGATTGGCTGGACACGTGAAGGTGATGAAGCACACAAGAAGTCAGGAATGGCCGTTGTGATGTCTGACAGCACGGGCGGAACGAAGAGAATGTATGTAGGGAAGCATTTTGCCGGACAATTTTTTAAGGATGCACTTGGTAATGCGAAGTATAATGTGAAGATTGATGAAGACGGATGCGGAGATTTCTATGTGAATCGTGAGACGGTATCTATCTGGATTAGTGAAGAAGCAAAATTATAATCTGTTTTTGCTTGCACAAATCTTTTATGTATATTATAATCACTTTAACACAGTAAAATTTTACAGTGATGGAGAGGACAATATATGGGAAAGAGTGTTAGAACCAAAGCGGTGAGCGAATTATTCGAAGCAATTTTGACATTGCGTGAAGAAGAAGAGTGTTTCGATTTTTTTGAAGATGTATGTACTGTGAATGAATTGTTATCACTTGCACAACGATTTGAAGTTGCAAAGATGTTGAAGGAAGGAAGTACCTATATGGAGGTTGCTGAACAGACCGGAGCATCTACAGCGACAATATCTCGTGTGAATCGTTCATTGAATTACGGAAAAGATGGATATGAAATGGTTTTTGCCAGAATGAAAGAAAATAGAGAAAAGCAGTAATGCTTTTCTCTATTTTTGTTTTTTCCTCGCGTTTTCTTTTGCTTTTTTCTCGCGTTCTTTTGCTTCTTTTTTTTCTGCTTTCGAATCTATTGGTTGTGCCATAGAATCGATGAGCTTTTCCACTAATTGCTTTTTGGCATAGATGTCATAGCTTAATAACAAAATCATCGAAAATGTTTTTAGATAGTCGTTGTCATCTTCGTATTGCTGACACGCTGTTTCGTATATGTATTGCACACTTTCCTGAATCTTGACACCATACTCGCGCTCTAATTGAAAAATATGGCTGTATATCTCAGAAAGTGTCATGTTAACATCCTGACCAAAGTGTTGTTCGTTCATTGGTTTTAATAGATTTTGTATATCATTGATAGATAAAAAGTTTTTCAAATAGTAAATATATATCAAAAGGATAATATGATCCTTTGAATATTTCTTTTTGTTGGAAGGCGGAAGCAGATTATTCTTGGAATAATTGTTAATCATAGTCTTTGTAAGAATCTTATCATCTTCGTTTCGTTTGTTTCCGCGTAGTCCTTTTTCCATGAAGGTAGTTATCTGATCCATGTATAATTCGATGGATGGAATATCTTCGGGCAGAATATAATCTAAGCGAATCCATTCGTTTAATACATCCTTTAAATCTTCAAATTTCTTTTGTTCCATTATGCATTCACCCCGTTCATGATTTCACAAGCAGTAGATGCTTTGTTCATTGTGTAAATGTGGATTCCGTCAATATCATTGTCAATCAAATCGTTAATCTGATTAATTGCATAATCAATACCTGCTTTTCTTAAGTCGGTAGGATTATCAGCATATTTTGCAACAAGATTACTTAATGCTTGCGGTACTGAAGTACCTGATAAACTAACACTTGTACCAAGCTGTCTTGCTGATGTAATAGGCATAATACCCGCTGATATTGGAATACAAATATTATGCTTATGCGCCTCTTCCCGAAAACGATAGAATTGTGTATTGTCAAAAAACATCTGTGTAATTAGAAAGTTCACGCCGCAATCTATCTTTTGTTTTAGATATTGTAAATCTGTTTCTCTTGAAAGTGATTCAGGATGCATCTCAGGATAGCAGGCAGCCGCAACGCAAATGTCAGAGTGCTTTTTAATGATTTTGATGATATCTTCAGCATAGCGAAAATGTCTGTTTTCATAGTCTTCATCGGACATGTCTCTAGGTCGGTCACCGCGTAATGCCAATACATTGTGTATTCCCTTTTCACTCAATTCATTAAGCAACTGTGTCAAAAATGCTTCATCCATGGCAACTGCTGTCATATGAGCGATTGGCTCGATTTCGCATATATTTTTGATGTATGCTGCAATTGCAGCAGTTTTTTTGGAGTTGCTTCCGCCGGCACCATATGTCACACTGATGAAATCAGGATGTAACGTAGTAAGTGTATCGAGTGTTTTATATAAATCATATATTTCTTCGTTCTTTTTGGGAGGAAATACCTCAAATGAGAATACAGTTTTTCCGTTTTTGTAAATGTCTTTAATCAAAATTGCATTGCCTCCTTTATGAATGTTTCCAATTACCAATCTTCCCCATTCTATCACATTTTTTGGTTGCAGGCAATTCCAAAGGAAGGTATACTGAATGAAAGATTGTGATAAGAAATAAAAGGGGATGAAAGAATGGCAGATTTGAATGAGAAGCAAAATGAGGGCGTGAGACAGACAGAAGGTCCGGTGCTTTTGTTAGCCGGTGCCGGCAGCGGAAAAACACGCGTTTTAACACATAGAATTGCATACCTTATCGAGAATGAAGGAGTTAATCCGTATAATATATTGGCAATAACATTTACCAATAAAGCAGCACAGGAAATGAGAGAACGTGTAGATGCAATTGTTTCCTATGGGGCAGATCAGGTATGGGTGTCTACTTTCCACTCATTATGCGTAAGAATTTTGAGAAGATATATTAAGAATTTGGATTACGATACGAACTTTACAATCTATGACAGTGATGATCAAAAGTCATTAATTAAGCAGTGCCTCAAGAAATTAAACATGGATCCGAAACAGTATCCGGAGAAGATGATGATGTCTGAGATTTCAAAAGCAAAGGAACGTTTTGTTTCGCCTGCTGAATATGATAGGGAAGCGAGTGGTCAGTACCGTAAAATGCAGATTGCGAAAGTATATACAGAGTATCAGGAACGTTTGAAACAAAATAACGCATTAGACTTTGATGATTTGCTATACAAAACGGTGGAGTTATTCCAGTTCCATCCAGAGATACTTGATAACTATCAGGAACGTTTTCGTTATATTATGGTAGATGAGTATCAGGATACGAACCATATTCAGTTCTTATTAATTAAACAATTGGCTTCCAAATATCGCAACTTGTGTGTCGTTGGTGATGATGACCAATCGATCTATAAGTTCCGTGGAGCGAACATTTATAATATTCTGAATTTTGAACAGGAGTATTTAGAGGCGAAGGTCATTAAGTTAGAGCAGAATTATCGTTCGAGTGGCAATATACTAAAAGCGGCCAACGGTGTAATTGCATGTAATGAAGGACGAAAAGAAAAGGCACTTTGGACGCAGGCACCGGATGGTGATAAAGTCATGTTTTCTTTATATGATACGGAATATCAGGAAGCACAGATGGTTGTTGCAACGATTGAACATCTTGCGGATACGGAGCATAGGGATTATAACGATTTTGCGATTCTTTATCGTACGAATGCACAATCCCGTATATTTGAAGAAAAGCTGTTGATGAAGAATATTCCATATAAGATTATTGGTGGGCAGAATTTCTACGGTCGAAAAGAAGTAAAAGATCTTATCTGCTACCTTAAGACGATAGAAAATGGAAGAGATGATATGGCAGTTCGTCGAATTGTCAATGTTCCAAAACGAGGAATCGGTGCTGCAAGTGTTGATAAAGTACAGGCATATGCAGATAATTTTGAAAAGAGCTTATTAGATGCAATGTATGAGATTGGAAATGTGCCGGGAATTGGACGTGCAGCTGCTAAGATTGATGCATTTGTCGATCTGATTGACGAATTCAGAAGTATGTTAAAAAATGGCGCATTGATTAGTGAAGTGTATGATGCAATTCTTGAGAAGACAGGATATATGGATGAATTGATTTTAGAAGAAACCGAAGAAGCACAGACGAGAATGGAGAATCTGACAGAGCTTAAGAATAAGATTGTAACGTATGAAGAAGAAGCTGAATATCCTAATCTGGCGGACCTGTTAGAAGAAATTGCACTTGTTGCAGACGTAGATGCATTGGTTGAGTCGGAAGATAAAGTGTTGCTTATGACATTGCATAGTGCAAAAGGTCTTGAGTTTCCTTGTGTTTTCTTAGGCGGAATGGAAGATCGACTCTTTCCGAGCGGTATGGCATTGAATTCAGATGATGAAGATGCACTAGAAGAAGAACGAAGACTTTGCTATGTCGGAATTACAAGAGCAAAAGAAAAGCTGTTTTTAAGTGCAGCAAAACAACGTATGATGCACGGAAGTACGAATTATAATCCGGTATCAAGATTTGTGAAAGAAATACCTGATGATGTGATTTCTATGAACGGCAATGGTTCATTTGCTGTGAAGAAGCAGTCAGATATGTTACAAAAGGCAATACAGACCAATGCTGCCGTAAGAGGAAGTGTTACAAAAACGCCATTTGGAAAAGAATTCAGAGTAGAACGATTGGAAATTGACTATACGGTTGGTGATACGGTAAGTCATGTGAAGTTTGGAACAGGAATTGTTACTAATCTGATTTCGGGTGGAAAAGATTACGAGGTGACGGTTGATTTCGAGACTGCCGGCACGAAGCGAATGTTTGCATCATTTGCAAAATTAAAAAAGCTTTCCTAAAATTGTATTTTTGTATAGTAAAGCAAAGGAATTTATGGTATACTAACAATACTTGAGTGGTTTGTGAGATAAAGAATTCTTGCAAACGGATAATATGGAAAGGATGGTAATAATATGAAGAATTTAGACGATTTTATCAATGCAGCTAAGATTCAGGAATTGATTAAGAGAGAAGATCCACAAGAGAAGGCAACAAGAAGAGTACTTTGGGTACTTGCTATCATTGGTGCAATTGCAGCAATCGCAGGTATCGCATATGCGGTATATCGTTATTTGACACCGGACTATCTTGATGATTTCGATGATGATTTCGATGACGATTTTGATGATGATTTTTTCGATGAGGAAGAGGCAAAGCCAGCTCCAAAGGCACCAGAAGCATAATATCTTTTATTGATACAATGTATGTGAGAACGGAACTGTTGCATAGCAATAGTTCCCTTTTCTTTTGAGATTTTTTTATTACAAATGAAACTAAAGGAGAGCAGATTCATGCTATCAATTGTGTTACCGGTATATAATGAAGAAGAGAATATTGTGAGAGCGTATGAGGCAATCAGAGATGTGTTGGTTCCGAAGGATATTGCGTTTGAACTTGTGTTTGTCAATGATGGTTCGAAGGATCATAGTTTCGATGTCATCAAGAAGTTATCGCAGGAAGTTCGTGATGCGAAGATTTTGGGATTGTCTTTTTCGAGAAATTTTGGGAAAGAAGCAGCAATCTTTACAGGCTTATCCCATGCTACCGGTGATGTGTGTGCGGTTATGGATTGCGATTTGCAACATCCACCTGAGACGTTGCTTGAGATGTATGCAATGTGGCAGGAAGGATTTGAAATTATTGAAGGTGTTAAGCATTCCAGAGGAAAAGAAAGTTTTGTGTACAAGACTTTTGCTAAGCTTTTTTATAAATTAATTAGTAAATCAACCGGTATAGAGATGTATCGCTCGTCTGATTTCAAGATGTTAGATCGTAAGGTTGTGGATGAATACGTGAAATTGAGTGAACGTAATATTTTCTTTCGTGCATTGTCATCCTGGCTTGGCTTTAAAAGTGCCGTTGTGGAGTTTGATGTGAAAGAACGAAATGCCGGTACTACAAAATGGTCTATTAAGTCATTGGTCAGATATGCAATCGGAAGTATTACATCATTTACTACTGCACCAATGCAGTTGATTACGTTTTCCGGTGTTGTATTTTTCATTTTTGCAATTATTTTGGGTATTCAATCGGTTGTAAAGTGGGCGACAGGACACGCATTAGAAGGATTTACTACTGTGATTTTGTTATTATTGATAACAGGTAGCTTGATTATGATTAGTCTTGGTATTATTGGATATTATCTTGCTAGAATATACGAAGAGATTAAGGGAAGACCAAGAAGTATTGTAAGAGAAATTGTAAAATCTCCAAAATAATTAAAAAAGTACTTTACAAAATAGAATAAGTTTGATATGATAACAACCGTGCTGTTTGGGAAAGTTTCAAACACATCAATATAATTAAAAAAAAGTTGAAAAAGTGGTTGACAAGTCAAAAGCATTTTGTTATAGTAGTTGTTGCGTCAGCGATGACACCGTGAGAACGGGGTGTGGCTCAGTTTGGCTAGAGCGCTTGATTTGGGATCAAGAGGTCGCAGGTTCGAATCCTGTCACCCCGACTTTTCAACTTATTACATGCGGGTGTAGTTCAATGGTAGAACACTAGCCTTCCAAGCTAGATACGTGGGTTCGATTCCCATCACCCGCTTTTGTTACGCAAAGACGTAACGTGTGTTCGTAGCTCAGTTGGATAGAGCAACGGCCTTCTAAGCCGTGGGTCAGGGGTTCGAATCCCTTCGAGCACGTTTTCTTCATGAAGAGTACTTTGTGAGGACTATACGGTGGGTATAGCGCAGTTGGTTAGCGCGCCAGATTGTGGCTCTGGAGGCCAAGGGTTCGAATCCCTTTATCCACCTTCATTGCCTAGATGCAGTGAGTACTGGGGTATCGCCAAGCGGTAAGGCACAGGACTTTGACTCCTGCATTCGTTGGTTCGAATCCAACTACCCCAGCTAATTTTATAAAGGCAATGTAATCAATATGGAGCACTAGCTCAGTCGGTAGAGCACCTGACTTTTAATCAGGTTGTCGGGGGTTCGAATCCCCCGTGCTTCACTAGAAGCGTAAGCTTCTTTTTAATTTTATAAGGTAACTACAGACGTTAAGTCTGATAGATACATGCGGATGTGGCGGAATTGGCAGACGCACTAGACTTAGGATCTAGCGGGAGACCGTGCAGGTTCAACTCCTGTCATCCGCAGTAGAAACAAAAAAAGAGTAGAGAAATCTACTCTTTTTTTGTTTCTAAGCGAAGCGTCGTGAACCTGTCGGTTCAGTCTCCGCTCCGCTCCGGTCGGTGCATAACCCGAGGTCCGCAGGACCTCATGCACCCTGTCATCCGCATTTTTCTTTGTAAAATTAAGGGGTTCAGCGTTCAAACGTTGAGGTCCTTTTTCTATATTTCCTGTTTTCGTGAATGTTGAATGAATTATATGCAAAAAAGTATGAAACGAAATTGACTAATTTCGTTGAAATACACCTTTATAATTGATAAAATTAATATATAAATATAATTCCTACAGGGGGGTAGTATTATGAATACTGTTAAAGAGTTAGATTATACACAATTAAAAGGAATCTGTAATCCTAATGATTTTGATTTTAAAACCACTGCGGAGCTGGAAACTTGGGAAGGAATTATAGGGCAGGAGAGAGCTGTCAAAGCTTTTAATTTAGGTCTTGCTGTTAAAATGAAGGGATATAATATTTACATGTCTGGTTCGTCTGGAACAGGTAAAACAA
>SVEJ01000016.1 GCA_015057435.1 Lachnospiraceae bacterium
GTGGCATTTCGTTTACAAAAACATACATTTCCATTACAAAAACTGCATTTCGTTTACAAATATTCTGTTGTTGAATTACAAAACTGCATTTCCTTTTACAAAATTGCATCTCGTTTTACTATTGAGCATTACGCGTTGTATAATGTGGAAAAGATGACAAATTGAAAAAAATATAAAACTTTATGTAAAATATACTTGACAAAGTGTAATGTAAGGAGTATATTATGCTTACAATCAATATTGAGATGTTTAAAAAATGTTGTAGAAGCTAAGAGAATGGTTCGAAAAAGAACGAATACAACAGTGTACGATTATATATTTTAAGGAGATTTTGGTATGAAACTTGAGGTAAAAGATATAAGAAAGTCCTTTGGAGACAAAGAGATATTAAAAGGAATTAGCTTCTCGGTTGAGAGCGGTAAAGCATTGGGACTTCTTGGAAGGAATGGTGCAGGTAAGACAACAACGATTCGAATCTTAATGGATGTATTCCATGCCAACAGTGGCGAGATGCTTTTGGATGGCAAGAAGTTCGAACCACGTAAGATTCAGATCGGATATCTTCCGGAAGAAAGAGGTCTCTATCCAAAGCGCCAGATTATGGAGCAGATGGTATATCTTGCAAGATTACGTGGCGTTAGTAAGAAAGAAGCAGTAGCCAATGGGAAGAAGTGGCTTGCGAAGCTGCAGGTAGAACAGTATCAGGATAAGTTGTTAGAAACTTTATCGAAAGGTAATCAGCAAAAGGTACAGTTGGCATCTACTTTGGTATGTGATCCGGATATTGTGATTTTGGATGAACCGTTCAGTGGACTTGATCCTGTAAACTCTCAGATTCTGCAGGATGTAGTAAGGGAATTGATTGGCGATGGTAAGATTGTCATTTTCTCAAGTCACCAGATGAGTTATGTAGAAGAGTTCTGTGAGGATGTGGTAATCATCAACCATGGAGAGGTAGTGCTTCAAGGTAATCTCATGGATATTAAGAGAGAATTTGGTGAGAATCAGTTGGTAATAAGCGGTGTAGGAATGAACGCAGAAGATATGAGGAAGATTGTAGAAGGAAAGCTTACAGATCTTGTGGAGCTGACAGGAACAATCAAGGAAGATGTGATTGTAAGACTTTTAGATGGTGTGCCGAGAAATCAGTTGTTACAGAGACTGATGGACATAGATGGATTTTCAATAGAACATTTTGAGACATATAAGCCATCATTGAATGATATTTTTGTGGCAAAGGTAGGTGAGGAAGCATGAGACGTTTTTGGACAGTATTTGAATTTGAGTTATTAAGCTATATTAAGAATAAGTCGTTTATGATTACAACTATTTTGCTTGCTGTACTGTTGGGGGCGGCAATGTTTCTTCCGAGATTTATCGATATGTCTGAGATTTTAGGAATTGAGCAGACTGTTGAAGAAAAAGAGGATGCAAGCAAAGAAAAAGAAGAAGAACTTGCAAAGCTTGGTATTGTAGATGAGCAGGGTTTCTTTACAGAAAAAGTGATGTTAGAGCAGGCGTTTCCGGATGCAGAATTCACATATATGAAGGATGTAGACGAGTTGAAGAAAGCGGTAGAGAATGAAGAAGTTGAAGCAGGATTTTTAGTGAAGGACGATTTGAATTACGAGTATTATGTGTTGAATCGTGATATTACAGACGAGAATCAGATTATCTTTAATGAAGTGCTTTCCTTGGTTCATAAGCAGATTTACTGTGCAGAGAACGGAATTGATTATGCCACCTTTGTGGAAGGATATGAAGCAGCTGTAGAATGTGAAGAGCAGATTCTTGGCAAGGATGCAGAAGATAGCTATTGGTACTGTTATGTATTGGTGATTGTAATCTTTATGATGATTATCATGTATGGTGTAATGATTGCAACTGCTGTTACCACAGAGAAGAGCAACCGCTCAATCGAAGTGTTGGTAACAAGCATAGATTCTACTTACCTTTTGTTCGGTAAGGTGTTTGCAGGAGCAGTTGCTGCCGTTGTACAGGTTGGTTTGATACTAGGAGCTGCTTTGGTTGGTTATGGTATGAATCATACTTATTGGGGTGATAAGTTAGACATCATCTTAGATATACCAGGAAATGTGCTTGTAGCATTTGCCATCTTTGGTATTGGAGGCTTCCTCTTCTACGCCTTCCTTTATGGAGCAGTTGGAGCTTTGGTTTCAAAGACAGAGGATATCAACAAGGTTGCTGGTGGTATCCAGATGGTTATTATGATTGTGTACTTTGTAGTGTTGTTCCAGTTACAGAATCCGGATGGTTTGCCAATGAAGGTTTGTTCCTTCTTGCCAGTATCCTCTTATTCGGCTATGTTTGTACGAATTGGAATGGGTTCTGTGGCAACCTGGGAGATTGCAGTATCAGCAGTAATCTTGTTTGTGTCTGTGTTTGTGGCAGGCTGGATTGCAGCAAAGATTTACCGCATGGGTACATTAAGATATGGTAATCCGATATCCTTATCAAAGGCGTTGAAGGATTTGAAGAAGGCAGATTAATTTGCAAAAAAATGAATTGGATAGCGATAAATTAGAATAAACAGTTTATAAATGATGAAGCATGATGCTTGAGGATGAAAGAATATTTAAGTGGAATGATAGGAGGAATCATTATGAAGGATGAAACAATTAAGGCATTAATAACCAAATTTTTTAGAGTTGCAATTATGATAGTAGTATTGATGATTGTGTCAAGATACATGTAGAAAGTATATGAGGTGTGAAATGAAGAAGAATCAGTGGACTCGGATTTGGGGGTTAAGTCTGTTTGTGATGAGCGTTTGTACTTTGTGTTTAATCGTATCGAAGTTGATAGGTTTTGAATTGCCAGATGTGGTGATACGCATAGTTGGAATGATAGAACTGGTTGCGTTGGCAATATTTAGTTTTGCAACCGTTAGTAAATACAAGGAGGAGAAAGAACATGAGAAAAATTTTAATTAGAATCCTTTCTGTGATAGTCGTAATATTGGCATTGGTGGGTATTTCCTTCATGACTTCCGGTGAGATTATGGGAGATGTCAGCCAGACTACTACGGTTGAGGTGAAAGACGGAGTCGCTTCTCCGGCAACGATGGAGGGAAGCTCTTTTACGCTCGAGGAAGACGGAGAATATGTGGTCTATTTAAAGATTGAGAATGATTCGGAAGGCTTGATTACTGGATTTGTTGTGTATGACGAAGCAGGTGATATCGTATTTTTTAGTACCGGTGAAGACTTGGTAGTAGAATCCACTGATTTGAAGCTTAAGGCCGGTGATTACAAGACAGAATTTCGCTTTATTACCAACGAAGAGGAACTGTCACAGCTGATTAAGGAAGGCAAAGGGGAATATTATTCTGAAGAGGAATATGCATTTACTGAAAATGGTACCTTTAACGTGACGATGGAATATAACGTGAAGGAAGCAGGTGCCATGAATATCTACTACTTGCTTGGTGTGATTTGTGGTGTGGCAGTCGGACTTGCATTTGTAGCATTATTAGTATACTTAACCCGTAAGATGGGCGGCAAGATTGATCTTGAATGTAAGAAGGGTGCTTATGATGAGCGTCAGCTGTTAGCAAGAGGTGTAGCCTATAAATATGCGTTCTTTACCTTGATGATCGGTATGGTAATTATCGCATTGATGGAAGAGATTGCCGGAATCAGATTGTTTATGTCTATGACAGGAGTATGGATAATGATATGTATCAGCCTTGCTGTATTTGCAACCATCTGTATCCTGAAGGATGCCTATATGTCTCTTTATGAGAATGTAAAAGGTGTGGTGATTATGTTCTCGGCTGTTGGAATCCTAAATATCGCAATTGGAATTGGAAATATTGTTGACGGCACGTCATTAATTGAAAATGGAGTATTATCGGTTCGTTGCACGAATTTGATTGTTGGCTTATTGTTTCTTTACATTTTGCCTGTGTTTATCGGTCGTGTAATCTATAATAACAAGCAGTTAGAGGAAGATGAGGAGTAGCCTATGAAGAATTTGAAAATGAAATCCGCCAGAGCTGCTCTTGATATGTCACAGCAGGAATTGGCAGACAAGGTTGGTGTTTCCAGGCAGACCATCAACGCCATTGAAAAGGGAGATTACAATCCAACGATTAATCTTTGTCGTTCGATTTGTAAGCTTTTAGGAAAGACCTTAGATGAGCTGTTCTGGGAAGATGAGTAATGAGAAAATGCTATTAATTGAGTAGTGCAGGGATGATGGCTATGTGCTACAATTTCATTAGGCAAAAAGAAGCTAGCATATATAATATGCACCCCCTCTCTGTTGTACAAATTGGGTGCGACAACAAAAATATTACAAAACGTGTTGCGTGTGCGCGCAACCGAAAGCAAGAAAAATGCAGATACTTAGGTGTATTTTGAGACCCCTCGGTATCTGCATTTTTTTTGTGGAGAAATACCGTAAAATGTGGTACACTTATATAGACTATGGGTTATTGTGCCCGGATAGATATTAGATAGTATTTTAGAATCAGGAGTTTCACCATGGCAGAGAAGTATATTATGATTCACGATATTATGAGTGAACATAAAGACCGTATGTTGAATTTAAAAAAGTATTATCCGTTTTTTGTACTTTGTGAGACCACATTTTCCCAGTACAAAGAAGGGAAGTTCATGGATCTGGATATGGGCTATATTACCATGGCAACACTCCGCTATTTTATCAATGAGAATAACTTTCATGAGAGTGAAATCACCTATGAGCAGTATGAGAAATTCCTTGCTGAGATTCTAAGAAGAGAGTTTCGGTTAGAACTTTCGGAGGAAGAAGAACAGGAGTTAATCGGATATATCTTTGACAAGATTAAGAATGACGGAAGAGCATTTACCTTTTCTTATTTTGATCCGGAAGAGAAGAAGAAAAAGACTGCTAGGGTAAAGCTGATTGACAGCCGTATTGTAGACGGCGTGGTGTTATATCACGTCACCACGGATGGTATTGAATTTTATCTGGATACCAAGGAGATTAAGGACGAGAGCAATATTTCCGTACAACAGCTTCTGTTGGAGAAGATGATTCAGTCTGAGAATTTTGCCGGCGGTATAGAGGTAATCAAGCGAATCAACAATGAGGTGAATAAGCTTGCATTGCAGAAGAAGGAAGTATTGGACTTACTAAGCTATGACGTGTTTTCCGGTGCGAAGGCGAGCGAGGAATATATGGAAACTGTAGCACGCTGGTTTGATGAGGAATCTAAGTTGTTTGAGAAGAACCGCGCACTGATTGATAAGGCGTTTGCTAAGGCGAATAATGCGAACAAAGAGATACTTGCGAGTCAAGGTGATGACGCAGACGGAGCAGGTAAGCAGACGGTAAAAGGGATGTCTGCAAGTTCTGCAATCTTAAGTGAGATTCATAAGCTGGATACAGAACTTAAAAAGACGATTATTAAGCATGGAGAATTGATTAAGGAAACAATCGAATTACAGAATATTGCGGATGAGATGATTGCAAGAGCAAAGCTTCGAAAACTTCGCCCTGTATTTAATTTCCGTGATGCGATGAAAAAGACGATGCAACATAACCGTGTAGATCAGCTTGGGATGCTTGTGTCACCACTTTTTATGCCGAAGCTTACGAAATCATTTGCACCGGAAAGTATTGACCGTATGTTGGAAAGCAAGATGGACAATGCGGATTATGGTGAAAAGGTAGAAAAAAAGCAAGTTGATACAGACTATGTTTTTGAAGATGAGATTGAAGATAACAGAATCTCCGCTAACTTTGCGAGATTGTTCGGCGAGTTGCTTGAGCAGCTATGGAAGCATGGAAAAACAACATTGCCGGAGCTTATGGCAATCTATGAAATTAAGTTTGGAAAAGAGATTTACAGAAACGGTGATGTGTACTCGTTTTTGGTACATCTTGCGCAGAAGAATCAGTATAGTCTGAAGAAAATGCAGGACAAACAGGATACATTTTTGGAAGGTCTGGTTATGGACCATATGAGCCTAGAAAAGAAAGATCAATTTGCCAATATGGTGTTTGATATTCACTTTGATGTTGCTAATATATTGAAATTCGGTGAAGGAAAAGATGAAGCATTTACAATAACAGATATGCATTTTTCTGTCGCAGAATAGTTGCTAACAGATGATAGTATTTTGAAAGGGAAATGGTGAGGAGAATGAAGAAAAGATTAGGTGCATTTTTCGTGATGGTGTGCGCAATGTTTTTGTTAACCGGTTGTCGTATGTATGTAGATTATACAGTCAATGGAGATGGTACGCTTACAGCGAAGTCTACGATTGCCTATACGGAGGAAGAGATGGAGACGATTGGTGATGATCCGGGAGAAGGTGAATGGAAAACACTAGAGGATGGTAAGCGCTATTTTGTTGATGAACCGGATATAAAAACAGCTTCGACAGATGAATTCGAGGAAGAGGAAGGAATTTGGATTACAGAAGATATGTGTATCTATGACCTGAGTTCTTTGTTTGACGAAGATATGCAAGATTTTACTGATACAGAACTATATATGCAGATGTCTGTGACCTTTGGAAAAGAGATTGTTTCTACGAACGGAAAACTATCAGAGGATAGAAGAACAGTAACATTTGATACGGAATTAAGTGTGGAAGAGGCGTATTGGTATGCTTATACGGAAAAAGGGAATGAGCGTATCAAAAGTGACCATACGGCACCGAAGATGAAGGGGGCTAAGGCCGGAAAGTGTTATAAATTAATGCCGTTGTCAATTGAATTTGTAGATGAGATTCGAGTTGCAGAAATTCGTTTGAATGGACAAGTTGTAACGCCGATATCTGCAACCTATGTAGATAATGAAGGCAAAGATAAAAAATGTACAATCTGGTATACAAGAAATGGGAAGAAGCCTGAGCGGGAAGGTAAGAATACGTTTCTTGTAAAGGATTTGAGCGGCAACACAGCCAGCTATAGCTTCTATATTGACAAAAAACCTCCGGTTATCAAGGGTGTAAAGAATAACAAGTCTTACAAGAAAAAAGCAGTTGTCTATGTGAAGGATAAATGCAAGCTTTCTAAGATTACAATTAATGGAAAGAAGCAGAAGATGACCGATAAGCAGCTTGTGAAGAAAGGTAAGTACAAGGGCTATTACAAGTATACTGTGAAGAAAAAAGGAACCAACCGGATTGTGGTCAAGGACAAAGCCGGCTACAAGAAAACTTTAAAATTTACGATTAAGAAATAAATGATACTACGGGGGATATGCGATATATGAAAACAAGAAAGAAACAAAATGACTGGAATGGAATATACAAAATATTGACCACAATCTTTTTGGTTCTTTTGTTCGGAGTGTATCCGCTTTTTAATACAGGAAACTATCGCACCCTTTTGCAAGGAAAAACGGGTTACTTATATATTGTTACAGGTTCTTTTTTCTTTGCGATGCTTCTGGTTTGTGTGTTGGAAAGTATTCGTAACAAGAGAATAATATTGTTGAACAATTATTCGAAAGGGTCAGTCACGGATTATGCTGTGATGGCCTTTTTATTTATCAGCGTATTATCATGGGTTTGCAATGGGCACAAGGAAGATTTGTTTTGGGGTGGTTATGGTAGAAATGTGGGATTATTAGTCATTCTTTCGTGTGGTGGAATCTATTTTTTGAGCTCTCGATTTGGTGAATTGTCTCAGGGGATTTTGTTTGTGATGTTGGGGACAATGTCAGCTGTCTCATTGGTCGCAATTGTGAATTTCCTAGGGATTGATTTGCTAGGTATGTATAGCAACCTACAAGATCGTAAAGAATTCTTGTCTACAATGGGTAATGTTACAGTTTTATCCTCCTATCTAGCTATTATGGTTGCAACGGTGATGGGGCTGTTGTTTGTCGCACAGGAAAAAATGTCATGTGTTGTGTATGGTGTGATAACTGTGTTGGGATTGATGGGGATGTTTTCATGTGGTACGGATAGTGTGTATCTGGTGTTGGGTGTTGTGTTAGTAGTGCTGTTCTTTTTTGCCAAGCAGGCAGAACAAGGAAGAAAGTGGTTGTTGTTGTGCGGTGAAACGGTTGGGGCATTACTATTGGTGTGTATATTGAGAAGGGTGAGAGTGGATGCATGTCTTGAGATGTCTTCAGCACTGACACGCCTGTTGCTGGATGATAGTAGAAGTATTGTGGTATCTATCACTGTTTTGTTTGTCGTTGGTACGCTGGCACTTGTTTGCAAAAAGGAAAAGACATGGAAAAGCATTCGTAAATTCTTAATCATTATGTTATTGGTGTGTCTGGCAGGATTGATTGGGGTCATGGTTGTAATGAACTGTTTTTATGATGGACAGGTTGCAAAAGATATGCTTGGAGGTCTTGGTTCCTATCTTTATTTTGGAGATGACTGGGGGACAAAACGAGGACAGATATGGGGGTTGAGTTTTCTGGTGTTTGGACGAATGTCATGGCTTGAAAAAATCTTGGGTTGTGGGCCTTCGGGATACTTTTTTGCGCTACAGGATTATTTGACTTCTTCGGATTTGGCATGTGTTACTGTAAAGGGTGTTTTGGTGGATGCCCATAGTGTGTATTTACAATTACTAATTGGCCAGGGATTGCTAGGTTTTGTAAGCTATTTTATGATTTTTGCTTCGAGTATTAGTAAATGTATATTCACTTGTGAGAGGAACCCTAAAGTGGTAATATATATATTATGGATGGTTTCATTTTTAATTCAAGGAATGGTGAACAATATTCACATTTTTATTGAACCGATATGCTTTGCATTGTTGGGGGTATGGACACGTTTACTATTTGTTGAAGATGAGTGAAATTAATTAACAAATGAGGAGGATGACTATGAGAGATTTTGAAATTCGAGTGGGGAAAACGACAAGACGAAGATTGCTGGCATGGTTTCTCTGTTTTTGCATGGTGCTAAGTACAGTTGATGTGACAGCATTGGCAACAGGAGTAGCTAAGGCGGCAGAAGAAGTGGCAACAGTGGTGCCGGATGGGTTGTCGGATGGAGTCTATACTTCATCGGATTTGGCACCGGAGGAAGGAGTAGACTTTGGGTTCTTTAGGGTGTCGCCTGAAAATTATTATGTATCAGAAGGGGAGAGTGTAACATTTGCGGTATATGCTTGGAGTAAGAGCAACGAAGTAACGTATACATGGAAGAATAACAGTGGGATTTTGGCAGAAGGAACGGATACATATACGATAGATGCTGTTACAGCAAGTGATTATGATGATCATTACATATGTGCTGTTTCTGATGGGAATAGGACTAGAACATTTTCTTTTGATATATTCAGAAAAGAAGGATTAAAAATCACCGTTAGTGGTGAAAGTGAATTGTCATATGGTGAAACGGGAACTTATGTAGCAGAAACATATGACACAACGAATAGTGGAGAACCTATAACCTATCAGTGGTATTTTTGGGAAGATAATGAATATGTGTTAGTAGAGGGTGCAACCGCTGCAGAATATTCGCATGATTTTACAGGAAACACTGATATTAAGTGTGAAGCGAAATGTGGAGACATGGCGGCAACGGCAGTTTGCACAGTGACCGAGAAGGAATTTGTTTCTGATTATATCCCTGATATGATTGTGAAATATGTTGAGGCAGGAGATGATATAGAGTTAGAGACAACCATGGATAGTGCATTTACAGATGATATGCAAAAGCACGTAACTTATGTATGGAAGGATGACATGACTGGTGAAGTGGTTGGAACTGGAAAAACTCTTGTTTTGGAAGATATACAGGATTCAACGTCCTATATGGTTGAGGCTTATTTGTCGTCAACCACGGTTCCACTTTTTACGCAGTGGATTAATGTGACTGTTGTAGCAGGAGGTTGTTCGGTTTCCATCATTAATAGCGGTGTTAATGCACTTGGCTATTCTTATGGTTTGTATATGGATTATGTGATTGCAGACAAATACAAGGGTACAGAGAGCTATCAATGGTCTAGGTGGAGTGGTGATACGATGGACTACATAGATATCGAAGGAGAAACAGCAAGCACCTTGACATTTGACAGCCTGCAGGAATCTGACTATGGAAACTATCGTTGTACCCTTTCTTATGGAGAGGGACAGGAATGTATGATAGATTGTGCGTTGGAGCCTACTCGTTATGCTTTGACACAGTCATTGTACTGGGCTGAATTAGGGGATGAACAGATTCTAGAGCCAAATTTGTTTGATACAGACGATGAAGGGGTTACTTACGAATGGTATTCAAGTAATGGTGAAACAGGTGTGCTTGGAACAGATCGTATTTTCAAAGTTGAACTGACAGCTGATAATTTTTCAAATCAATATTACTGTGTTATGAAAAAAGGTACAAGTACATATGAAACAAATATGTCTTCTACGATAGGGATGATGTTGGATCAAGCGATGATATATGATCAATATCCGGTTTATAGAGTAGATTGGAATTTGCAAGATGCGGTTGTTCTTTCCGGAGAGATGACGAATGCAACATATCAGTGGTACTGTTACGATAGTTATGGACAAAGAGTAGATTTGGAATGTGATGAAAGTACATATGTAGTAACCGAAGAGGATTACAAGCTTGACAATATTTTTAATTGTGAACAAGAAGTTTACATTGATGGAATGAAGGTAGCAACCTACTATCATTCGATTGAATCAGCCGAAACACTAGTAATTGGAGATGTTAGTCATATGCTAGCTCCGGTCCCGGTGAAAAATGGAGAGTTTGCAGAGCTCAAGGCACCAAAGGTAGATTCATGCTATGATATCACTTACCAATGGTTTGTGATGCAATACGACGAGGCGGATGGCATGAGCAAGGATATTGCATTAGAAGGTGAAACGAATGATACACTTTTGGTGGGCAATATTTCACAATGCACACATTATGGTGTCCGCGTTTCAGATGGAAATAAGGAAAGTCAAATTTTCTATTATATGGTAGAGCCAGAGAATAAAAATGATCTTAATGCGTGGATAGACGAATATTATTGGACTTATCCAGGTGCAGAGAATGTTACTTTGTCACTGCAAAATGTACAAGAGGGTTATACTTATCAGTGGAAAAAAGCAACTGTTGTAGATGGTGAGACGGTTTATAAGGATATTGATGGAGCAACGAATCAGACATACATCATTGAAAAAGTGACAGAGGATACATTTGGAGACTATCAATGTGTGGTTTCTTCTGGCAATGAAAGTATGACGGCTATGGTATCTGTATGTTGGTCTCCAAGAATAGTCGGAGATGAAAGACTGAGTGATGAACCGGAGTACAACGTAGTAAGCCAATTAGGTGAAAGTTATAGTGTTGCCATTGAAGAATATGATGAGAGTTTAGGTGTTACATATCAGTGGTATGCATATAATGACGAGGATGGATGGGTTGAGTTAGAAGGTAAAACCACCAATGTATTACAGCAATCAATTGCATCATATGATGATTTTGGTGATAAAAAATGTGTGCTTCAGTATGGTGAAATGGAAGAGACCATATATGTATATGTACGAGGTAGGGACGGATTATTATTGACCGCATGGTTGCCTAGTACACGTGAGCATTATAAGACAGTGACAGTACCGATGGATGAAAGCTACACAATGGAAGTTTGTTTCTATAACGAAGGTGTTGATTATGACATAGTATGGAAAAAATGCATCGGTACGGATGAGCATGGCAATTATGTATATGAACTTATTGAAAATGCAACTGGTGAATCATTAACCCTTAATGTAAATGAATTAGGGGATTATAGTACCTATGTTTGTGAGATAACAAGAAATGGCTATTTGTGGGATGAGTTTGAATATCATATTTGTGGTGATGCTGCCGTAACTGGGGTGGATATCTTGTTTGAAGATATAGAAGTTTTGGAAGGAGACTTGATACGCTTAACAGCTGACGTTTCACCGATTAACGCACAGAACAAACGACTTGTTTGGACTAGTGATGACGAATCCGTTGCTGTTGTAGTGAATGAAAGAGGTATGATTGACGCTGTAGGAGAAGGAACTGCTACATTGACGGCTACTACGGTAGAGGGTGGATTTGTTGATACTTGTACTTTTACTGTTGTAACAGAAGCTGGTGATCCAGGTGAACATGAGCATATGTATGGTTCGCCTGAAGCTGTCGTAGAAGGTTCTTGTACAGAGGATCGCGTGGAAAGATGCTATTGTATGGTGGCTGGTTGTGATGAATATATTGAAGATACTATTTCATCACCAGGTCATACATGGAGTGATTGGAAAGTGGAAACTGCTGCAAGCTGTGCAGTGAATGGAAAAGAAGTAAGAACATGTACAGTAGACGGTTGTAATGGTACAGAAAGTCGTCCGATAGCAGCGCCGGGTCACACATGGGGTGATTGGAAGATGACAATAGCGCCAACTTGTACTACTGCTGGACGCGAAGTAAGAACATGTACAGTAGATGGATGTGGTACACAACAGGGTCGGGATATTGCAGCTAAGGGTCATACACCAGATAATGGGACTGTGACGAAGGTGGCTACTCGTACTGAGAATGGTGCAAAGGAGTATCACTGTACTGTATGTAAAGCGTTACTTAGAACAGAAGTGATTCCAATGATTGTCCCAGATAAGGATGAGGTTGTACAAGATAAGGAGACAAAGGACAAATTTACAGTTACGGAAAATGAAAATGGTACCGTAGAAGTGGAGTATACTGAACCTGCAGATAAGAAGGATACAAAGGTTGAAGTCCCAGAGACCATTACCACACCAGATGGAAACGTATGCAAAGTTACTTCTGTAGCAGAAGATGCATTTAAGGGCAACAAGTCTGTAAAGGAAGTTAAGATTGGTGAAAATGTAACCGAAATCGGAAAAGATGCATTTAATGGCTGTAAGAACTTGACGAAGGTTACAATTGGTGGAAATGTAAAAGAAATTGGAGATGGGGCATTCAAGAACTGTTCTAAGGTGAAGAATGTTAAGATTCCTTCTAGCGTAGAAAAAGTAGGAGATAACGCATTCAGCGGCTGTAAGAGTGCAACAAGCATTACCATCGGAAAGAATGTAAAAGAGATAGGCGACAATGCTTTTAAGAATTGTAGCAAGGTTAAGAAAATTACAATTCCAGCAAAGACAGAAAAAGTAGGAGATAATGCATTTAACGGCTGTAAGGGTGCAACCAAGATTACTATCGGAAAGAATGTAAAGGAAATAGGTGACAATGCGTTCAAGAATTGTGACAAGGTGACATCCATTACTGTTCCAAGTAAGGTTGAGAAACTAGGTAAAAATGCATTTGATAGTTGTAACAAATTGAAAACACTTACAATCAAGAGCAAGAACTTGAACTCTGATAATGTGGAGAAGAAAGCTTTTGCAGGTGTGAAGAAAAACACAACAATCAAAGTTCCTAAGAAAAAACTAAATGATTACAAGAAATTGTTTAAGAAAAAAGGCTTAAATAAAAAAGTAAAGATAAAAGGAGTTTAATGATGAGTGGCAGAGACGAATGTCTCTGCCATTTCTTTATGTAATGAATGCTTTTGGACTTGCCCTTTTTCTGTATTTGTGGGAAAATAAAAGATGGCGTAAAAATAGAAGAAGAGGGTAACTCCATGGAAATGAAAAACTTAGAAAAAGCAATGGACATATACGCAAAGCTTGTGACAGGTGAAGAAATTAAGCGTGGCGGTGCCAACGGTAGTCTGTATGATGATTACTACGGCAATGCGGAAGTGTATGAAATTGTTGGAATGATGTTAAAAAAATTGAATCTGAATCTATATGAGTATAAGGAGAGCCTGTTCTTGTCTGCGGGAGAAGGCAACAGAATTTTTGGGTATACAAATGAGGAATTAAAGAAAAGCATGGGTCTTCGTTACAACAGAGAATTGTATCTATGCTATTTCATTATGTATGAGATATTGTTGTCATTTTATTCCGATTCGGCATCCTATCAGTTCAAGGAATACATTAAGATTGAGGATGTGATGGAAGAGGTGACAAAAGCACTTTCGGTATTCAGCAAAGAGATTGCTGTCTATGACTTGAATGAAGAGAATCAGGAGAGTTTTCAAGCAGTTGCGCTTTTGTGGGATGAACTTCCTGCAAGTACAGGAGAGAACCAAGAAGACATTAAGGCGTCGCGTGCATCGAAAGCAAGTTTTGTGAAGCTGACATTTAACTTCCTTGTTGGAGAGAATCTGTTTGTGGAAGTTAGTAAGCGATATTATCCGACCGGACGTTTTCAAGCAATCGTGGAGCATTATTTTGAAGAGTACCGTGGACAGATTTATGAGAGTTTGTCCAATATGAAATCAGAGGAAGAATCACTTGGTGAATAGCAAGTGTAGTAAGTAGAGGTTACAGAAATGCCAAATATTAATCGAATTCGAGTAAATAACGTAAAATACAATTTCGGAACGCAAGGCTACGACGATTTTTCTATGCGTATGTACGGAAAGAATACATTATACGACCTGGCCAATGGTGGTGGTAAAAGTGTGCTTATGTTGCTTTTGTTGCAGAACCTGATTCCGAATTGTACGTTAGATGAGAAACAGCCAATCGAAAAATTGTTCCGCAACGGTGGTGGTAACACAACCATTCATTCTCTCGTGGAGTGGAAGCTGGATGACAAGGATATCAAAGAAGGGTTCCGTTATATGACTACGGGATTTTGCGCGAGAAAGGCAAAGGATGCTGATGCGTCAGATAGTGGCCAGATGGCGCTTTTGGATGAACAGGGTATTGCGGAGAATGAGGACGGAGGAACAGAAGGTGCGTCTAAGGGACTTGGCAAAGACAGCGCATCCATCGAATACTTTAATTATTGTATTTTTTACAGAGATTACAATGAGAATGATATCGTGAATCTTCCTTTGCAAAACAGCAAAGAGAGGATTACTTATAGTGGGCTTAAGAATTATCTGAAGGATTTGGCAAGAAAGAATTATAACCTAAAGGTATTTGTGTTTGAACGTAAGGGTGAATACCAGCGTTTTATCAGTAAGTATGGTTTGTTTGAAAGTCAGTGGGAGATTATTCGAGGTATCAATAAAACAGAAGGTCATGTTCGTACTTATTTTGAAACACACTACAAGACGACCCGTAAGGTAGTAGAAGACTTATTGATTGAAGAGATTATCGAAAAGGCGTTTCTTGTTAAGACGGAGCAAAATGATGTCAATGAAGATATGGCTAAGACGCTCTTAGATATCAAGGATAAGTTGGTAGAGCTTTCTAAGAAAAAGAGCGAGATTGCCAATTTTGATAAAGAAACAGAGCTTATGCATCTTCTTGAGGGAAGGGTTTCTAACTTCCTTACACTTTATGAAGAAAAGGATCAGGTTGTCGGAACGCTTGCTGATATCTATGTGACAGGTGAGAACCTGATGAAAGAGGGCGAAGAAGAAATTGCCCGAATGGAAGAGAAGAAAATTGCATACGAGCAGCGTTTGCATGAAGAAAGAAAGCGTATTGAAGGTCTGAAGATTGTAAAGGATCAGTATGATCTTGAAGATGTGAAAAAGGATCTTGATACATTGAAGGCACACGTGGAGAGAGCTGAAAAAGAGTTGACTGATGCTAAGGTTGAGTTAGATCTTAAGGAGAGTGTCAATGACTATATCCGTTATATTCGTGATAAGGCACAGATGGAAGAAAACCAGGCGATGATAGATGCTTCTCAGAGTGCGAATACAGATCAGTTGGAGAGATTGCATCAATATGCTTATACGAAAAAGCAGATGGATGATGCAAAGCTTTTGGATGTAAGAAAACGTCTGGAAGAGAGAGAAGGGCAATTAGAGCAAGAAAGAGTACAGCTAGAACGTCTTACGCATGTATACGAAGAGGGTTCGATTTCTCTTGCTGTTGCGAAGAGTCACAGAGAACAGTTGACAGAAGAGTATCGCGTGCGTATGGAAGAAATCGGCGCAGTTCGAAAAGAAATATCAATTCTTGTCTTAAGTGACCTGAAGGAATTAATGGAGACACTTCGCGAGGAAGAAAGCGATCTGACTGCAAAATATTCAGATGCGCAGGCATCGTATATGGCAGATTTGGAGAATCTGAAGCAAAAAGAAAAAGAACTGTTTGTAGAACAACAAAGTCACAAAGCGTTACAGACGGAATTAGAAAATGTTTCGAAAAAACATGAAGAGTATACAGTGAATAAGGACCGTCTTAAGAAAATGGTACAGATCTATGGCGTGAAAGAAATGTCAGATTTGTATGAGACAATCAAAAAGAGAGCGTTCGCTCAGAAGGTTTTGGTAGATAGTATTGAAAAAAGAATTGCACAGATAGAACGACATCTGGAACAGGTGAAGGAAGGACGTATTCTTGAAGAATCGGAAGGCGTTACCAAGGTGAAGGATTATCTTGAAAGCCGTCACGGTGATTTTGCACTTTCCGGTGTGGATTACCTGTCTGCTTTGCCAAAGGCGAACAGAGAGGAGCTGCTTTCCCGTTTTCCTCATCTGCCATACGGTGTTGTGACGAAGCAGTTTGAACTTGTAAAAGAAGATGAGAGAATCGGAACAATTGATCTGAAAAATCAGGCAGTTCCAATCTATGACCAGACGATGTTGGAGTCACCGTATGTTCCGACAGAACAGGAAGGTGTGTTGCTGATTGCGAAGGATAAGAGTATCTTCTTAGAGGAAGATGCGCTTGCGATGGAAGCGACGAGACTTGAGAGAAAGTTAGCTGAAGTAAAAGATGAGTTAGAGCGTGCCAAGGAATTAGAAGCGACTTATGATGAGGACTTGGATTATACGGCGAAGCTGACGGATGCAGCATTTATGAATGCTGAAAAGGAGATGCAAGCCGGAAAGGAAGCACTGCTTGAGGCAGAAAGAAAAATTGAGAGTCTCAAAAAAGAGATGGAACGCATCAAGGATCATGGCGAGAAGATGAAAGAGGATGCTAACCGGTTTTCTGAGACGCTTGCCACGAACCAAAAAGAACAGATTAAGCTTGCGGGAATTGAAGCCAAAAGCGATCTTGCAGACGATACGAAGAAACGTCTCGATTATTACGATGGAGAGGTTCGTAGATTAGATAAAGAAACAACGCAGGTTGCTTCGGAAAAAGATGCGGCAGCACTTAGATGCAGTGAGCTTGAAGGACAGATTGCGCATATGAAAGAGCAGATTGCCACTGTGCTTTCTGATTGGGAGACAATCTACAAGGATTACTATGTAGAGGGTAATTTGACCGCGGTTGATATTTCTGAGGAGAAGTTAAAGGCAGAATTCCTGGCTGCGAAAGCAGTTGTAGAACAAGCTACGATTGTATTAGAAGATAAGAAACAGTTGATTGCCACTTTGCAAGAGAGTATGCAGAGGGGACTTCGTATTATTGAACGAAGAAAGATTGCAATTGAAACGCTGGAGCAATTGAGATTGTCGGATGAGTTGCACCCGGTTGATGAGGAGTTGATTAATCGTCTGGGTATGCATATGTCGCAGTTGTCAGTTCGTTGCGATCAGCTAAGTTCTGATTATAAGAAAAAAGAGCATGAAGCAACAAGAATAGAAGGTCGTATTGAACAGGCGATGCAGGCGATGAAGGAGCGATTCGGAGAACTTGCTTACGAGGAGATGGATACCGGCATCAGCAAAGAAGAAGCATTGCAGGCAATTGCTGAGGGTGACAGAATTTTACGAGGCCTTCAGGATGAGATGAAGAATTTCCAGAAGGAGTATCAGCAATATGTGAAGAATAATAGTGTTATTATTGATCTTTATAAGGATGTAAAACGTATTGTTGAAAGTGAAGGTCTGAATGTAGAACAAGCGAATGTGCTGATGCGCGAGCAGAACGAGATTCGCGAGATTTTTGAAGAGAGTCTTATGTTCTACGATAAGATTAATAAAGCGATGGCACGTGCAAAGCAGGAGCTTATGAATTATAAGACGCAGACGGCGAATACATTCTTTGCTATGGGAGCCTATGAGCTTTCTGATTCCATTAAGGATGATGTCGAGATTCCTGAGACATATGCGGATGCGAAAGCGTTGCTTTCTAACATACGTGAGATGATTTCTTATATTGCATTAGAGAAGGAACGTGTAGAACAAGGCATTGAAGATATGGAAGCAATCAAGAATAATTTCGAGAATCAGTGTATTGAGCGATGCAAGGATGTTCGTACAGAGCTTGATAAGTTGCCGAAGCTTTCACGTATTCAGTTAGACGGTGAAATGATACAGATGGTGAATCTCACGATTCCATATGTTAAGGATGAGTTCATCAAGCAGAGAATGTCTGATTATATTGATGAAGTGGTCAATGGTGCAGATCAGTTCAGGGATAACAATGACCGAATCAAATACATGAAGAATCGACTGCTTTTAAAGAAACTGTTTGGCGTTATGGTGACGGATATGAATGCCATTAAGCTGAAGCTATATAAGAGAGAGCGTATGAAAGAGCAGAGCCGTTATCTTCGCTATGAGGAAGCGGTTGGTAGTACGGGACAGTCGCAAGGTATTTATATTCAGTTCTTAGTATCCATTATTAATTATATATCCGGTATGTATGCACCGGAAGCGGAAGCAAGTGATCTGAAAAAGGTAATCTTTATTGATAATCCGTTCGGTGCGGCGAAGGATATCTATATCTGGGAACCGATTTTTGCATTGCTTAAGACGAATAATGTCCAGTTGATTGTACCTGCACGTGGTGCGACACCGGCAATTACGAATCGTTTTGATGTGAATTATATTCTTGGACAACAGTTGATTGGCGGAAGACAGCAGACAGTTGTTGTAGACTATAGAAGTCAGGTTGCACAGGAAGAGATTGAATATGAGAATCTGGAATATAGCCAGGCGACATTTGACTTTATCTGATGAAGCGAAGGTATGTTGACAAAAACACAAGGGAGGAATGTGTATGAAACGAAGATTATTAACCATGACATTGATGGCATTTTTACTTGGTGTAGCCGGATGTGAGAATGCAGATACGGCAAAGACAACGGAAAGCGTAACAGATGTTGCATCAGAAGAAGCAACAACGGAAGCTGTGGCGGAGGATGTGTCGGAACAGGAAGAAGCATCAACGCAGGAAACAGCTAAGGAAGAGAAGGACAGCAACGCGGATGAAGAACTTGTTAAAGTGACATTTACCGGAAAAAATGATGATGTCTATAATGATCTCGGCAATATGATTGTGTATGTATATTATACGAGACCGGTTGTTGAGATTGCAGGTAATGAGGCGGCATCTACAGCAATTAATCAGGAGTTAGAAGATGATGAGGCGGCGTTTGATATGAATTGTGAAACGCTTGCAGCAGAGGCAAAGCAGATGCTTGCTGATGAAATGACAGAAGATGTGTCTCCATATGCCAATGAGGTGCGTTTTAGCGAAAAGCGTATCGATGATAAGGTTGTATGCTTTGAAAGATATAACTATACGCATAATGGCGGAGCGCATGGCAATACATTCTATTTTGGATGGAATTTTGATGTAGAAACCGGAAAGAGATTGACAATCAGTGACATTGCTGAGGATGAAGAAGCATTTATGGCAAATGTGAAGGATTATGTTTTGGCACTTTGCGAATCGGATGCATATAATAGCAGACTGTTTCCGGAGTATCAAGATTATATTGATTACGTATTGCAGGATGACTTGTGGTATTTTGACCAGGAGGGTATCACATTTATTGCGAACATTTATGAGATTGCAGCTTATGCGGAAGGAACCATTCGTTTTACCGTTCCTTATAATGAGTTGGAAGGTTTGAAGCCTGAGTACGCATATGATGGTGGTTTTCAGAAAAGCTATGCGTTAGGTGAAACTGCACAGATTGATTTGAATGGTGACGGTACAGCAGATGAGATTACATTTGATGCGGAAGAAACAAGTGATTATATGTATGTTGCCAAGCTTACAATCAATGGCGCGGATTATTCGAATGTGTTAGAAGATAATAATTTCTATTTTGCTTATCCGTATGAAAAGTTTGTGGTTATGGATATCGATGAATCTGATGAATATCTGGAAATTGCAATTCAGGATTATGGAATGAGTGATGACCCTGCTACTGCATTTTTGAGATATGACGGCAGTCAGGTATTGTATCTTGGTGAAGTGTATGACCGTGTCAGTGATTTGTATATCACGAGTAACGGAGATGGAATCTTGCATGCAAGAGAGCGTATGCATATCTTTGAGACGGTGAATCGTAAGGTGAAGTATAACATTGTTGACGGCAAGCTTACACAATGTATGGATGAACTGTATCCGATTGCTTATGTTGATGCGAGCAGAGAAAAAGGTTTGTTGCAGGATCTATATGTATTTACTGATATGTCTACATCAAGCGATGTTGTAAAGCTTGATAAAGAAACAGAAGTGATTGTACTTGCTACGGATAATGCAGAGTGGGTACAGGTACAGTATGTGGAAGATGGAAAAATCTATTACGTTCATGTTGTGAATCATTACTTGATTGATATGAATGGATTAGAAGTGGATTCAAGAGAAGTGTTTACACCAATCATTCAAGCAGGGTGATACAATGCCGGTACAATAGAGTTGCTTGAGATTTGTAGATTGGTTAACTGAAGTTAAATTTGGAGGGAAAAGTAGATGCAGACAATTTTAGAAAATGATGTATTGAAAGTGACGATTAATCGATTTGGAGCAGAACTCTCAAGTATGATCAAAAAAGAAACGGGAGTAGAATATATATGGGATGCGGATGAAAGATTCTGGAAACGCAGTGCGCCTGTTTTGTTTCCAATTGTCGGCAGTCTGAAGAACAAAGCGTTTTTGTATGATGGGAAATCGTATCCGATGGGACAACATGGATTTGCCAGAGATATGGAATTCTCTCTTGTATCAAACAATGGCAAGGAAGCATGGTTTTCGTTAAGTTCGGATGACAGTACCTATGAAAAGTATCCATTTGCATTTTCTTTGGAGATTGGATATGTACTTTTGGAAAACACATTGAAAGTTATATGGAAAGTTGTGAATGAAGACGACAAGGTAATGCATTTTTCGATTGGTGGACACCCGGCGTTTATGTGTCCGCTTAACGGAGAAGGAGCACAGACAGACTATTATCTTGCATTTGATGCCAAGGAGGACCTGACCTATTCGAAACTTAGCGAGAATGGTCTTGTGTACAAGAAGGATAATGTACTTGCGACAAATGGTGGCAAGATGAAAGTAACCGAGCATCTGTTTGATGAAGATGCGTTGGTGATTGAAGGCAATCAGGCACATGAGGTGTGCCTTTGTAACCCGGATGGGGATGCATATCTGACTGTGGCGTTTGATGCACCGCTGTTTGGCTTATGGTCACCCGCGAAAAAATGCGCACCGTTCATCTGTATTGAACCATGGTATGGAAGATGCGATGACGAGGCGTTCACAGGTACGTTAGAGCAAAGAGAGTACGGACAAAGCTTAGATGTCGGAGCGCAGTTCGAAGTAAGTTATACGATAGCAATCAACTAGATAATTGAAGATCTGAAGTGTAAAAAGCGGTTCCTGTTACAAGTAGGGAATCGCTTTTTGTAGGTTTGAAGGATTTGACAAATCTTACATTGTGTCGAAAGATGTTGCAATAAATGTCACAATAATAAGAATGACAAGATGCAATTTTTGGTAATATTTTTGATTGTAGGATGGAAATGAAAAGTGTATAATAACACGTTGTAGCGTTATAACAACAAAGCTATCATTATTGAACTGACTATACTATAGAAAGTATGAGGATATGATATGAGTATAAAATCAAAGACAGCCGTGTGGGCGGGTAAGTTAACAACGAAGATTTTGAAGTTGACAGGCAAAGGAGCAACGGCATTTCCGGGTAAGGTTGCTCGCAGAATCTGTCCGGACATATTGAAGTACCTTGCGGGTGATATGAAAATTATCTGCGTTACGGGTACGAATGGTAAGACGACTACCTGTCATGTGATTCGAGATATGATTGAAGCCAAGGGAAATACTGTATTTTGTAATGATGCGGGAGCGAATCTGTTAAATGGTGTCGTATCAGCATTTGTCAATGCGTCATCCTGGGGCGGCAAGATTGATAAGGATTATGCGGTGATAGAGTGTGATGAGGCTGCGCTTAAGTCTATTGTACAGCATTTTGGTGACAAAGATGTAACAGCAGTAGTAACGAACTTGTTCCGTGACCAGTTAGACAGATACGGTGATGTGCGCAATACACTTAGTAAGATTCGCGCCGGTCTGGAACAGCTTCCGAATGTGAAGTTGGTATTAAATGCAGATTGTTCCCTTACATCTTCTTTGCGAGATGTGCCGCATAGTGCAATCTATTATTTTGGTATGAATGCACCTATATATGAAGATACGGAATTCAATGTAGCGGATGCACCGAATTGTATTCACTGTGAAGAGGAATATCAGTATGACTATCATACATTCGGACACCTTGGAGGATTCTACTGCGAAAAATGCGGATATAAGCGTGAGCCTGCGCAGGTTGGACTTACGAAGGTGCTTGAATGGAAAAGCGCATCTTCTGTTGTGGAGATGGATATCTTTGGTGAAACGGTAGAAGCAGAGGTTTGTCTGCCGGGCGCATACAATCTGTATAATGCGCTGGCAGCGATTACAGTTGCGAAGTTGATTGAGCTGCCACAGGAAAAGATTATTTCCGTACTTGGTAAAGTGACAACACATTTTGGCCGTATGGAACAGATTCAGCTTGGCGATGCCAATTTAACATTAGCGTTGGTTAAGAATCCGACCGGGTATAACGAAGTGATACAGTATCTGATCCGTCAGGACTTAAGTGGTAATCTTGTGTTTGGTATGAATGATAATTATGCGGATGGTACTGATCTTTCGTGGGTTTGTGAAGTAGATTTCGAAAAATTCGCCGCACATGCAGGTGAAGTAAAACATTGTTACTTTACAGGTAAGTGCGTGGATGAGATGCAAAGTCGTTTGGAAGGTGCAGGTTTTGACAAAGAGAAATTCGTTGTAGAGAAAGATTATAAGACGTTGATTAATCAATTGAAACAAGATGGTGAACCGACATATCTTATATTGTCTTACACCTGTATGTTAGAGCTTCGGGACAAGCTTGCCGAGTTTGTACCGCTGAAGAAATTCCAAAGTTAATGAAAGAGCCACGCCTTACATTGCAAGCGATGTAAGGCGTGGCTCTTTATTAATTCATTCGGTATCTTTTTAAAACTTTTCTCACGGGATTATATAGAATGATCATAATAACAAAATTCGCTATACCGTGAATCAGGTCAAATGGTATGCCGGCAATCCACCAGGCAAATCCACTTGCAAGTCCGCTTTTGAAACCGCCACTAGTTAATCCGATAAAAAAATACGGGATGGAACAAAGTGCTCCAAAACATAGTCCGAATATACCGGAAAGAATGGCATATGATATAGCAGAATCCGCGCGCTTCATCTTTGTGGTTATCAATGATAAAAGCGGCCAACTATATAGATACATAACCCACCAGAGTCCGAAACCGTACATGGCACCTTCTATCAGGATGAAAACGGGAATTGCAAGTAGCGTCCGTTTTCTGTCATATAATGTGAATAGAATCACCCAGAATGTGGTTAGTTCAACATTCGGTATACCGGCTAGTACGATTTTGCAAGCTTCAATGATGGCGACCATCATAGCGATGCTTGTGATATCTTTTGTAGTGAGCTGTTTACTTTGTGTAGACAAGCTGGTACACACCTCCGTCTGTTATCGGCTGCGTGTCAACACCGTTAGTGCCGTACTCACCGTTCACCGTGATGCTCCAATATGCACCGTCTTTGTTAAAATCAGCAGTTTCGCCGTTGACGGTTTGAAGCATGATTCCGTATTCACTTTCATCTCCGGAATAAGTTAGTCCTTCTGTTTCGTCCATTGCCTGACGAAGGAATTCTGCGTCAGTCTTAACGTCGTAAGAAGTTGTCTCCTGCTTGCTGTTGACAACTTCGATTGTGATCGCTTTAGAGCCGGCGTTTGTGCCCGGTTTAAAAATCAGATAAACCGCGACCAATGCGATGACTAATGCGATAAATGCTACAATTCCAATTACTTTTTTCTTGTTCATTTTTCAATCTCCTTTGCTTTAACCAATTGTACTCGTGGTCTTACAATACGATGACAGGCAGGTCTTCTGACTTGGTTGTCTTCATTTTATCTCGCCTTCCCCATGATGAAAGCATATTATCGTCGGACTAAGCGATAACTGCTTCATGAGTGACTTGGCTCAACGGATGGTACACATTTCATCGAGATGCGTATCATAGATTGAGGAAATAAAACTCCTACCTTACAGCGACGAGTTCGTGCAGGATTCGCACCTGCTTCCCTTTTCACCAAAACGTGTCGTTTTGACACCTGTCATGTGCTATCTACTTGCGTGGGTATCATATCATAGTATAGGGTGGCGTGCAAGGCGATTTGTGTGTTGGGATATTGAAAGAAATGGAGGAATGTCATATAATGACGGTATCCTTTTGTTGGAAGGATATTGTGAAATATAGTGATAGAATATGTAAAGATATAGATAGCGTGTTGGTTATAGGAGGTGGATTCTTTGATTACAATCTTGTCGAAAATCTTTGTGAAGAATCCGGAGACGGAAGCAGGACGCAAGGCGTACGGAACGCTGTGTAGTATTGTGGGTATTGTACTTAATATATTGTTGTTTGCAGGGAAGTATTTGGCAGGTGTGCTAAGCGGTTCTGTTGCAATTACGGCAGATGCATTTAACAATCTTTCAGATGCAGGTTCGTCATTTATCACACTTGTCGGATTTGTGTTTGCAGGAAAAGAACCGGATCTTGACCATCCGTTTGGACATGGCAGATTCGAGTATATATCAGGATTTGTTGTTTCTATGGCGATTCTCCTTATGGGATTTGAATTGCTAAAGAGTTCAATCGGCAAGGTGATTGCCCCGGAACCGGTAGAGACCGGAATTGTTTCCATGGTAATCTTGATTGTGTCGATTGTGGTGAAAGTGTATATGGCAATCTATAACCGAAATGTAGGCAAGAAGATTGGTTCGGCCGCAATGGCCGCAACGGCGAAGGACTCGCTTTCTGATTCGCTTGCAACATCGGTTGTATTGATTGCAATGCTCGTTATGGAGTATACACAGGTTCCGATTGACGGAATCTGCGGTGTGATTGTGTCGTTGTTTATCTTCTATGCAGGTGTTACGGCAGCCAAGGAGACGCTTGATCCGTTACTTGGTCTTCCGCCGGAGAAAGCCTTTTTGGACAGCATTGAAGATATCGTGATGGCCCATGATATGATTGTGGGAATTCATGATGTGGTGGTGCATGACTATGGTCCGGGAAGAAGAATGATTTCCCTTCACGCAGAGGTTCCGGGAGACCGCGATATATTCGAGATTCACGATTTGATTGATCGGATTGAGAAAGAACTGAATGAGAAGCTTGTCTGCGAGTCGGTTATTCATATGGACCCGATTGAGACGGATAACGAAGAAGTTGCGAGAATGAAAAGGCTTGTGGCGAATGAGATTATTAAGATTGATGAGCATATTACAATTCATGATTTTAGAATGGTAACCGGAGATACGCATACGAATCTCATCTTTGACGCAGTGGTACCATTTGGTACGAAGTTATCTACGAAGGATGTGAAACAGAGCATTGAAGTAATGGTGGAAGGAATGGAAGGCAATTATTTTGCCGTTGTACATATCGATCAGAGTTATATCTAATCAGGAGGAAATGTGGGAAGAGGAGACAGAGCAACTATACTACATATATTAGAAATACTATGGAAATATTCGGATGAAGAACATCCTATATCAGCGGGTCAGATGGTTTGCTACCTGGCAGAGCGCGGAATAACGTTTAACAGAAAAGCAGTTTATCCGCACTTGGATGCGTTAGAAGATTTCGGACTGGATATTATCCGCACACAACAAGGGGCGTATCTGGGGATGCGCCCATTTGAGTTGGCGGAGATTCGGATGATAGCTGATGCAATCTGTTCGTTGGAATTCATTTCGCAGGAACAAAGTGAGAGATTGGTACGGAAACTGAGCGGATTGGTTTCTGAAGGACAAAATGCTGCAATTAAAAAGCTTCCGGATACCAATGCCCGTAGGAAGAACCAATCAGAACCCATATATTATAATGTTGATTGTATTCATGATGCTATGAAAAAAGATTTGAAAATTGAATTTTTCTACTGGGCGTGGAATGAGAAGAAAGAAAAGGTGAAAAAGAAGAACGGAGAACAATATGTTGTTTCACCGTGGAAACTGATGATTGAAAATGACAAGTATTATCTTGTTGCATATGATGAGGATGCCGGCATAATGAAGCATTACCGTGTTGATAAGATGACGGATGTGCATCTGTGCTTTCATAGAAGGCAAGGGAAAAGCCTCTATGAAGAGACGGATTTTTCGACATACGGTGCTGAGAATTTTAACATGTTTCACGGAAAGCATGAGACGGTAACACTTCGTGCAACGAAAGATCTGGCAGGGGTGATGATAGACCATTTTGGAAAAGATGTGTGGATGCATATGGATGAAGCTTTCTGTGTTGTGGTGACTGATATATATGTGAGCAACCGATTTTTTGGCTGGATAACCGGATTTGGAGGAAAAGTAGGAATTGACGGCCCGACATGGGTGAAGGATGCATATGATGATCTATTAAAGAATATACTGAAGGGGGAAGAAGCATGTACTTGATGGCACTTGATCAGGGGACAACCAGTTCCCGGTGTATGATATTTGATAAAACAGGGAATGTTATTGCTATGGCACAAGAAGAGTTTCCGCAATATTTTCCGCAGTCCGGATGGGTGGAGCATGATGCGAATGAGATATGGGATTCGCAGCTGCGCGTTATGAAACAAACGTTGGCGGAAAGTGGGGTTCGTGAGGATGAAATCGCGGCACTTGGTATTACCAATCAGAGAGAGACTACGATTGTGTGGGATAAGGTGACAGGTGAACCGATTTATCACGCAATTGTGTGGCAGTGCAGAAGAACGGCTGATTATGTGGAATGTCTCAAAAATGAGGGGTTTGACCGGGTGATACAGAAGAAGACAGGTCTGATTGCGGATCCATACTTTTCTGCGACGAAAATCAAGTGGATTCTTGACCATGTGGAAGGTGCGAGAGAAAGAGCACAAAATGGGGAGATTCTGTTCGGAACTGTTGATACGTGGCTCGTCTGGCGTCTTACGAAAGGTGAAGTGTTTGTGACGGATGTTACGAACGCATCAAGAACGATGCTTTATAATATCCATGACCTTTGTTGGGATGATGAATTACTTGAAAAATTCGACATACCGAAGAAAATGCTACCAAAAGTAGTGCAATCTTCTATTCTGTGTGGAAAAATTCATCCGGATATCTTGAAAGGTGACATTCCGATTGCAGGTATTGCGGGTGACCAGCAAGCAGCGTTGTTCGGACAATGTTGTTTTGAGGCAGGGGAAGGAAAGAATACGTATGGTACGGGATGCTTCCTGCTCATGAATACAGGAGAGAGAGCAATTGAGTCGAAGAACGGATTGCTTACGACCATTGCAATCGGAAGAGACGGCAAGGTGCAATATGCTTTGGAAGGAAGTGTATTTGTTGCGGGTGCTGCAATTAAATGGTTGCGCGATGAATTACAATTGATAGATGAGGCGAAGGAGACGGAGACACTCGCTTTTTCTGTGGAAAACAGCAATGGTGTGTATGTAGTTCCGGCGTTTACAGGACTTGGAGCACCTTATTGGGATGCATATGCAAGAGGTGCGGTGTTCGGACTGTCGAGAGGAACGAATCGTGCACATTTTGTCAGAGCGACATTGGAGTCACTGGCGTATCAGTCACTTGATGTAATACGTGCGATGGAACAGGATTCCGGCATCTCGGTTTCCTCTTTGAAAGTGGATGGCGGTGCAAGCGCGAATAACTTTTTGATGCAGTTTCAGGCAGATATATTAGATGGGCAGATTGTTCGCCCGATGGTTTCTGAGACAACGGCACTCGGGGCGGCGTACCTGGCAGGACTTGCAATCGGCTATTACAAGGATATTGATGAGATTCGAAAGAATTGGATGAAAGATGTATCATTTGAACCGCAGATTTCTGCGGAAAATAGAAAAACGCTGTATGATGGTTGGAAAGACTGCGTTGAAAGAATTCGCTCCTAAGACACAAAATGAACACAAGATTGTACTAAAGTAAGTGAAAATAATAATGCGGAGGAATTGGAATGATAGATTGGATAATGGGTCTTTATTACGGTGGATACTATGGCGGATATGGATACGGATATGCATATGGTTACCTTTCGTATCTTGTCTATATGTTACCTGCCCTGTTGCTTGGTCTGTGGGCACAGTTTCAGGTGAAGAGTACATTTAGAAGATATAGCGATAAGAGTAATTCGAGAAATATGACAGGTGCACAGGCGGCGAAGGAAGTATTGTCGAGAAGCGGCATAACCAATGTGCGCATTGAACATGTTCCGGGCAGTCTGACAGATCATTATGATCCTCGTACACACGTGATTCGTCTGTCGGATCCGGTATATAATTCCACATCAATTGCTGCAATTGGTGTCGCGATGCATGAGGCAGGGCACGCTGTTCAACATGCCAAAGATTATTCGCCGATGAAGATTCGTTCGGCTATCGTTGGAATCAGTAACTTTGGTTCAAGTATCGGACCGTTTATGATCTTGATTGGTGCGTTGTTTGCAGGGGACTTTGGTACAAAACTGATTATTGGTGGTATTGCGTTGTTCTCTCTTGTGGCGTTGTTTCAGCTTGTTACATTGCCGGTGGAATTTAACGCATCAAACCGCGCGCTTAAGGTGATTCGCGAAAGTGGCATGTTTCAAAATGAGGATTACAAAGGTGCGAAGAAGGTTTTAAAAGCAGCGGCACTTACTTATGTTGCAGCACTTGTTACATCGATTGCACAGATTCTTTACTATGTAACAAGATTCTTAGGCGGAAGACGTAGTGATTGATGAAAAACGATGGGCTGTAATGGATGGAAATCATTTGACGGATTGTCGAGTCAATGGTATGATAGCATGAAGTCAAGGGATCTTGCTTTTCTTGGCGATATAAGAGGGAGATTATTGTTTTTACGGTAACATATAGGATATAGGAGTTTTTGGTGCATGGAGCAACCATGTGCAAAAGGAGGAAAAGTATGAGAAAACTATATAAGAAATTGACAGCAACAGTACTTGCAGCAACAATGATTTTGTCTTTGCCTGTAACAGGTATGACAGCGTATGCGGATGCAGTTACAGAGGCAGATGCGAATGATGTATATGTATCATTCGGCGCAGATCTGAATGACAATGAAAGAGCAACTGTTATAGGATTGATGGGTATTACAGAGGAAGATTTGGAAGAATACACAGTAGGTGAGATTACCAATGAGGATGAGCACAAGTATCTTGGAAGTTACTTAGATGCAAGCGTGATTGGCTCACGTGCACTTTCTTCTGTTATCGTAGTAGTCGGAGAAGACGGTGACGGAATTGATGTAGAGACACACAACATTTCTTATTGTACACCGGGTATGTATACGAATGCGCTTATTACAGCAGGTATCGAGAATGCAGATGTTATCGTTGCAGGTCCGTTTGAAATTACAGGTACAGCAGCTTTGGTTGGCGCTATGAAAGCGTATGCAGAGTTGACAGGTGAAGAGATCTCAGCTGAGAGCATGGATACAGCGGTTAATGAGCTTGTTGTAACAAGTCAGATGGCTGATGATGCAGAAGGAATGGATGCCGAGAAGGTTGAAGATTTGATTGCACTTGTAAAAGCAAAAGTAGTAGAAGAAGGCTTAGATGATGAAGAATCTATCCGTGAGGTGATTGAGGAAGGTTCGAATGAACTTGGAATTACTTTGTCAGAAGAAGAAGTGGATACAATCATTTCTTTGATGAAGAAGATTAGTGAGCTTGATCTTGACTTTGACAGCATGAAAGAACAGGCAGGAGAGATGCTTGATAAGTTAGAAGAGTTGGGCGTTGATAAAGAAGAGGCAAAGAATTTCTTCCAGAAGATTATTGATGCTATCACTGAGTTTTTTGAGTCTTTGTTCGACGAATAAGTAGTGAATTAATTGTGAAGTCTATTGTAAAAATTGGCAAGAGTGATACAATAACCATGGTACGCATGTACCATGGTTATTTTTTGGTTGTTTTTGTAACGAATTCCAATTATTGGAATGGGAGAACCGGATTTCGTTCATACTATATAGTAGTTTACAAAGAATGGAGAATGCTATGTTTTATGAAATGAAAAAAGGGCGTATTGGTTATATCACACTTGAGGAATTACAGGATGATTACGTCATGTATGGAATTTCAAAAGAGTGGGTGGAAGCATGCACAGGGAATATGTCTAACTTCCGAAGTGATATACATGTTTCAAGAGACTTGATCTTCACATTGCTTGACCTGATTCAGCTGCGGGATGTGTTCGGTGAAAAAGACAGGGTTGCATTGTTTATCAAGCCGGACTATTGTCTGATTGTTGCAGTGAAGGATTCGATGGGAAGAATTCGGACGTGTTTCGAGGAGATTGTGAAATACTACGAGGAAAAACAACAAAGTCTTGATGAAGCAGTTTTTGAACGGTTTTTGTATCGTTTTTTGGATCATTTGATACTAGACGATCGTATTATTCTGGAGAATATGGAATTCCATATGATAGAGCTGGAAATGCAGATGTTGAAGGAACGGATTCATCCGGGATTCATCAATGATATTCTCAGTTGGAAGCGGGAACTAATGACGATATGGAATTATTATGAACAGTTGATTGATCTTGGGGAAGTACTGCGAGATAACGAGAGTGAATTCTTCTTAGAGGAGAATACGAAAAAGTTCGCAATCTTTACCCAGAGAATAGAAAGACTAAGCGAGAATGTTGTGCGACTTAAGGAGTACACGGTTCAGCTTCGGGAAACACACGATGCAATGCTTGACTATAATCAGAATAATATTATGAAGTTTTTTACGGTTATTACCACTATTTTTTTGCCGCTTACTTTGATTGTAGGTTGGTATGGTATGAATTTTCAGTATATGCCGGAGCTTACATGGAGATACGGGTATCTGGGTGTGATTGTATTGTCGGTGATTGTTGTTGTGGCACTGATTATCGCTTTCAAACGACATCGCTTATTATAATGTAAGACAATGTTGAATTGTTATAGAGAAAGAAAGGAGAGTATGGTACGTTACGTACCATATACATAAGGCATGATTATGAAAATATTATTATTTGTTTCACTGTTGTTCATTCTGCTGGGTGTGCCGGGCATACGGGAATGTAATATGAAAAAACGAATGATGGCGCTTGTCTTTTCTATTATTGGAAGTGTCGGTATTGCTTTTGCACAGACAGGGCAATATGCCCTGATTGGCGGATTGCAGCAGCTTCTGTTTCGAGGACTGGGGCTGATTCTATTTTGCTGCATCTTGTCTCGTGTTTGCAAGAAGAATGATATTCAGAACTTGGATGCGTTGAATGGTCTTGGTCGTTTTGCACCGTACACGTATATGTGGTTGGTTCTTTTGGCTGTGTTTTTGATTGGAGTTCCCGGTACGGGAACGTTTACCGGTATCTTGTATACGCAGATGGGATATATGTATGGATACGTAGGAATAATCGGAATTGTTGGGCAGATCGCGAATGTTGTCGGAATGATTGTGGTGTGTCTGGTTGTCTTGCCGATTCTTAAAGAAGGATTTTTATCCGGAGAAAAAGCGCTCTTGACGGACGAGGGAGAGAAGCAGTTAAAAAGGATAAAAGGACTGTCAAAAGGGTGGCATGTCTTGACGGCCGTGGTAGTGCTCACATTAAGTGTACTTAGTATATATCACAATGCGTGGTCGTCGGTTGTGACGAGAATAATCAATGCACTGATGTAAGGAGGATGCGAAGATGGAGAATAATTATGGAATGTTATTAATCTGGTTGTTTCCTCTTATTGCAGGGGTGATTGGTTTTTATCTGGGTAAGAAGAGTCATGAGAATCGTAATGACTGGATTGATATTGTGTTTTTTGTTGAGTGGATTATGTTAGCCTGTATGGGTTATCAGATTGCAAAGGAATGGAGTACACTTACGATGTCGTTGCCGACCTTATTTGGCATGGGGCTTTCGTTTGAGATGAATGTAGTCCGATTGATCTTAGCTTTCTTTGTGACATTTGTATTTACTGTTGTTTCATGTTTTATGAAGGTGTCAATGCGGGAAGAGAAAGGTAGCAATCGTTTTTATCTGTTATATATGAGTGTCTACAGTATGTTGATGGGTGCAGTTTTGACACCAAGCGTATTCAATCTGGTGTTGTTTGTAATTGCAGCACTCTTTTTGTTATATCCGATGATTATACATCGTCAGGATAAGGCTGTTGTTAAAAATGCAAGTGTTTATCTTGTTTTCGTATGTGTGAGTATGGTGCTTTTTATGGTGGCACTGGTTATCTTGTTAGGACATGTCGGGGCAATCGAGTTTTCTGTTATGTATATGGCAGTGACTGTGAACGGAATTACCAAGGTTGGTATATGTGCAGCGATTCTCTTCCTTGCGGTGTTTGCAATCTTTGCAGGTGCCTTTCCGGTGCAATTCCTGATTACAAAAGGAGCTTGTAACGGCTTAATGGAAGCAACAGTACTTCTTTGTTCTGTTGTATCGAAGCTTGGTATATACGGCATGATGATGATTGTGTGCACGATGCTTGAGATGAATACGATTGTTGCAAAGAGTCTTCTTAGTATTGCAATAATTGGAACGGCATGGGGCTTGGTCATTGCATTTACAGCTACGGATATCCGCAGAATTCTGATGGGAATAAATGTGGCAATCAATGGCTTTAACGTGATAGGAATTTCATTGATTCCGCTTGCGGGTGCAATGAATCGTTATGCATTGCACGGAAGTTTTTGCATGATGCTTTCGTCAGCATTGTCGTTGTTAGTTATGTATATGGTTGCTTTGGAGCTAGTCAGAAAACGTCGTACATTCGAAATCAAGGGCTTGATTGCAGCGGGAAAGGACAAGAAGCTATTAATGTGTGCGTGCTTTGTTGCCTGTGCGAGTTTGCTTGGATTTCCGGGAACGCTTGGATATGTCGGATTCTCTATGATCTTTCACAATGTATTTCATGATCTTGCATGGAAGTGGCTCATTGTCACATTCGTGTTATTATGGGCGGTCTTTATGACAGCTGTGAGCCGTGTGTTCATGAAGTTCTTTGTGAGCAAGAAGGATGAAACGGTGCTGATTCTATCGACAGAGGAAGAGGTACGAAGAAGTGAAGAACATGCAAAGCCTTTGGATGATGAAGAAGAGCAGGATGCAACCGCAGAACAGACACAGGAAGATGCTACGATAGCAAAGCCAAAGAAACCGGAGAACAGATATCGCTTTGGAGAAGGTTTGCTGCTGCTTGCAGGATTGCTTCAGCTTATTGTTGGTATATTCCCGAAGGTGACATTAGGCAAGGCAGAACCTTTCCTTGATGAACTGTTTGTGAATGGAAATGTCTTGGAAACGGTTGTGTATTATGATATCCCTTGTGTGATAACATTTATTCTTGCAGCAGTGCTTGCAATATTACTTTATGTAAACCTTGTGCACGGCGTTTTGTTGCGTACAATCCGGAACAGAAAGAATAAGAAGTTAAAAGCACAACAAGAAGAAAAAAATAGTTGAACATTGTCGGTGTTCGTATTAAAATAAGTAGTATTAGGAATTAACGGAGGTTACAGATATGGAAAAGACAGAAATTAAGGACAAGTTATTAGAAATTATTGGTGAAGAATTACCGGATGTAGATGCGGCAAGCGTGGATACAACAGCATCTTTGGCAGATGATTATGGTGTAGATTCGGTATCTCTTATCAGGATGATTGTAGATGCTGAGGCTGCATTCGACGTTAAGTTTGATGACAGAGAATTGGCACTTAATAAGTACGAAAGCTTCGATGATGTGATTGATACAATCGAGAAGAAGTTACAGTAATAAGGAGGAAAAGGAATTATGGCTAACAAGATGGTTTTACCGGTTAAGTATCCTGCTATTACATCATGGCAGTGGCACGCAACATTGTTCTCAATCTTAGGAGATGATGAGAACGCAAAGAGATGGATCTATAGTAACTATATCCAGTTGCGTTGTTATGAGATACCGGAGTACACAAGTGGAGATGAGATTTTATTATGTGACATGATGCCTGGTAGCAGTGCATTGAAGGAGTGTCCATATCTTATCTTTTCTTTGATTACAAGACCACAGATTGAAGCTTATTGTGGAGATGTAATTGCATTTATCGTTAAGACGATTGACCTTGGCGGTTATGTGTACGGTGCTTTTGATGAGGCGAGAATGATCTGCAACGCAAGCGTTGACTTTAAGTTCTCTCATGAGTTGTTTATCTATGGTTACAACATGGAGGAAGAGGTATTCTATGTTGGTGACTTTACATTCAAGGACAAGTATTCTTATACAACAGTTAAGTTTGATGATGTGAAGAGAGGATTTGACAACCTAACAGCAGGTGAGGATCACGTATTCAAGGATGACTATAAGGGAACACGTGGACTTTATGTAATTCAGAAGAACGTAGACAGCAGATATTACGAGATTGATACACATCTTATTAAGAGAACAATCGAAGAATATCTTACAGGTAAGGATACCAAGAGTCATTTCCGTATGATGCGTAACCGTTTCGATGATACTGTATTCGGCGTGAATGTATACGATTCATTGAAGGCGAGAGTTGATAAGCAGTTACATGCAGAAGAGCCTGACTTCGATATTCGTGCATTACATATTGCATATGACCATAAGGTATTGATGTATGATCGTCTTAAGTACTTAATGGCGAATGAGATTATTCCGTTCGATCAGAATATGTTAGATAAGTATGCTGAGGTTGTGGATGACATGCTTACAGCACGTAACCTTTTGGTACGTATTTCTGTAACAGGTGAGATTGAGGCCGGTGATCGTATTGCTTCTTATCTTGACAGTGCGAAAGAGACAGAAGTAGAGATACTTACTAAAGTTGCAGAAGCGATCTAAGATGATTAAGCTTTATTATATGAGATTAGAAGGTGACTGCTCAGATGAGCAGTCACTTGCTTTATATGAGATGTTGCCGGAAAGACGGAAAGAAGCTGTTGACCGGGCACGGAATCCGGAGATTGCCAAGAAACGATTGTATACCGGCGCGTTCTTACAATATGTGTTAGCGAAGGAGACCGGCATTTTTGCGGAACGTCTGCAATATGAATACAATGAATGGGGAAAACCGGCATTAGTCGGAAGCGATATTCATTTTAATCTGTCCCATTCGGGAGATTATGTTGTACTCGCTGTGAGTGACCAACCAATTGGTATCGATGTGGAACATAAGACGAAGAATTATGAATCTCTGGCAAAACGTTGTTTTTGCCCTGAGGAATATGCGGATATTATGTCTGTGGACACAAGGGAAGGACAAGAGATTCGTTTCTTGGAATATTGGACGATGAAAGAGGCTTATATCAAGTTGCGCGGAGAGGGAATGCGTATTCCGTTTCGTTCCTTTTTGATAGAACGGCAAGCGGAGACTCTTTCGAAGATTTCGGGACAAGACATTTTTGAAAAGACAATTTTTTTGGATGCATATTGCATATCTATGTGCAGTGAAAAAAAAGAAGCACTGAAGACAATTGTGCTTTCCGGTGAAGAAGATACAACATATAGCGTCTCATTGTCGGACTGTGTTCGTTGTTGTGAAAATTGTAAAAAATTGTATTGAAAAAGGTGCAATTATCTACAAAAAGCGCATTGACATCTTTAGTTGAAAGAGATATATTAATTACGATGCGTTTGTTATAGAGATGTTTCGCATGAATTACGAGTACATACTATACAAAGGAAAGATTTTTTTGAGAAGGAGAAAGAACAATGAAGAAAATCGCAAAGACAGCAGTAGCGGCTCTTGCATTGGTTGTAGCATTGGGTGCTGCAGGAACAGATGTTGAGGCAGCTAAGAAGACAAAAGTTAAGAAAGTTTCAGTTTCAGCTGACGGTTTGTCAAAGAAGAAATTGACAATTGCTAAGGGTAAGAGCAAAACATTGAAGGTTGCTATTAACGGTAAGACTGTTAAGGCTAGCAAGGTTTCTAAGAAGGTTTCTATTAAGAGCAAGAATTCTAAGATCGTTAAGGTTACTAAGAACGGTAAGTTGACAGGTAAGAAGGCTGGTACAACTAAGGTTACAATTACTTCTAAGGACAACAAGAAGAAGAAAGTAACTCTTACAGTTAAGGTTGTTAAGGTAGCAGTTAAGAAGGTAACAGCTAAGGCTGGTAAGACAACTCTTAAGGTTGGCGACAAGACTAAGGTTACACCAACAGTTAAGTATACAGGTAAGAAGAAATATGCTTACACAAAGCTTGCTTACTCATCAAGCAACTCTAAGGTTGCTAAGGTTTCTAGCAAGGGTACTGTTACAGCTGTAGCTGCAGGTACAGCTAAGATTACTGTTAAGGCTTTAGATGGTTCTAACAAGAAGGCTACAGTTACAATTACTGTAGAAGATTACAAGACAGTTGTAACTCCTAAGGATGCTAAGGATATTACTGTAGATGTAGAGTTCTCTGATATCGCTAAGTTACAGGAAGATGTAGATGCTGTAGCTAAGCTTGCAGTTAAGAAGGGTGAAGATGTTGTTCTTACATTGAATGGTAAGGAGTACACAGCTACATTTGATGGTACTAACGTATTGATCAATGGTAAGAAGTTCACTGAGTCAGAGATCGCTAAGAACGTTAAGAAGGTTAACGTTAAGTTCGATGTTAAGGCTGATAAGCTTGTAGCAGCTGTTGCATTCGCACCAGCTTCAGTTACTAAGGTTACTGTAGGTAAGGCTGTATTCACAGAGATGAAGGCTGATTCATTCAAGATGGGTGACAAGACTTACACATATACAGTAGATGGCAAGAACATCGTTATTACAGGTGATGTTAAGGCTGACTTCGAAGCAGTACTTAAGGATTATGTTACTATCGAAGTAAAATAATTAGATATTGCTTTGAATCAAGATTGATTTGAATATGACTAGATTAAGCTGTTAGACTCCACGTTTAGCAGCTTAATCTATGTATTCCTATTCCAACCCGCGTTCTATAGAGGACGCTTGTATGTGGATATTTTGAAAACATCGCTTGTGTGTTGGTGTTTTTGAATATGTTTGCGTACATCAGTGTTCCGTGTAGGTACGCTCGCGCTGCTACAATGCGTAGCGGTACATAGGGTTGTATGGGATACAACCCAAGTACCGACGGATTGTAACGCACCTACATCGGAAGCACTGAAATACACAAACGTTGGGTAAGACTTTGACACACAAGCGTGATATGGGAAAACCACATACAAGCTGGTAGTTGGAAGAGAAAGATACAGGTGGAAGAACAATGGGAAGTAATAAAGTGAGAATGAACAAATGCATATTGATGATGGTTGTGATGTGTATGGCATTCATGGCTCCTAAGATGGTTGCGTTTGCAGGAGGAATCAACGGCAATGAGGCGAGAGTGATTGCTGCTGCAAGTGGAACGTTTACTTATGAAGGAAAAACATATAGGGCAGGAGCTTCCTATATTAATTCCCTTACGAGTTATCTGAGTGGTGATGATGTTGACTTGACCGCAGCGCAGGCAGATGAAGCAATTAGCATGATGTATGCAAGTATTGCAGAAGGTGTTGCGCAAGGTTATCTCTATCCGGTAGGAGAGGGTGCTACAACTGAAGAAGGAAGTACCGAGGAAGAACCGGATGGTGAATGGGCATCAAGTGATGACGAAGAAGAGGATGAGGAAGACTCGAAAAAGAAAGACAAAGATGACAAGAAGGAAGATGCGACAGATGCAGAGCGCAAGCAGCAGACGGAAAATGAGCTTAATGTATGGGATGCGATGTCGAATCCGACTGAGAATAAGAAGAAGCTAGAAGCAAGACCTGAGAAGAAGGATGCGTCGGCTGCGGTTGAGTTAGAACCGGACGCAATTGTTGTCACGACGAAGGATCAGGAGACAATCAGTATTTCTAAGGATAAGCCGATTGTATCAGATTCAGTGGTAGTAGTGTTGACTGTGATTGGCGGTATTCTGTTAGGTGTTACTGTTGTGTGCGGTATTATCTTATTTGCAAAGAAGTGCATGAGCTTTAAGAAGGCAAAGGGAAGAAAAGCAAGACCGGGACACAGTAAGCGCCGTAAGATTCGTCGTCATACAAGAGGAATCCTTACAATTACAACAACGATTGCAATGACAGGCATTTTGATATTACTTGGTCTGTATGTGAGCTTGTTCAATTACGATGCAATTATGCAGAATATGCAAAGTAGTGGTTACTTCCGCTATGCATATTCACAGTACATTGCTGAGCAGGCAAATGCGATTGCGAAGCAGGCTACAGATGAAGGAACAGTGGAAGAAGTACCGGAGATTCAGACGTATGATGAATACTTATTTACAATCAAGCAGAATTCTCTCAAGGTATTAGAAGGGAATATGGAAGTGATTATTCCGGATAGCAATGTGGCACCGTATATCTATAATCTTAAGACAAGCTTTGTAGAAATATTTGCCAAATCGGGAATATCCTTGATACTGACAGCTGTTTTTGGTATTCTTCTTATGGTATTTATGGACCAGAGAAGAGAGCGTGGTGTGAAGCACACAGCTGTTGCGATTCTGATTGCCAGTGGTGTTATGGCAGTACTTACGGTGGTTATGCTTGTATATAAGCCATACACATTCTTATATATTGAACCGGATTACCTATACCTGTTCTTAATGGAATGCATTAAGAGATGTGTAACAGCACTTACGAGTATTACAGCGTTCTGTGTGGTACTTGGAATGTTGATTGTAGGTATCTATAAGACAATGTGTAGCAAATGATAGATAGTAATTGCAAACGTGTACTTAGTGAGATGTCAAATCATTGTACAAACTATCGCAATTATGATGAAATGAAGAGGGGAATGTATGGAATATTTCGATATTCATAGCCATATTCTTCCGGGGGTAGATGATGGTGCCGAGACAATGGAGGAAGCACTATCCATGATTGAGGTTGCGTACCAGGAAGGTACGAGAAGCATTTTCTGCACACCTCATTACGAAAGAGGAAAGAATAGCTATACGAAGGAAGAATTGCATAATAGATTTCAGGAACTGTGTGAAGAGGTTGTCAAGGTTCATCCGGATATGAAGTTATATCTTGGTAATGAGGTTCTCTACACAGATGGTATTGTGGATGATTTGAAGAATGGTTTGATTCAGACTATGAACGACACCAAGTATGTGTTGGTGGAATTCAACATCCGTATCAGTTATAACGAGTTATACCAAGCGATTCGCAAGATTACCAATGCTAGATTTCGTCCGATTATTGCACATGTGGAACGATATCACTGTCTGTTCAAGCATCTAGACAGAATGGAAGAACTTGTAGGCATGGAAGCATATCTGCAGATGAATATATCCAGTGTGTATGGAGGTCTGCTTGACGAGAATGCAAGATGGTGCAAGAAGCTTGTTAAAGAAGACTATATTAGCTTCTTTGGAACAGATGCCCATGATATGGATGACCGTTCACCATATATCAATGACTATGTAGGTTGGATTGAAAAGAAGTGTGGTGAAGATCTGTTGGAAGAGATTTTTGTAAAAAATCCTGCGAAGATGGTGAAGAACCAATACCTAATATAGAATCTAATATGTTGCAAAATCAAGAGGGGGTTCGTGTCTTGCACAGTCTTAACAAACCATAGCAGGCACGCTTGCGCTGCTTCGAGTGCGTAGCAGTACTAAGCTCAACGAGGTTTCGCTAAGTACTGACGGACTCGAAACGCACCTGCTTTATGGTAGTTGTTAAGCCTGTGCAAGAAACAGCAACTCATAAAAGATTTTGCAACAAATAATATATACAAAACAAAGGAGAATAGACATGATTGATGAAAGAAATGATGAAATAGAAATTGACTTAAAAGAACTGTTCTATGTCTTACTTAGTAAGATATGGATTATTATCCTAGTGACAGCATTAGGTTTTGGTATTGCTGCAGGTTATACGTTAGGTTTCGTAAAGCCGGTGTATAGCTCAACCTCTATGTTATATGTAATGACAAAGTCTACAAGTATTACATCTCTTACAGACTTACAGGTTGGTGCATCACTTACAAAGGACTATCAGGTATTCATTGAGAGCCGTCCGGTTGTAGATAAGGTTATCGAAGACTTGGAATTGGATATGACATACGAGCAGTTTGTTTCTAACTTGACTGTTGAGAATCCGGCAAATACACGTTTTATCTACATAACAGTGAATCATCATGATGCATATATGGCAAAGACGATTGTTGACAAGCTTACAGATGTGTCGGCAGAGCGTATGGGTACCATTATGGAGACAGAAAAGCCAAATGTGGCAGATTACGGACATATTCCAGAGCATCAGACGAGCCCGAATGTAACGAAGAATTCCTTGATTGGAGCTGTACTTGGATTCGTACTTTCTGCAGGTATCATCCTTGTTCTTCACTTGATGAACGATGCAATCAATACAACAGAAGATGTAGAGAGATACTTAGGTATGAATACGCTTGGTATTATTCCGTTAGAGGAAGGTGTATCGAAACGTGGTACACGCGGACACGATAAGGATGCAGCAAGAGCTCGCAAGGAACGTAAGAAAGCGCGTAAGCAGGCGGCAAAGAATAAGAAAAAGGATAACGACTAGGGAAGGAGGATGACGGAATGAAGGTTAATTTTGAAAAAATGAAAGAATTAGATTTCAAAACCAATGAAGCATATAAGACCTTACGTACCAACATCAGCTTCTCAGGTGAAGATATACAGGTAATTGCACTTACCAGTTCTGTGCCGAATGAAGGTAAGTCTGCAGTATCCTTTAACCTTGCACATGCTTTGGCAGAGGATAACAAGAAGGTGTTATTTATTGATGCGGATATTCGTAAGTCTGTAACGATTGCACGTTACGGTGTAGATATTGAAACGAAAGGATTGTCACATTATCTTACAAAACAGAGTGAGCTTGCAGATGTAATCTATGAGACAAATATTAAGAATTTCAACATTATCTTTACCGGACAGGTGGCACCGAACCCATCGGAGCTTCTTGGTAACAGCCGTTTTAAGAAGTTAATTGCTCATGCAAGAGAGAACTTTGATTATGTCATTATCGACTGTCCACCACTTGGTAGTGTTATTGATGCAGCAATCGTTGCCAAGGAATGTGACGGTGCGATTATTGTTATTGAAACAGATATTGTAAGCTATAAGATCACCCAGCGCGTGAAGAAGCAGCTTGAACAGAGTGGTTGTAAGATTCTTGGTGCCGTACTTAACAAGGTTGAGATGGGTGGCAAGGGATATGGCTACTACGGCAAGGGATATTACGGCAATTACTATGGACGCTACTATGGAGACTATGGTTACTACGGAGAGAAAGAAGATTAAAAAGACAAACAGAATCGAAAGATTCTGTTAACGTCTTAATGGAACGACATTTTTCATGTGTCGTAATTGTAAGAAATTGGCAACAAAAGGATAATGGCTCCCCCTGTGCAAATGCAGGATGTAATGAGGAGGGGATCGAATGTATCTGAAAAATAGAAAAGGTTGGTATAAGCATTTTGACTTCATGTTCTTAGACCTTGTGTGTGTGGAGTTGAGTTTTGTGATAGCGATGGTAATGCGTTTTGGCGTCGGTGCAATCGGACAATTGGTGGGGCATACGGAATGGAATGCACCATATCACAGAATTATGCTATTTGTCTTGGCCCTACATGGATTGCTTGTGTTCTTTACTGAACCGTATTCCGGTATTTTGAAACGTAATGCAGCTGTAGAGTTTAAGAAGGTTGTTGGATACAATGTCTATATGTTGATGGGTGTTGTAGTTATTCTTTTTGCAGAGCAGTCATCTGATATGTATTCCCGTATCGTGTTGTTTGTCACGCCGATGGTTAACAGTGTGTTGATGTTCATATACCGCTATTGTTATAAAAAGTATCTGCAACGACACATCAACCGTTTAGAGAATCAGGAAAAAATGTTACTTGTTGCACCGATTGGTCAGGTGAACAACATTCTACATAGATTTGAAAAGAATCCGATTAATACGGTTCGTATTGTTGGAATTGTGTTGACGGATGATATTGCACAGTTAGAGGCGGCTGTCGCGAATGAAGAAACAGATAATGTTGTGTCTATGAAAGATTATAAGCGTGATGCAACGCATACAGAGATTAAGGGAATACCTGTCGTTGGTACATTGGAAAATCCTTATGAATATGCACAAGGCAATGTCGTGGATGAAGTGCTCATTTGTCTCGAAAGTGCAGTGGCAGAAGAACTTGCAGAAGGGTATCTTGAGATGGGTGTTACGGTACATATCAGTATTCAGGATCTTGTGCAGTTGCCGAAAGCAAGTGTCAATAAAGTAAATGGATTATCCGTTATTACAGCAAGTGTACATACCGTGACGATACGTCAGTTGGTGATAAAGCGTATGATAGATATTGCCTGTGGTCTTGCAGGTTCGATTGTTACGATTCTTCTTACCATTATTATTGCACCGATGATGTGGATTGCGGACCCCGGTCCAATCTTCTTTCGTCAGGAGCGTGTAGGAAAAAATGGTCGAACATTCAAGATATGGAAGTTCCGCAGCATGTATATGGATGCAGAACAACGTAAGGCTGAACTGATGGAACAGAATAAGATGAGCGGATTGATGTTCAAGATGGATGATGATCCAAGAATTATCGGTTATGGTAAGAAATTCTCTTTGGGTAAATTCCTTCGTGAATCTTCCATTGATGAGTTGCCACAGTCATTTAACATCTTGGCAGGCAGCATGAGTGTTGTTGGTACAAGACCGCCAACAGTCAATGAATATAAGGAATATGAAAAGCATCACAAAGGACGTCTTGCGGCGAAACCGGGTCTTACCGGTATGTGGCAGGTGAGCGGCCGAAGTGATATTACAGATTTTGAAGAAGTAGTAAGATTGGATAAAATGTATATCGATAACTTTTCGCTGGTGTTAGACCTTGAGATTATGTTGAAGACATTTAAGGTTGTGCTGGGGAAAAAAGGGTCGGTGTAAGGAAATATATACTTTGGTTAAGAGGTAGTAAAATGCGTATTGCGATGATTGGACATAAACGCATACCTTCCCGTGAGGGTGGAGTGGAAATTGTTGTTGAAGAATTATCTACAAGAATGGTTGCATTAGGACATGAGGTTACTTGTTATAATCGTAGTGGACATCATGTGAATGGAAAAGAATATGATAGTGAAAAAATAACCGAATATAAAGGTGTTCGCTTGAAGAATGTGTGGACTATCAATGCAAAGGGATTAGCAGCAATGACCGCTTCTTTCTTTGGAGCATTTGCTTGTGCATTTGGAAAATATGATGTGATTCATTTCCATGCAGAAGGTCCTTGTGCTATGTTGTGGTTACCGAAGCTATTTGGTAAGAAATGCATTGCTACGATTCATGGATTAGACCACCAACGTGCCAAATGGGGACGATTTGCACGAAGCTATATTATGCTGGGCGAGAAATGTGCAGCTAAGTATGCGGATGAAATTATTGTGCTAAGTAAGAATGTACAGGAGTATTTTAAGCAGACTTATGGAAGAGATACTGTTTTTATTCCAAATGGAGTGAATAGACCACAATTAGTCGAAGCCCAATTAATATTAGAACAGTATGGTTTGAAAAAGGATGATTACTTTTTGTATCTTGCCCGTATTGTACCTGAAAAAGGTTTGCGATATTTGATTGAAGCATACAAAGATGTAAAAACAAATAAGAAATTAGTGATTGCAGGAGGTTCCTCAGATACAGAGGTTTTCTTAAGGGAATTAAAGGCAATGGCAAAGGATGATGAGCGAATTATATTTACTGGGTTTGTACAAGGTCAGATGTTAGAAGAGTTATACAGTAATGCGTATACCTATGTGTTGCCATCTGATCTGGAAGGAATGCCTCTTAGTTTGCTAGAGGCAATGAGCTATGGGAATTGTTGCATTGTGTCGGATATTCCAGAATGCACAGAAGTGGTGGAAGACAAGGCGGTTGTGTTTGAAAAGAGTAATATTAAAGATTTGAAAGAAAAAATTATACTTTTATTAAAAGAAGAAAATGTGTGTCGTTATAAGCATTCAGCGCTGAGTTATATTTGTGAAAAATATAATTGGGATAGAATAGTAATTGATACACTAAGTTTATATACGAATAGGTGATTAGTGTATGAAAATCAGATTGAAAACGAAAGAAGTTAGTGTCATTATCTTATATATCATATCGGTTGTATGTTATTTTGTTTGTGTAGATATTTTTACACTACAAAGTGGCGATTTGGATAATCTTCGGTATATTGTCTTTGCAATTGCGATTGCACATGGTTTTTTATTGCTTTTCTTAAGAGGAGCTTTGAGTAATTTTAAATATAGAAATTTCGGGAATGAAATGATTTATGTTTTTGTCGTAGTGATGGTTTTCTATTTTTTATCTGTTCGACAAGCTAATGAGGTGGGGTATTCAATAGGTACAAGAACATATATCCAATTAGCTCTTATTTTAATTCCTGTGATGTATGCGTATGTTTTGATAAATTTGTTGAGCATAAAAACGATAATTGGATTGTTTGAAGTGGGACTATACATTAATATGTTCTTCTATATATTTTTTGAGATTGGAGTTGATATATTTTTTGATTTGGAGAGTTATCAATCTATTAATTTTATAACTTTTAAGAGTCCGTTTGAAACTATTTCAAATTCGGAAACTTTTTTGATGTTTTTTGTATTTTTCTATTTTTTTAAAAATAGTGCAATTGATAAAAAAACTAAGAACAAATATTGTACTTTAATGGTATTGAGCTTTCTTTTTACTTTTCTTTCATTTAAGAGATTAGCTATTATATTTGCGTTGTGTGTGATTTTGTTAGGAAGAATGATTGATTTAAAAGGAGAACTTCCTAAGTGTGTGACGTTAATAACATCTGTGTTTTTTACAGTGTTGACATATTTTTATACGTTATTTGTAAAAGGAGAATTGTTTAGTAGTGTGGATGTTTATTCGTTTACTACAGGTAGAGATTATATTCTATCTTTATGGGAAAAGAAGGGATATTTGTCCTATGGATATGGTAGTAGTTATGAACTGATTGGGCGTTATCTTGAAATGGATTTAGTGCAAATATATTTGGAAATTGGACTCGTTGCAGTATTTGTGTTTTCGTATGCATATTTTAAAATTGCACGAGTGAATGTGTTTGCATATATAATTATGCTGTATGAGTTTTTTAATCTATTGACAGCTTCAAGTTTGCCGTTTTCGTTAGGATGGATATATTTACTTATATGTGTGTCTTGTATTTCGACGGAAAAGATTGATATGGAGCATGTAATAGTAAAAGAAAAGAGGGGAAAGGTTAAGAAACTGTTTGCAAGAAAAGGGTGAATAAAGGAACAAATTTGCTCTTACATCAGAAGTGGTTTGTGTTAGACAAATTGGGAAAGAAAGAGAGGATAAGGAATGTTAGATTATGTTAGCATAGTCATACCAGTATATAATGTTATAGATTATTTAGATAATTGTGTCAACTCTGTATTACATCAAACATATGAAAAAATAGAAATAATTTTAGTTGATGATGGGTCAACAGATGGCTCGGGAGAACGCTGTGAATATTGGAAAACAAAAGATTCTCGAATTGTTGTGTTGCACAAAGAAAATGGAGGATTATCTTCAGCAAGAAATTACGGAATAGATATAGTTAAAAATAAGTATATATGTTTTGTAGATAGTGATGATTCAATTGATGAGAACTATGTGCGTGATATGATTAATGAGATGCGGAAAGAAGATGCAGACATTGTTATATGTAATAGATATCATGTGTTTGTAGATGAGAAAAAGTACTTAAGATTTAAAAATAGTAGTGAATCTATTGTTATGGATTCTGAAACTGCTATATTGGAAATGAACAGTTATAGATATTTTGATATGTCTGCGTGTGGAAGATTATACAAGACAAAGCTGTTTTCGGAGATTAGGTTTCCAGTTGGAAAAATAAGTGAGGATTTTTTTATTATGTATTTACTTTTCGACAAGGCGGATAAAATCATTTATTTACCAAAGGCATTATATTTATACACTCAAAGGTTAGGAAGTATTACTAAACAGAAGAAACTTAATATGGATTTTGTAGAGGCGGCTAATGAGCAGATGTTGTATGTAGAAAAAAAATATCCCCAATTGAAAGCATGTATGCATGGAGCATTTGCTTCAGCAAATATGACAGCATACAATGGAGTGTTGACAAATAAATCACTGTGTTCTAAAGATGAACTATCACAGATGAGAAGAAGTGTTAAAGAAAATATAAAGTATGTATATGGCTTAGATACATGGTCTTTGATAAAGAAAATACAATGTTATTTGTTTGTGTACAGTCTAAAATTATACAATATAAGTTATAAATTATATAAAAGAATAAAGCATGTTTAATAGGTAGTTGTTCAATTTTTACCATTAAAGATAGTGTGGAATCTTAATGTTATTAATAGAATTATGAGGGGAAAGGTAATTCTTAGTCCTTAAAATGGATAGCCGGATTATGCGTAATTATGAGTATAAAGGAAAATGTTAAAAAATTTTTGAAGTTGTGTGGAATCGAAAAATGGGTTTACTTACTTGTATATATGATTAAAAGTATACCATATTATTTGTTTAGAATATGCCCTATTAAAAATAACAAAATTGTATTTGTGAGTTTTCGTGGCAAATATGGAGGAGATCCTAAATATGTCTCTGACAAAATGTATGTACATGATTCTTCGGTAGATATTGTGTGGTTGTTAAGGGATTCGCAGGAATGTCAAGATTCACATGTTCGGAGAGTTAAGTATGATTCTTTGGAGGCTATTTATGAATTAGTTACAGCTAAAGTATGGGTAGATGATTGCCGTAAATCGGGTGAGGTTAGAAAACGTAAGGGACAATTTTATATTGGAACTGGTCATGGCGGTATACCAATGAAAAAGATTGAAAAAGACGCAGAAGATAAACTGCCAGTATCCTATCTTTTGTGGGCGCAAAATGATTCTAAAATGACTGATTTAAAACCATCTAATTCTCAATGGAGAAATGATATGTTGCGGAGAGCATTTTGGTATGATGGTGAAATACTAAATTGTGGTTTACCTAGAGTAGAACATCTCATAAAGAATAGAGATAAGATTAAGCAACTGGTGAGAGTGAAATATGGAATTAATGAAAATGAAAGGTTGTATTTGTATGCACCTACATTTCGTAATTCAAATGATATAAACATATATGACTTGGATTTTGTACGAGTGGGAAAAGCTTTGAATAAAAGATTTGGGGATGGATGGATTGGTATGAGAAGACTGCATCCCAATTGTAATAATGTTGAAAAGATGGATATTCCAGGTATTGTTATTGATATGACAGATTATCCAGATATGGAAGAATTGATGATGGCATGTGATCTTTTGATTACGGATTATTCAAGCTGTATTTTTGAAACATTCTTTCTAGATATTCCAGCGTTTATTTATGCAACAGATATCAAAGAATATACGGAAAAAGAAAGAGGATTATATTGGGATATTAATACTTTCCCGTTTTTGAAGGCGACCACAAACGAGGAATTAATAGAGGGAGTCTTAAATTATAATTCTGAGATATATGCCGAAGAGTTAAATGAATTAAAAAAAGAAATAGGATTATTTGATGATCAAACACATGCAACAGAGATTTTGGTAAATAGAATACTCGAAGAAATGAAAAAATAGAATTGATTGGAGAAAAAGAAATGGTTTATGGAGCGATTTTAGCTGGTGGTGTTGGAAAAAGAGTTGAGGGATATTCAATTCCAAAACAGTTTATTAAAATTGGAGGAACGCCAATAATTATATTGACACTTAGAACTTTTTTGGAAAATGCTGAATTAGACCTTGTTTACATAGCGGTACATAAGGATTGGAAAGAATATTTGCAAGACTTAATTAGCCAAAATTTCTCAACATCTGAAATAGAGAGAATTGTAGTAGTGTCTGGTGGTAGTGAGCGCATACATTCATTTATTAATATTATGAATGATATTATTGAGAGGAATGGTTTAAGAGATGAAGATATTCTGATTTGTCATGATTCAGTTAGGCCTTTTGTACGTCATCAAATGATAAATGATTGCGTTAAGGCAACCTTAGAAGATGGATTGGCGTTGACTGTTGTACCTACATCAGATACTATCCATGTGGCACATGAGGCTAGATTTATAGATGGAACATTGAACAGAAATGGTTTATATAACGGACAAACACCGTCCGGGTTTAATATTAGGCTGTTGAAGGATGCCATAGAGAAATCTTCTGAAGAAGAAAAGAACAAAGTTACGGGAACTACGCAACTATTGTTACAGCTTGGAAATAAGCTTCGAATTGTGGAAGGTCATACTAGTAACTTTAAAATCACTACAGATAATGATTTAGAGATTGCAGACAGAATTGTTCGATCTAGAGCTAAAACAAGAAAAATAAATCTTCTCGATTGTACACTGCGCGACGGAGGAATTGTAGTAGAATTCGATTTTGGAAATGAGCGTATACAGAAAATAAAGTCAACTTTGGAAGAATCAGGGGTTGAATATATTGAATGTGGTTATATCGATGATAATAAGGGTAAATTCGATGGTTTTACTTGTTTTGACAATGAAGTATCTATTGAAAGAACATTTTTATCAACAGGTAAAAAGTCAGGTGTGAATTATGTCGCAATGGTAGACTTTGGAACATTTGATGTAAATAGCTTGAAACAGAGGACGAAAGAAGGAATAGATGGTATTCGATTGGCATTTCATAAAGAAAAATGGAAGGAAGCAGTTCAATGGGGAAAGATCATCATGGAGAAAGGATATGATTTGTATATTCAGCCGATGGTTACCATGAGATACACGGATGAGGAGTATAGAGAACTCATACAAGTATGTAATAAAGAATTAGAAGGTGCTAAAGGATTCTATATTGTGGATAGCTTTGGACAGATGGACAGTATGTCTTTATTACATTTTCTTGAAATTGCAGACCAGTATGTAAGTAGTGATATGAAATTAGGATTACATGCTCACAATAACAGACAAATGGCATATTCAAATGCACAGACATTTGTGGAATATAATGCAAAACATGATGTGATGTTAGATGCAAGTATAATGGGTATGGGTAAAGGTGCTGGAAACCTTTGTACGGAACTTATAACGGATAATCTTATGAAAGAGGGGAAAGCGTATAATTCGACGGTTCTTTATGATAGTATATCAGAATATTTTTCTGAACAACAGAAACTTACACCATGGGGATATAGTTTGGATTATTATCTTTCATCACTTTATTCGATTACACCGAGCTATATAAAGATTTTTACAAAGGATGAGCGAGTGACAACGGATGTTCTTGTGGAGTTAATTAGTACGATTCCTGCGGATAAAAAGGCTGCTTGTGATCGTGAATTTGCAACAGAGCATGTGAGGAAATATTTTGAAAGGTAATGTGGTATGAAACAAAATGGGCGTATCTCATATCAAGATTTTAGTGCATATCGTTCTGAAATAATGGGAGTTTCTATCATTGGAATATTATTTTGCCATTTGGCAGAATGTCAATTGATGCACGGAGTTGAGGTATCAATATTAGCAAAGCTATTAGTACAAGGAACAGCTTTTGTAGATGTGTTTATGATAGTATCAGGGATTGGACTTTACTATTCGTTTTTGGGTGATAATAATTTGGTCAGGTTTTATAAAAAAAGACTACTTCGGTTAATCCCAACATATTTAGTGATCGCTTTTCCATATTGGATATGGAGAGATATAATAGCGAATGGATTGGGGATTGATGAGGTACTAAAAGATATATTCTTTTATTCTCTTATTGTTGATGGAGTGTCAAGGTTTTGGTTTGTTTTTGCTATATTGATTTTTTATATAATATTTCCTTTGATATTTGCTTTTATTAATGTAAAAAATAGGGGACGAAATACTTTAATAGCTATTTTGTGTTCTGTAATTGGAAGTATGATATTAATGTATTGTATCCCGGAAGTATATACTAATTTGAAAATTATGATTGACAGAATTCCTGCTTTTGTTTTGGGAGTATATTTAGGGAAAAAGGTATATGACAATTCTAAAGTTAGAATGAAGGAGTTAATTACAATAATATTAATGTGTTTGGTAACACAGTTTATAGCACGTTGTGATGGAATAGAGTTTGTGTATAGTTTTATTAGATACTATACCAATACTATATTAGCAGTGATTCTTTTAGTGGTTATAGCTTGCGTTCTAAAATTATTAAAATGTATAGTGTTGGAGAAGACATTAGAGTGGTTTGGCTCTATTACAATGGAATTGTATATATTTCATTCGTTGATTAAAAATATTTTTGATTATCCAACATCTACCATAATGTATGTATTAGTGGCAGTGCTATTGCCAATTCCATGCGCATATTTGTCACATGTGTGTATTAATAGACTATTAAAGAAGAGGAGTAGGCATGAAAGCGTATAGTATTTTTGATGATTTTGAATGCAGTGCAATTCAGACATTAGTAGATTCGGGTGTTGATTTGGTGGTTCACCCTAGTGGTATTCCACGTCCGACTGATGAACAAATGAAGATAATATTGGAGGAATATGATTGTGTGATAATTGGAACTAGTCAAAAAATTACGCAAAAAATGTTTGATAATATTACCAGCCCGAGAATTATTGCTACCGCTTCGGTTGGGACAGATCATATCAATATTCCTAATGAAAAAAAAACAATGGTTACAGTAATTAATACGCCGAAGGCAAATGCAAGATCTGTGGCAGAATATACGATTGCTATGGCACTGAGTTGTTGCAAGCGATTAGGAGAGGGAAATGATTTATATAGAAGAGGTAAGAGTAATAAGGAATTATATCAAAAACCAGAAGATTTGTATGGTAAAACCATAGGAGTAATCGGAGCGGGTTATATATCTGCAACTATTATGGAGTATGCAGCTTCGTTAGGAATGAAAGTAATCTTTTGGACGAAAAATCCGAATAAACATAGGGATTTAGAAAAAAAAGGATTTTGTTATGTTGACTTACAAGAGTTGATTGCGACATCGGATGTTTTATCTGTGAATCTTCCGAATACGGTACAAACTAAGAGTATAATCAATAAAAGTATTGTCGATTCTATGAAAAATGATTGTATTTTTATCAGTGTTTCTAGGCTTGATGTCGTTGATATGGATGCTTTATTGGAAAAAGCGGTAAATAATCGTAGCTTTTATGTATGTGTAGATATCGATGTAGATTCAAGTGTTGTAAATAAAATAAATAACAGTCCTAATGTTTTTGTCACGCCCCATATTGCGGGTGGTACGATAGAAACGAGAAAGAGAATGTTTAGAGAATTAGCAAATGAAATTACAAAGAGGTGTAAAAAGTGAATATAAGAGATTTTTGGTACAAATATTTTGAATATGATCGAGTGGGTGAAAGGAAAATAAAAAAGTCCATTGAGTTATGGCATAAGGGTGGTGCGTTTAATCATTTAAGAGCTAGGATGATGTGGAACCATATAAGGAAGCATTACAATTGTAATATATTTCCGGGGATTACAGTTGGTAAAAATTTAAGAATTGAACACAGTAGTTGGATTGCTATTGGACAAACTGCTGTTTTGGGCGATAATGTTCGGATTTATTCACGGGTTGATATTACAGCTAAAGTAGTTGGTGATGAAGAGCGTAATGCCAAGGGAGAAAGAAGGCATGCCAAAATAGGAAATGATGTGATTTTGGGAAACGGTTGTATGATTATCGGGCCGGTTACTATAGGAGATGATTGTATCATAGGGGCGCGAGCTTTAGTCACGCATGATGTTCCACCTCATTCGATTGTAATAGGAACAAATCAAATAAAACCTAAAAACGCAGAGCAAAAAGCACCGACGTACAAAAAACTTGATTAATATTGGTGGTTATTAATGAGATAAAAATAAGGAGATGTCAATGGATGCTGAGTCAAGAACAAAAAAAACTATGCTGAATACAATTGCAGGTTTCGTGACAAGAATTGCAAATTTGATTGCAAGGTTCATGTTACAGACAGTTTTGATTTATGTTTTAGGAATTCAATATGCTGGAGTTTCTGGTTTGTTTACCTCTCTTTTGACGATATTGTCATTGGCAGACTTGGGTATTGGAAGTGCAATTGCATATGAATTATATAAACCCTTGGCGGAAAAAGACAAAAAGAAAATTGCTACATTGATGAACTTTTACAAGAAGGCATATAGATTAGTAGCGATTGTTGTATTTGTCATAGGAATAGTCTTGATTCCTTTTTTGGATTTCTTTATAAAGGAAACTCCAGATTTAAGAGAAAATATAACATTAATTTATATGATGTTTATAATAAAAACAGTTGTGTCATATTTATTAGTGTATAAATCAACTCTGTTGGTTGCAAATCAACAAAATTATATTGTGTCGAAGATACAAGCGATAGTTACTTTTCTGCGTACTATTATAGAATGTATTATGCTATTGCTCACTAAGCAATATTTGATATATCTTCTGATAGAGATAATAGCGAATCTTGGTCAAAATTTGTGGATATCATTTATTGCAGATAAAAATCATCCAGAATTAAATGTGTATAAAAAAGAAAAATTGAATAAGAATGAACAAAAAAAACTTTTCGGTGATATAAAGGGTTTGGCAATGTATAAAGCGTCATTTGCATTAGGCTCAGGTGTTGATAATGTGATAGTTTCGGCATTTGTAGGTACTACAGCTGTGGGCTTGCTTTCTAATTATATATTGATTAAAAATGAATTAATACAATTTTTGAAGCAGTTTTATAATGCATTAGTTCCTAGCGTGGGGAATTTGTCAGTCACAGAATCAGAAAGTAAACAACATGATGTTTTTTCTAAATTGATGTTTTTGAATTTTTGGATTAGTTGTTTCTGTAGCGTTTCTTATTTCGTGCTGGTTCAGCCGTTTGTTACGTTGTGGCTAGGTAAACAATATTTGTTGTCATTATCTATCTCTGCAGTAATTGCAATAGATTTTTATTTGGCTTGTATGTTGGAAACAGTGGCATCATTTAGAACTGCAAATGGTATTTTTGTAAAGGGACAATATAGACCATTGATTATGGTTATTATTAATATAGTACTATCTATTATACTAGGAAAGCAATTAGGTATTATTGGTGTTCTATTAGCCACTGTTGTTTCAAGGTTGATTACACAGTGGTATGACCCATATTTATTATATAAAATTGTTTTTAAATGCTCACCCAAGAGATTCTATTTTAGATATTATGCATATATGCTTTTGTTTATCGTATGTGCGATGTTGTCATATTTGGTTGTGGATATGATTGCAGTTAATAATTTGTTAGGGACTCTCGCTTGCAGAATGGTTGTTTGTATGATTGTGCCTAATGTAGTGATAATTTTGATATATCGTAAAACAGATGAGTTTATGTATTGTTGTAGTCAATTAAATAGAGTTTTTGTAAAAGCGGTTAATAAAATAAAGAAATAGAAATCTTGCTAATTAATTTCAAAATGACTATGTCATATTGCTGGTGAAAGAAAGGAAAGTGTAGAATGAAGATGTGAAAAAAATTCTATTATAGTTTATACTAGATGATGTATGGAAGAACTGCGTGTGGAGAAATACAAGAAATTTATTAGAGAGATGCTGAGAATACATTTTCTTGAAAAACCATTATTTTAAGTGATAGATAAGAAGTTTGATTGGAATGTGGATTTTTTAGTCAAGAGACACAATCGAAAATGAAAGTAAACGCTCCATAGCGCGTACCTTTGTTTGTGTACCTGAAACAACAGGAACCTACAGTTCCAAAATCAGGACAACTTCGCAAGGCGTACACATATATCTTAAACCAGGAAACATACCTGAGAGTATTTCTTGAAGATGGCGATGTTCCAATGGACAATAACGCGTCGGAACGTGCCATCCGTGGATTCTGTATCGGCAAGAAAAACTGGCAGATGATAGATACCATTAATGGTGCGAAAGCATCTGCTATCATCTACAGCATTGCCGAAACAGCAAAAGCTAACAACTTAAAAGCGTATGATTATTTCGATTATTTGCTTTCTGAAATTCTGAATCATATGGATGACACAGATAAAACCTTTCTGGAAGATTTGTTACCATGGTCACCGAATCTGCCAGAACGAATTCGAAAAAAAGAGTGATTGAGGGCGAGAACATCGCTCTTTAAAATATCAAGGTACGCACTATGAAGCGTTTACAAATGAAAGAATAGATAATTATGAAACGTTTGATTTTAATCCTATCCCTCATCATTTACTCCGCCCTCATCCTGTTCCTTTCATTTCAGTCAGGAACGGACACGGCGAATACGAGTATGAGATTAACAAAGTGTATATTGGGACTATTTATGAAAGGGGATATCCCCTACGAAACCTTAGAGTATTGGCACATGACATTTCGTCTTTTGGCACATCCCGTCTTGTTTGGTTTGTTCAGCGTCTTAGCTATGGGAGTGGCAACGGAGTTTAGCAAGAAGAGATGGGTTTGTGTGACGCTTACAGGTTTGAGTGGTATTGTACTTTCTGTCGTTACGGAAGTTGGAAAGTGGAACATTCCGGGGCGGCATTTTGACGTCGGAGAAATGTGGTTGAATGTTGCCGGCACATTAGGTGGTTTGTTGATTTATATAGTGATTAGTAAAATTGGAGATTATAGATAAAAGGTGCGACCGTATTAGTCGCACCTTTTGTGTTAAATGTTATATTTTTCATACAATTCTTGTCGGAGAACAGAAGTAAACGCTCCATAGCGAGTACCTTTTAATCACTATCGCTGTTTGAGATAATAGTCTAAAAAATCTAGTAAAGAAGTTTAAAAAGTTGAATTCTAAACTTTTTAGACAAATCGAGGAGGTAGCCTATGAGTTCTCAAACAAGTTTAGTCGCAAGAAAGTGTCGCTTACAGTCGTGGGCGATGCAGATTAAGGATTGTCAGAATCGTCCGGAAGATATGACTGTAGACGAATGGTGTATGCAAAATAACATCACGAAAGCGAATTATTACTATCGGCTTAAATGCGTACGGCAGGCATGTCTGGATTCTATGGAATCCACACCAGCATTTGTTGAATTGCCAGTTCGGGAAGGAAACACCTTTAACGAAAGCACTACATCCGCTACTGCAGTGGCTGTTATTCGGGGCGAAAATGGTCTTACTATCGAACTACAGGAGAATGCATCTGCAGAATTCATTAAAAAACTGATTGGAGCATGCGCTTATGCTCAATGATGCACGTGGTTTTAAAAAAGTATTTCTTGCAACCGGATATACTGACTTGCGCCGTGGGATGGAAGGTTTGGCTGCCATCATCCGATTTCAGTTCGAACTAGATCCCTATGATAAAAACACTCTGTTTTTATTCTGCGGAAAACGCTCTGACCGAATCAAAGGTCTTCTCTGGGAAGGTGATGGATTCCTGCTTCTCTATAAGAGGTTGGACAATGGTGCTTTCAACTGGCCCCGAACAGAGTCTGCAGCCATGGAAATCACACCGGAACAGTACCAACTGCTTATGAGAGGATTTGCCGTCGTAGCAAAACACCCTATTAAGGAAATGAAAAACCCTCCCAAAGCTATGTGATTTTGTGCAATTCGTAGAAATTTATTTTTCTGTTATGGCTATTAAAAAATGCGTCTTATTTAATCTTCTATCATTATCCACAGAATACATTTTCAATGTTGAAATTTTTATCAACAGATTACTCACAAACTGATATTTTGTGGATAACGATAATGAAAACTCTATGTTTTATAAGACTTTCGCTGCTGTTATCCACCGTCAAAATGACGAACGATAAAAGTACCCAAAGTGGCGAGAAACCGTTATATCTGCTATAATAAATCCTAGTTAAAGGAGCATGTATTATGGCAGTAAAGTTTACGGAAGAACAACTGAATACATTTGACAAGTCTATTCTTATAAAGCTTCTTGTTGATCAACAAGAGCAGGTTGAAACGCTTACCAAAGAGCTGCATGATGTAAATGAAAAGTTACAGATTATTATGGAACAGCTTGTCCTTTCAAATAAAAAGCGTTTCGGCACATCTTCTGAAAAAATGGAAATGGCTAACCAAATCTGTTTCTATGAAAAAGATGGCAAGATTTGTTTCTTTAATGAATCAGAGGCGGTTTGCGATTTTGGGATTGACGAACCTGATGATCTTGAACCGAAGCCAACAAAGAAGAAAAAACATTCTGGCAAAAAGGAAGAGGATATTTCCGGTCTTCCTGTAAATGTTATCAACCACTACATGTCAGATGAAGAACTGACTGCCGAATTCGGTGAAAATGGCTGGAAACAGCTTCCGGATATGATTGCCAAACGTTATCATTTCACACCTGCAAAAGTCGAGGTGGATGAACATCATGTTGGCGTATACGCAAGCAAAACGGATGGACACATGGTAAAAGCAGAACATCCTAAGGCATTGTTGCACGGAAGTCTTGTATCGCCATCTCTTGCAGCTGCGATTATGAACGGAAAATATGTGAATGCTGTTCCGTTGTATCGTCTGGAACAGGAATTCATCCGTTACGGACTTTCTATCCCAAGAAAGAACATGGCGAACTGGATGATTCGTCTGGGTGAAGAATACCTTGGCGTTCTTTATGATTATCTTCATCAAAAGCTTTATGATTATCATGTCATTCAGGCAGATGAGACACCGGTGCTTGTGAACCGTGATGGGCGACCGGCAGGTTCTAAGAGCTATATGTGGGTATATCGTTCCGGACATATGTATGAGGATAGACAAATCGTTCTCTATGATTACCATGAAACGAGAAACAGTTCTCATCCCCGGGAATTCCTAAAGGATTACACGGTATCTGTGTGACGGATGGTTATCAGGTCTACCACACCATCGAAAAGGAACGGAAAGACTTACGGATTGCAGGATGCTAGGTACATGCCAGAAGAAAGTTTGATGAGGCACTAGAGGTTCTTCCAAAGGAACAACGCAAGAAATCAAACGCCTTTCTTGTAATGAGCCAGATTCAGGCAATCTATCGAGAAGAAGGTAAGCTAAAAGACCTTTCTTCCGGGGAAAGACTTGTGCAGCGACAACTGGTTATTCAACCACTTGTGGATGCTTTGTTTGTGTACCTGAAACAACAGGAACCTACAGTTCCAAAATCAGGACAACTTCGCAAGGCGTACACATATATCTTAAACCAGGAAACATACCTGAGAGTATTTCTTGAAGATGGCGATGTTCCAATGGACAATAACGCGTCGGAACGTGCCATCCGTGGTTTCTGTATCGGCAAGAAAAACTGGCAGATGATAGATACCATTAATGGTGCAAAAGCATCTGCTATCATCTACAGTATTTCCGAAACAGCAAAAGCTAACAACTTAAAACCGTATGATTATTTCGAATATTTGCTTTCTGAAATTCTGAATCATATGGATGACACAGATAAAACCTTTCTGGAAGATTTGTTACCATGGTCACCGAATCTGCCAGAACGAATTCGAAAAAACGAGTGATTGAGGGCGAGAACATCGCCCTTTAAAATATCAAGGTACGCACTATGAAGCGTTTACGAACAGAATCGGTGCAGACTTTGCTAATGAGGTCGGTCAGGCCTTCTTCGGTTAGCTGTTGGATGAGTTGAGCTAATTTATCTTCACCTTCACGCAGACCCTTTGCTGTTGCAGAAGCCATATCCCATTCGTAGCGCTCTCTTGCTTGGCATTGAAGCCGGATTTTTTCATCAGCAGACAACTCTTTCATAGTTACAATTGTATCTTCCATATCTGGATTTTTGGATGCTAACATTTTAATCTCCTCCCACGTAGTGGCTTTGAAAAGCTTAGCCCAATAGTAAAGGTCAGCAGGTTCTTTTTCAATCGAATCATCCTCTAGTGTTTTTAAGTTTAGCACACGAAGTACAAACTTGTCACTATAGATTTCATGATTAGATAGCGTAAATTTACTGTAGGAAACAAATAGACAGAATAGCCCAAAGATATGTTTCAGATTTTTGACTAACCTTACTATATTCCCTTTTTGTTCTTTTTACAAGCCTAATATATGATGACGAATTT
>SVEJ01000017.1 GCA_015057435.1 Lachnospiraceae bacterium
AAGGATAGCAAGGTGTCAATCATTTCAGGGGATCATTATCTTCATCAATCCAATCTGCAGGGACTTGTAGATGAAATTACATCATGGGATGTGAGACATTAGATGTCACATAAAATAAAACAGGGTAACTCTAAATAAAACTTCAGGTTGATTAATACTATAATTTTAATTTAAGTGGTAAAATCTTTGTGGTTTTACCACTTGTTTTTTGCAAACAGTAATCACTTAGTGTAGTTCGTTGTAAAGAAGTACGTCCTTAAATATATATTATTTTTTTGGATACTAATCATTTTATATTTTTAAGGAGGTACGCTATGGAGAACTTTTCTAAGGAAGTCATGCAACTAATGCAAGCTAAACTAGGAGATGAAGTAACTATTAAAATCGAGAATATCATTAAAACGAATGATATGAATTTGACTGCAGTGATGATTCATCAAAAGATGATATTCCTACATCAGAGACGATTGTTCATCTGAAGGATTTTGAGTTGATGAAGGATCGTATAACTATTCGATTACTGAACAAGAAGATGAATGAGGAATATCTTAAGGGGTAGGCCAGAAGCAGGATCCTTATTATATCATAAATTTTTGACTTATATTTGTGATTACCTATTTCGCTACGTTTGTGTTGTTTATGCATCGTATTTTCGAGATGTTAAAAATGCCAACTGTAATCTGAGTGAACTTAAGAAAAAAAGAGCGGTTGTATTTAGAGGCGTTTTTCACTAACATTAGGTTTTACAACTTTCACCATGACTAACTGGTTATTTGTATTATGGAATGTACAATTATTTGATGGAAATTCACTATTTATGTTAAAATAACGTAGCGTGATATATTGCTTGTCACGCTACGTTATATTATATTATAGGCCTTGAAAGGAGGCAGGATATGTCATTATATACAACGGGAGAACTTGCAAAGAAGTGTAATGTTTCAGTAAGAACAGTTCAGTACTATGACGAAAGAGGGATTCTTGTGCCAACGGATTTGACGGAAGGTGGACGAAGACTTTTCTCTGAAGATGATGTTGCTACATTAGAAACAATTTGTTTCTTAAGAGATTTGGATATCTCTATAAAAGATATTGCTGAAATATTGGAATCCGAAGAGTCAAAAAAGGTAATCGAACTTTTGCTTGATGAGCAAGAAAAAAATATTCAGGCGGATGTCAAGAAAAAAACGAAACAATTAGAAAATATTAAAGGCATAAGAAGTTCTTTGGCTTCTTTCAAGGATGGGTCGCAAAAAACAATTCATGACATATCATCGATTATGGAGGAAAAAGAAAAGCGAAAGAAAATGTACAAAAAAATGCTGATCATAGCAATTCCGTTAGAAATTGTCGAAATTGTTACTTTTGTGATTGGTATATTAAAAGGAATCTGGTTGCCATTTTTTGTGGCTATGGTAGTGCTTATAGTTTGCACAATCTTTATGTTTGACTATTGGTATAAACGGATTGAATATATTTGTCCGGAGTGCCATACCAGATTTCAGCCAAAGAAATTAGAAGCATTCTTTGGAAATCATACGCCAAAGACGCGAAAGCTAACTTGCCCTACTTGCAGGAGGAGAATCTGGAGTTTGGAAGTATATAGAAAAGAGGTGGATGCATAATGGAAACAATTAATTTGAGTAAGAAACAATTTGTGATATACATGACAGTCACATTTGCATTGGCTTGGATTTTAGAAATGATAGCAAGCATTTTCGCTAACAAAGGAAATCAAATGATGTTTACTATTATAATGCCGATTACCATGTACATGCCTTTTCTTGGTGTACTTGTAGCAAGAATTCCGTTAAAGGGGATGGGATGGGTGCCGCATTTGAAAGGTAAAATTCGATATGTCTTATTTGCTCTTTGGATGCCGGCAATTCTAAGTATCCTTGGTGGCGTATTGTTTTTTGTGATTTTCCCGGATACATTTGATTCTGAATTCTTAACGTTGAGAGGAATTTTAGAAGAAGCCGGAGCGTTGGAACAGTTTGAGGCACAGGGTTTGACAATCCCAATGTATCTGTTGATTACGTCGCTTCAAGCGGTAACAATTGCACCATTTATGAACATGTTCGTCACCCTAGGTGAAGAGGTCGGTTGGCGAGGTGCACTGTATCCGTATTTGAAGAAGAAGCTTGGTATTAATCTGGGACGAATTGTGGGTGGTGCAATCTGGGGAGCATGGCACTGGCCGATCATGATTTTTGCCGGCTATGAGTATGGAAAAGAATATATCGGCGCACCGGTACTTGGGCCAATCGTATTCTGTATCTGTACTATTATGATGGGTATTTTACATGATTATGTATATGAAAAGACAGAAACCATTTGGTTGCCATCCCTTATGCATGGTGCTACCAATGCATTTACCATCTTTGCATATTTGGTAAAACCTGAATATTCCAATATGGCAATTCTAGGTCCAGCATATATTGGTATTATCAGTATGATTCCGATGATTATTATTGCGGCAATGATTTGTTTGAAAAAAACAAGAAATTGAGGAAGGGTACATTATGTTATATATAAAGAATTTGACAAAACATTATAAAGGGAGCACGAAAGGTGTAACGGATCTTAGTTTACACGTAGAAGCAGGAGACATTTTTGCTTTTATTGGTCACAATGGTGCAGGGAAGACGACTACATTAAAGTGTGTCGCAGGTATTCATAATTTTGATCAGGGAGAAATTCAGATTCATGGTTTGTCTATGAAAGAGGAATCCCTAGCATGTAAGAAACAGTTTGCTTATATTCCGGATAATCCGGATTTGTTTGATTATCTGACAGGAATTCAGTATTTGAATTTTATAGCAGATGTATTTGAGGTGTCGGGTGAGGAAAGAGAAAGACGTATTGAAAAGTATGCAAATGCATTTGGAATTATGGAGTCTTTAGGAGACTTGATTTCTTCCTATTCTCACGGGATGAAACAGAAATTGGCAATTATTTCGGCATTGCTACATAAGCCGAAACTGCTTATTTTGGATGAACCTTTTGTGGGATTAGACCCTCAGGCGGCAGTTGTCTTGAAAAATACAATGCGTGAATTATGTGAAGAAGGTGGCGCAATTTTCTTTTCGACGCATGTGCTTGATGTGGCAGAAAAGCTATGTAATAAGGTGGCAATTATTAAAGAAGGAACTTTGATAAAAAGCGGTAACATGGAAGATGTTGTGAAAGAAGGTATTTCACTTGAGGACATTTTCATGGAGGTGGTTTGCGATGAATAATTGCAATTTTACGATGCAACTTGCTACTTTCATAAAACTGCAACTTGTGAATCTCTATGGGAAGAATGTATACCGAAATCTAAAAGACCCAAAAGAAAAGAGGAAAAAATTCTGGCTTTATATTGCCTATTTTTTTATCATTATTGTAGTGGCGGGTTATGCAGGAGCGATGAGCTATGGTTATGTATACATAGGTCTTGCAAAGATTTTGCCGGCATATTTGATTATGCTGGTAAGTCTCATTATCTTACTGTTTTCCATATTTAAGGCGGGAGATGTTATTTTTCAAAAGAATTCCTATGATATATTGGTTTCTCTTCCGGTGAAGAACAGCACGATCGTAATCAGTAGATTTGTGCGTCTTTACGTGGAAAATGTATTACTTGCTGCGACGGTTATGTTGCCGGCAATGGTTGTGTTTGGTATTCTGGAAAGACCATCATGGTCGTTTTATGTAATTGGTTTGATTGTAGTATCCTTTATACCGCTTGTCCCAATTACTGTTTCGGTGTTTGTTGGTGCATTGATTAAAGCAATTTCAGCAAGAAGCAGGAATAAGAATCTCGTAAGCATACTTCTTTCGCTAACTCTTATGATGTGTCTTATGGTTGGTGGTATGCGTTTGTCCGTATCGGCAGAGAACATGGATATCAATGAATTAAAAAATCTGCTGGATATGATGTTGCGTGCGATCAATCGTATGTATCCGCCGGCAATTTGGCTTGGTGATGCAATGCTGACAGGAAATTTTGCAGTATGTTTTGCATGTGTTTGTGCGGGTTTTGTTGCTTTGTGGATGGTAATTGCTTTCTTGTCAATGAACTATACGAGGATTTGTGATGGAATTTTCAGTACAAGCGCAAGACATGATTATAAGATGAAACACCTAAAAAGCAGTCATATGCTTGGTGCATTATATAAAAGAGAGTTTAAACGTTATTTTGCTTCTAGTGTCTATGTAACCAATACAATTGTTAGTCCTATTATGGGGATGTTGTTTGCGGGAGCGATGCTTTTTGTGACGCCGGAGCAATTAGAAGCTGCAGCAGCAGACTTTTATGCACAAAGCGGGATGGTGTTGCAGATGCGGAGTATGTTGCCGATGGCACTTGCCAGTGTGTTTTGTATGATGCCGATTACTGCAGTTTCTATATCTATGGAGGGAAAACAGTGGTGGATCGTAAAGACGTTGCCTATTAGCGCAAAGCAACTGCTTGACAGCAAACTCCTCATGAATCTTAGTATACTGGCACCGTGTTGTGGGGTTTCTGTGATTTTGGTAGCGATTGGACAAAAGGTTACACCTATAGAGTTTGTATGGCTTTTGCTTGTACCTTTTTTGTCTATAGTTTTTTCGTGTATCTTAGGTCAAACGGTTAATTTGAAATTGCCGGTGTTTGATTGGGAAAATGAAGTGTCTGTAGTGAAACAAAGTGCGTCCACGTTTGTAGGTGGCCTGCTACCATTTTTAGTAATGATCGTCATGACATTTGGTGTGATGTTGGTTCCGGCGCAATATACGAATTTGATAATGGGCCTGTTATGTATGGTTTTAGGAATTGCTGCATTGATGCTGTATCGAAACAATAGCAAGGTGGATTTGCTTTCTATCTAAAGACAAGACATCTGAGTATAAAAAGGAATGCTTACATTTCGTAAGTATTCCTTTTTCTTTGGTTGTATCTTCGTGGAATAACAGATATCGAAGAACTGATAATACATGTGAAAACAGACAATGATATTTGTGCATAATGTCAAAAATACAGGCGGTGTTTAAAATGGAATTGTAATTAATTTCCAAAACGATTATCATATAGATAAGTATGGAAAAGTGCACGTATTCAATGGTTATAGGAGGGTTTGACATGTTTTACAAAAAGCAAAGCAAGCGGAAAATACATCTGCTGGCAAGTATAATATTAGGTGCATCCTTGATGGTGGGAACAGTATCACATGCAACAAGCAATGAAGAGTCTTCAAAGATGAAGATGGTAGACTTAACTGCAGGCGTTACCTTGATGTATGACGCTACAGATACGGAAAAGGAAACACCGATTGGTATCAATTTGAATGGTAACTCTGTTGTAATTGAGGTGTCTGAAACGGATACATCTTACAACAACATTTATATTGATGAGAATAAGAACGGAAAAGTTGATGAAGGTGAAGCAGCAGTAACTTTTGGGGATACCATAGATGTTTCTGCAGGTTTGCCTATTTATGGTGTTTATGAAAGTAGATCGGAAACACCAATTTCTATTACATTGAATAGTGGACATGCACCGAAATTATATGGTGTTTATAATGGTGAAATGGATGTTGCAGAAGGTGTGGCTATCACGATGAATGTGAATGGCGGAACAATTACCTCTATGTTGACTGCGGCGTATGGATCAAGCGTTACTGCAGCGGGAAATGTTCCTGTTGATGTGAATCTTACAGCAGGCGTTGTTTGCTATATGAATGCTGTGGATTTTTCTACTGTAGATGCAGGGGTGAATACGAATGTGGCAGTAGATATAGATGTGACAGGAACAGTTACTGTGCCGAATAATCTGATTGCGATTAATGGTAATTATTCTAGTCGATCTGAGGTTATAGGTTCTGTTGATGTGAATATAGATTTGGACAAGGCACCAACCTCAGGTAATAATATATATAGCGTAAAAGGTCTTGCCTATGCGACTGTAGATGGAGATTACAAGATTACTGCCAATAATGCATGGTTATATGAAATCTATGGCATGACATATGCATGGATAAAGGGAAACTATACATTTGACATGAAACCTACGTGTAGTGCGTCTTATTATACAAAGGCTATGGAGTATTCATCTGTTGATGGGAATGCCGACATTCGTTTGGTTGGATTTACAGCAGGTACAACAACATATAATTATGTATATGGTATTGAAGAACATAATAGTTCTGTAGCGTATGCAGTAGGTGGAACGTGTACAATTGATTATGTGGGTGGATATACGAACAGATTATCAATGATAGATGGTTCGTATCAGAACTCTGTATTTGTAGGAGATATAACCTGTACTGTTAGTGGAGGAGAGATTTATAACCTGTACGGTGTGAGTGAATTTGATGCCAACAGTAATATTGAAATGATTATTAAGAAAACAGCGAATATCACAGGTTATTGTTATGCTGTAAGAAATGGTGATGTTGAGGGGGATGCTACAGTTACTGCTTCGAATGGTAATAAAACCAATAGTTACAGCTACTTTTATGGAGCATATAATATGAACATAAAGGGAGATTTGCTCGTTACTGTAGACGGAGGATACTGGTATGACATGTATGGCATATATGGTTCTTCTTCCGGCGGATATGTGATTACGGGCAATGCAACGGTTGACTTTAAAAATATCAATGTAAATCAAAAGTCTTTTGGATCTACTTTTAATGGTACGTGTTATGCGGATGTTCAGGGTAATCTGGAAATAAGTGTTACGGACTCTGAGTTTAGTTCGCTTACAGGAAATTATTACAGTAAAGTAGCTAAGAATTTGATTACAAGATTTGATGGGGTTGATGTTTCGAGCGAATTATATGGTTCTAAGTCTTATGAAGTTGGTGGAACAGTGACCAATACAATGAACAAAGTAACCGGTCAAAAAGTGTATGGATTTTATTTGCAATCGGGAGAATGTACAGGCGATGTAACAAGTACAATCAACGATGCGACAGCAACGACAGAATTGTATGGTGTTACTGCTTACAACAGAACAAGATTGTTCAAGGGTGCAATTCATTCTACGCTGCAAGACAGCAGTTCCTATAAAGCATATGCAATTTATAATGTGGAAGCACAAGGTGAGGCGAGTGCAACGATAATAGGTGGAACATATGGTGACAGTACGAAAAATGCGACACTGTTTGGTATGTTTGACCTTTATACACCTGAAAAGTCTACGGTTGAAATCAACGGGACATCGCTTGTGGGAGAATTGACACCGTACAAAGCTTATTATCAAGCCGGTCAGGGTGATGCGACGGTTTCAATTGAGGGATTAACCATTGATGAAGGTAACCTTACATATAACCGAATTACAAACCAACCATATGAAGAACAAAATGTGCATATGACGATTGAGGATTCTACTTTGTCGACAATTACACGAATTCTTCCGGGGTCTGGATATGGTAAAGGTACAGCAACCTATAACGGCGCATATTATTATGCAGGAAAGTTTGTGTTCGATGAAAATCTAACAAAGGATACAATCTATTTTGTTGCGGGTGATTATCATATTCCAAAAGGGGTTACTGTTAAAGCTAACAAAGCATTCTATTATGAAGGTGGAAACATGTTGCTAGAAGGTGACTTAGATGGAAAGTTCGAAGGCTTAGATGAAACGAAGAATCAATACACAGGCGCGTATATCTTCATGAACGGTGGTACGTTAGATCCGGCGTTGAGTACAATTGGCGGTCTTTATTATCCATTGAATGTGACAGCTAGTGAGATTGGCGGTAGCATTACGAACAAAAGCACAATATATGCAAAGCGTCATGCATTTGGTGGTGAGCAGTTATTTGGAAGAGTTGGATATAAGATTGAATATGCAATGACTCCAATCACCGGTTACAAATTAAAGAGTGCAAAATTTACATGCAACGATGTTACAACGGACATAGATGTCAATGCAGCCGGTGGCACGTTTGGATTTACAATGCCAATGGGTGTAACTTCTTTGGATGTTGTATTTGATGGAAAAGATTTAGTACTTGGTAAAGCGACAAGCGATCCGGTTTTAAAACTAAATCAGGAATATACGGTAGAAACACCGGCATATGATTTGTCGACGATTATGATTAGTAATGATGCGGAAGACGGCGAAGTATCATTTACTGTTGATGAGAACAAAGGATTGCCGAAAGGATTGTCCTTATCAGAGGATGGAACGAAGATTATTGGTATACCGACTGTTGCAACAGCAGGAACGAAAGCTTCTATTTGGGTTACGGGTAAGAATGGCAAAGAAGCCGAACTTGTTTTGAACTTTATTATTTCTGAAGATGGTACAGGTCAGCAGACTAGCCAAGAAGGCCGTATTGCGGTGGATGAAGAAGGTAAGGCAATTTATCTTTCCGGAAATTCAGTCATCTTAGAAGAAGCAACAGATGGACAGACAGCAATCTATCTGGATGATGATAGAGATGGAAAAGCCGATTACGAAGATGCAGTAGCGACTGGAGATTATTCTACGTATACAATGTATGGCGTATCGAATACAGAATGCAACACGAGTGTAAGAATTACCATGAATGGTGGTAATATGAACACAATCTATGGTGCTTACTATGGAACGATAGGAAAAAGTGGAAGTAAGGTAGATGTTTATGTAAATGGCGGAACGGTTTCTACAGTTAGGGTCTTAAGCAATTCTACACTGAATGGAACAGTAAAAATGGTGATTAAACCGGAAGCAACAGTTACAACAAAAGCGATAGTAGATAGCTACTCTACGTATTCTGGTTATTATTATGACGTAAATGGTGCAATAAGCATTAATAAGGCATATAACGTGGAAGAGGAAGTATCTGCGACAACCATTTCTATTACTGCAGTGGGAAATGTTACTTTCCAAAAACCGGTTACAGCAACCGGCAATATTACAATGAGTGGTTCTTCTGTTAATAATGGAAAAGTAGTCTTTATGGATAAGGTGACTGCTGTTTCATCAACAATTACTACACATAATTATGTTACGACCATTTTTAATGGGGATTTGGAAGTTGCAAAGTTGCAGTTAAATTCCCTTGCAGGAAGAGAGACACAGATAAAAGGCAATATTACAGCTACGGATATTACTTCTGCAAAATCAGCGAGAGCGACATTTGGCGGAACGGTTGATGTGTCGACATTGAATGTTGGTCAGACATCCATTCTGAACTTTAATGGTAAGACGACAATTGCAGGTGCGGTTTCAACAGCAACATCATCCGATACATATTTTAATAGTGAATTGGAAGCAAAGGATAAGGTAACACTTGCTCAAACTGCAACGATGGAGTTCAATGGAACATCAACGATTTATGAAATTGATGTAACAGGAACTGCAACATTCAACAAAGATGCAACAATTACATTGGTTACGCGTGCACAAGCAAATGGACAGATTTGGATTAATAAGGGTGTTACATTTACAACAGAGAACATCTATAAGTATACGGATTCCAAGATTTATCTAAAGGGTGCGTTGAATGTAGGAAGAACATATACAGGAAGCAGTTACTACGGTCATCTTTACGTGATGGACGGTAGCACATTGGGTATTCCGAAAACAGGTTCCTGGACCTATCTTTATTATCCTGTGACGACAGTTACGGATATAAAGGGAACACAAATTGCATTAAGTGCAACAGGTACGAATCTTCAGACATTGAAAGACGGCGGACAGACGTTGTCATTTGCCCGTACAAGTTCTAAGATTACTATGACGCCGGATGCGGTTCCGGGATATGACTGCGTAATAAGCTTGAATGGTGAGGCCACGGAGGCAACAACTGCTTACATGTCCGGCGAACCACTTACAATTGCAGCGAATTATGTACCAACCCAGATTACGTTAGAAAAAGGATTTGCAGATCCGGAAGGTGTAGTAGGAACGGAATATACAGATGAACAACCGCTTTATGCATTAGGTGATGTGATAATTAATAATGATACAACAGCAGCATATGGAGGAGAAATTGTCTATACATTAGGAAAAGACAGTGAGCTTCCTGAGGGATTATCATTAGATGAGAACGGTAATGTTGTAGGTACGCCAACGACAGCTTCTGAAGAAGGAACGACTGTAACATTTGATATCAAGGGAAGAAATGGAACAACTGCTTCAATAGATGTAAAGATTATTATTCATGAAGCAGGATTCGAAATGGTAGATATTAACGATACGGTTACTTATACAACGGGTGCAGTATATCTCAACGGAACACCGGTTGTAATCTATCAGGATTCCAATAATAGTGCGTTGTGTAGTATATATCCGGATTATGATGGCAATCAGATTCCTGATAATAACATTGCATTCAGAATGGGTGATGCGAAAAGCTATAATTTATCGAATAGTGTGATTTATGGATATAATGATGTGGAAAATCCATATGAAGGTGATTTTACCATTTCCCTTGTAAGCGGTGATGTAGGAACAATCTATGGTGTGAAAGGAACTTCGGATGCTAAGGCAGTTGTAGATGGTAATGTTGGTATATATGTACATGGAGGAACTGTTAAGAACAACGTCTATGGCGCATATTACGGAACGGTCAATGACCTGACTGTAGAGGCAACTGGTGGTACACACACATATACAGATTTCATAGGTGGTTTCTACTCAAACATTAATGGTAATTTGGATTTTACATGTGGTGACGAGATTGTAATCTACGGTGGAGGAAGTTCCGCAAACGAGGCAAAGGTATATGGTGCATGGAATACGGTTGTAGAGCAGGATGTCAACCTCAAGGTTGGTGCAATTGATTATGCGCACGGATTGACAAGTAAGAATGCAGGTTCAGGAACGGCATCCGGTTATCAAGAGACAAGATTTTCATCATTCAAGGGATTATATAGTGCTACCGTCAAAGGTAATTATAATCTCCTTATAGAGGGATACTGGTATCCAAGATATGAAACATTAGGAAATGTATTTGCTTATTCAAGTACAATTGACAAGAATATGTCAGTTCGATTGAAGAATGCAGTGATTAGTAATGCAAGCAGAGCGGTAGAAACTTACGTTGCAGACAGAACGACTATTGGCGGGGATTTGGATGTCTATGCAGATGAAGAATCCAAACTTACTACATATAACGAGTTTTATATTTTGGCAGGTAATACAAGTTCTGCAAAGAATTTACATGTAAGTGTTCCTGAAAGTTGTAACGGTAACATTGGTAATCTTTACGTGTTTGAGGGGACACCAACAGTTACAGGCGATTTATATTCTAATAATAAGGGTTATATAGATATTGGTAATTCATATACTTTCAAGGAAGATATTAGCGCGATTCAGATTGAAGTGATGGATGATGCGAATGTCACGATTGAAGAAGGCGTAACTGTTACGGTGAATGCAAGTGTTGCGCAGTCGATGACAGGAACGAATTCTGTTCTTACCAACTACGGAACCCTGAATATACAGGCAGATACGTTGATATACGGTAAGCTTGATAACTATGGTGTAATAAACGGAAAATCAAAGAATCTTGCTATTACAGATAATGCGACATTTATTAACAGAGAAGGCGCAACAGTAGATACATATACGTTTGCAAGTAACGGAAAAACCTATAATTACGGTACATTCTCTCAGAATAATAAGGATGTGGCATTGGGCACCATTTATTCTACAAAACCGTTGAACCTAATGGGTGAGAATAGCGAATATGCGTCGGGATCTACTTTCTACTACCCGGTAACACTTATCTATCCTAAAAACTGCGTAGAAGAAGTTTCTCTTGCAGAAGACAGTTTGTCTACAATTGATTTTGAGGGTGATGATAATCAATACATTAAGGGTGGAACTGCATTTGTATTGGCAGTTGGTGAGACGATTAACAAAGATGTAGAATTAACTGCAGTCAAATATGGTGAAGAGACTGCAAGTAAACAATCGGACGGAACATGGACAGGAACAGTTCCATTTGCACCGTTTGATATTGAATTGGTTTACGAAGCGTCAGATGATGTTGAGAATATTGAATTAGAAACTGCCGCAGCAACGATTGAAAACACAGACAGTAACGAGGTATTAGTGTTTGGAAAGACGTTTGATGCGGAAAATCCGTTGTATGACTTAACCAAGATTGGTATTCTTAATGACTTAGAAGAGGAAACGGGTTCTGTTATGTATGCAGTTGAAACGAACTCTTCATTACCTGCGGGATTAAGTCTTGTTGATGGTAAGATTGTTGGTGAATTGCAAGCGGCAACAGACAGTGAACAAGTTGTCAAGTTCATTGTGAAAGGTAAGAATCAGACAACGGCAACATTTACACTTACAATTGGTGCAATTAGCAAGATAGTTCCGGAATGGAGTGTACCGACAGGATTTACAGCTAAGGTTGGCGAAGCGTTAAGCAGTGTTGCGTTACCAACTTCTAAGATGGGTACATATGAATGGCCGGATGCAACAATTTCGGTTGGTAAAACGGCGACAACAGTTACAGGTGTAGATTTGTTGTTCGAGCCGAAAGATATAGCGAATTATGACTGGGAAAAAGCGGCAGAAAATGCAGGAGCAACTTACAAAAATGGTGTGGTTACATGTCAGGTTTCAATCAAGGTTGCGGCAGGTGTGCCGGAGTATGATGAGCCAACGAATGTGACTGCAACATACGGACAGACATTAAGGGATGTTGAAATTCCTTCCGGTAATAATGATGGTGTGTTTACATGGACGGACAAGCTGTCTACTTCAGTAGGTGAAGCGGGAACACACTATTTTAACGCAAAATACGTACCGAATGATAAAAACTATGAAACTGTATATGAGATTCCAATCAAGGTAGTGGTTAACAAGGCGCAAGCAAGCTATGAAACGATAGAAAGTGTTTCGGCAATTTGCGGACAGACGTTAAATGATATTACTTTGCCAACTGTTGCGGGAGGACAGTATCAGTGGATTACATTGAAGAATACTGTTCCGCAAGATGGCAAGATTTACACCATGGGTTACAAACCAAATGACATCAAGAACTACAATTGGGAAACAATTAAGGGCTGGGATGCAGCATGGAGCATGGTGAAATTTGATGTGGTTGTTAATTTGACACATACATATGCGGATACATGGACATACGATGAAGAGCAACATTGGCATGCATGTAACGGTGAAGGTTGTAGTGAAAAAGCACAAGTGGCCGATCATGAATGGGATGACGGAGAAGTCATTACACCTGCAACAGAGACAACAACAGGTCTTAAGAAGTATGCGTGTGATTGTGGTGCTACGAAGACAGTAAAGATTCCTGTATTAACACATACTGAGCATGTATATGGAGAGGAATGGAAACATAACAGTACGAAGCACTGGCATGTATGTACAACAGATGATTGTAGTGCTACAACGACTCCTGAACTTCACGTCTGGGATGAAGGTGTTGTGATTACACCTGCTACAGAACTTGCTGAAGGTACCATGAAGTATACTTGTGTATGTGGAGCAAGCAAGACTGAAATTATTGAAAAATTAGAGCATACGAATCATACATTTACGGGAACATGGTCACATGATGAAGATGGACACTGGAAGGTATGTACATTTGATGGCTGTGATGAGCAATCTGAAAAAGAAGCACATCAGTGGGACGAAGGCGTTGTGACGAAACTTCCGACAGAGACGGCGACCGGAACCAGAAAATACACTTGTCTTTGTGGTCGAATCAAAACAGAGACGATTGAAAAATTGGAGCATACAAATCATACATTTACGGGAACATGGTCATATGATGAAGATGGACACCAAAGAGCATGTTCTTTCACGGGATGTAAGGAAGTATCTGAAAAAGAGTCGCATGTCTGGGATGAAGGAACAGTTGTAAAAGACGCAACAGAGGAAGCAACAGGAACAATGAAATATACATGTAAGTGTGGTGCGACGAAGACGGAAGTGATTCCGGTCTTGACACATAAGACACATGTATTTGATGACAAATGGTCGTATAATGAACAGTTCCATTGGCATGTATGTACATATGAAGATTGTGTGGCTACATCTGCGAAAGAAACTCATATATGGGACGAAGGAGTTATTGTTACACCTGCAACAGAACTTGCAGAGGGTAGCATGAAGTATACTTGTAAGTGTGGTGCAACGAAGACAGAAGTAATTGAAAAATTGGAGCACACAAATCATATCTATGACGGAGCTTGGTTGCACGATGAAACGGGACATTGGAAAGATTGTACATTTGAAGGATGTAATCAACTTTCTGAAAAGGAATCACATGTGTGGGATGAAGGTGTCGTTATTACAACTGCAACGGAGCTTACAACAGGAAGTAAGAAATACACCTGTAAGTGTGGAGAGACCAAGGTAGAAACCATTGATAAATTAGATCATGTGAATCATATTTATGACGGAGCTTGGTTGCACGATGAAACGGGACATTGGAAAGACTGTACATTTGAAGGATGTAATCAACTTTCTGAAAAGGAATCACATGTCTGGGATGAAGGCGTTGTTGTTACACCTGCTACGGAACTTGCTGAAGGTAGCATGAAATACACATGTAAGTGTGGAGAAATCAAATTTGAAGTGATTGAAAAACTAGAACATACAAAGCATACATATGGTGTTACATGGAAGTTTGATGAAGAGTACCACTGGAAAGAATGTACGTTTGAAGGCTGTGAAGAGGTTGCGTTAAAGAGTGTGCATGCCTGGGATGAAGGTGTTGTAGTAGTAGCACCTACAGAGAAGACAGAAGGTAGCATGAAGTACACATGTAAGTGTGGTGCAACCAAGACTGAAGTGATTGAAAAGATTGAGCACACGAAGCATACATATGGTGATGAATGGTTCTATGATGAGGATAATCATTGGAAAGAATGTACATTTGATGAATGTAAAGAAACAACAGAACCTGAAGAACATACATGGGATGAGGTAGAGATTGTTAAGCAGGCTACCGAAACAGAAGCAGGAACGAAGAAGTATACTTGCAAATGCGGAATAACGAAGACGGAAGCTATACCGATTCTGCCACATGCAGATCATACATATGATGATAAGTGGATTTTTAATAGCAAAGAACATTGGCATGAATGTACATATGAGGGTTGTAGTGCTGTTACAACTCCTGTTGCACATGAATGGGGCGAAGGTGTAGAGATTCTTGCACCAACAGAACTTGCAGAGGGCAAGATGGAATACACATGTGAGTGTGGTGCGAAAAAGACTGAAGTAATCGAGAAGCTTGAACATACGAATCATGTATATGAAGGTCCGTATGGCTACGATGAAGAATATCACTGGCAACATTGTACGTTTGAAGGTTGTGAAGAGATTTCGGACAAGGTAGAACATGACTGGATAGAAGGAGAAACATTAGTTGAACCGACAGAAACTTCAGAAGGAAGCATGGAGTACTTCTGTGAGTGTGGCGCACAAAAGGTTGAAGGATTACCGATGTTACCGCATATGAACCATGTATTTGGCGATGAATGGAAATACAATGAGAATTGCCATTGGCAGACATGTACATTTGATGGATGTATCTTTGTAGGAGACGCGACTGCACATGAGTGGGATGAGGGTGTGATTGAAACTCCTGCGACAGATGCAGCATCAGGTGTTATGAAATATACATGTAAGATATGTGGAATGACAAGAACAGAAACAATCGAACAAGAAGAGCATGTAACGCATGTATACGAGGAAAAATGGACTTTTGATGAGGATGAGCACTGGCATGCATGTACCAATTCAGATTGTGATGAGACGGCAGATTTGGCAAAGCATATCTATGGCGATCCGGAGGTGGTTGTTGAAGCAACAGAAGATGAAGAGGGAACAAGAAAATATACTTGTCAGACTTGTGGATACAGCTATACGGAGGAATATGATTTAGAAGAGGATGAAAATGCAGAAAAATTAGAAGTCGACGAAGAGTTTGAAGATGAACTCAATAAGATGACTTATGTTGTGACTTCTAAAGACGGAGAAATCGAGTTATCAGCATTCGATAACGACGATGCGGAAGAAGTGACAATTCCGGAAACTGTTACTTACGGAGAAATGACTTACACAGTTACCTCTATTGCACCGAATGCATTTAAAAATCATAAGAAATTAAAGAAGATTGTCATAGGTGATAATATTCTTTCAATTGGAAAGAAAGCATTCTATGGTTGTAAGAAACTTACAACTGTTGTGATGGGGGCAAATGTCAAGACAATTGAAGAAAGTGCATTCCAGAATTGTATTGTGCTTAAGAAGATTACGCTTCCGTCAACTTTAAAAACAATTGGAAAGAAAGCATTTTATGGTTGCAAGAAGCTTACGACTGTCAAGATGGGTAAGAATGTAGAAACGATAGGAAACAGTGCATTCCAAAACTGTGTAGCACTTAAGAAGATAGAGATACCTTCTAAGGTGAAGAAGATAGGAAGCAAAGCATTCTATGGTTGTAAAGCACTTACCAACATTACAATTAAGACGACTAAGCTGAATACAAGCAAAGTAGGAAAGAGTGCCTTTACAAAAGCGGGCAGTAAGAATTACAAGAAGCTTAAGGTTAAGGTGCCAAAGAAAAAATTAAAGGCATACAAAGCAATGCTTAAAAAGCGCGGACTAAGTGCAAAAGCAAAAGTAACAAAATAAAAAAGAAAATCACAATTCATGTGATGAAACAGGTCGAGCAGGCATTTGCCTGCTCGATTTTTCTTTGCAATCAATTAGCGATTTTTTGCTTTTTGTGATAGAATAGAAATGATGCTGTAATGCAATTACAGCGTATGAAATGATGGGGTGAAAAAGGAGTTACATATGAGAAGATGGTGGATTGCTTTCTTTGTTGAGCTATTCATTACCGCGTTGTTAGTCGGTGGTTTTTTTGCGTACAGGCATGATTACAATGCGAAGATAATACAGATCGAAACAAAAGAAAAAGAGAAAGAACAAGTTGAACAAGAAAAGATAGAGAAAAAGCTTGCTGAACAGGCAGAGATGGAAAACCACATTCAAAAGATTAAGAATGATCTGGTGGAAAGCAGTAGCATGATTGATGAAACATTTTCTGAGTGGTTATATAACAATTACGAAGAGGTGTGTGAAACACTTGCAGAGGAGATTGAAGCGGGTACGTACGCGGAAAAGATGTGGCATGAAAAGACGGGAAAATCTCTTCATGTACTTTTTGATGAGAGTCAGGGTATTATGGAATCTGATGAACGCATGAAAGAAGCATCGATCTATGAAAAAACTTGTGCGGATTCGGAATGTGTTAGTCTTTCTTTTGCGGGAGATATATCATTTTCACATCATTATACACCGGCACAAAACTATACGAATTATGGGATCGATGGGGCGTTTTCTGAGGAACTGCAGGACACAATGCGAGAGGCTGACATTTTTATGCTCAATAATGAATTTTGTTATACGAATTCTAATACGCCAATCGGTGGGAAAACCTATACATTTCGCGCTGATCCGAAGTTGGTATCACGACTTGATGAGATGGGAGTAGACATTGTTTCAATCGCTAATAATCATACATATGATTATGGTGAGCAAGGGATTATTGATACAATGAATACGTTGAAGGATGCCGGCGTACCGTATGTGGGGGCGGGAAAAAATCTTGCAGATGCGAAAAACAACATCGTCTATTTTGTTGCTAACGGAATCAAGATTGCATATATTGCGGCAACACAGGTGGAGAGGGATTTGCCGATCTTGACGCAACCGGCAACCGAAACAAGTGCAGGTGTGATTCGATGTTTCGAACCGGAGCTTGTATGCGATATGATTAAAGAAGCGGACAAGCACAGTGATTTTGTTATTGTATATCCGCATTGGGGAACAGAGCTTGTGAAACAAATGCAGGCAGACCAACAAGCGTTGGCGTATGCATTTATTGACGCCGGTGCTGATGCGATTGTCGGAGGACATCCCCACTGTCTGCAAGGGATAGAGTATTATAACGATGTTCCTATTTTTTATTCCATGAGTAATTTTAGTTTTAGCAGTAAGGTAAAGAATAGCTGCGTGTTGAATTTGCGGGTGTCGATTGACGGAATTCAAAGCGCAAGATACTTACCCTGCAAAGAAAGTAATGGTATAACATATCAATGTGAGAAAGGTGCAACAGATTATGTGCAAATTATTGACATATTGAACACCTATTCTGCAAATGCAAGCGTAGATGAGGATGGTTATGTGAAAATGGTGCAACCTGAATAGATGACGGTTGGTTATTCTTAGTGATAGTGTAATTTTTGTGAAAAACCATTTTACAACCATTAAGATTCATGTATAATGAAGGCAGACCGTGTCGGATGAAAGGAAAAGGAGGAAGGGTCAATGTTAGAAAGAACGTTAGGACCATGGGATTATAGAATGCAACCGAATAAGTTGCTTGAGTTGGTGAAGAATGTTGGAAATATGGAGCAGGAAGGAACAGGCTATTTTGTAGATAGCGAGTCTGAGATGCTTACTATTCTTGCGTATCTTAATTATGGAGAAACGACGAATATTACAGAGTCTATGAGAGAACAGATAGATCAGGCTGTAAAACAATTAGAAATACGCAGACTTAGAAAGGAATGGGAAGACTTCGCCGGCCCGAAGCTTGGTGATAAAGACGCCTATTATAGAGAGTAAGAGGATAGTGATATGGTGACAGAAGGATTATCGGTAAAGGGTGTTTTATTTGGAAAAGGAAAACCGAAGATTTGTGTGCCGATTGTGGAAAGGAACAAAGAAACCATATTGTCATATGCAGAGAAAGTATTAGAATTACATCCTGATATGATAGAGATTCGTGTCGATTGGTTTGAAGGTGTGAATCAGGTAGAGTCGGTGATGGCATTGCTTAGAGATTTGCGAATGGTAATAGGCGATACTTTGTTAATGATGACGATTCGTACGAAGAATGAAGGCGGAGAATTCGAGGGCTCGATAGAGGATTATCGTACGCTTTGTGTGCGAGGTTGTGAGAGTGGATGGATTGATCTGATAGATGTGGAAGCATTTATGGATGATGAATTGCCGGGAGATATTATCAAGGTAGCGCATCAATGTGATGTCTATGTTGTTGCAAGCAACCACGATTTTGAAAAAACGCCGGATGAACAAGAAATTGTTCGACGTTTGAAATATATGGATGAACAGGGAGCCGATTTACCAAAAGTTGCGGTGATGCCGAATTCAGAAAGAGACGTATTAACGTTATTGTCTGCGACATTAAGGTATCGGGAACAAGGTGGAAAGAAACCAATCATTACAATGTCTATGGATGCAATGGGTTTGGTAAGTCGTTTGATTGGGGAACTTACCGGTTCGGCGGTTACATTTGCTACTGCAGGACGTGTTTCGGCACCCGGGCAGATTCATATGAAAGATATGCAGCCAATATTAGAAGTGATGCATTTCGATAGATAGTAGGAGGCTTGAAAATGAGTAACACAGAAGAAAAGAAGGGTATAGAAGGAAAAAGCATTCCGAGAAATCCTAATATGCCGCTTAAGGATTCTGAGGTGGATGAGCTGTTAAAGAAAGCTGCGCAGCAGATAGCAGACAAGACGGATGATAAAGATGAAAAGTCACAGCCAGCATCTATTCCGGAATTCAAAAAGAAGGAAGAGAAGAAAGAAGAAAAGAAGGAAGACAAGAAGGAAGACAAACGAGAGAACATTGATTTGAAAAAAGATGCAGACGCATCTGCAAAGAAGGAAAAGGATTCAAAGGAAAAGAAGGAAAAGGGTTCGAAGGAAAAGAAGGAAAAGGGTTCGAAGGAAGAGAAGAAAGAAGAGAAGAAGGCAGAAAAAAAGAAGACAGACGAAAAGACAATTGCTACAAAGGAGGAGCCTTCTAAGAAAGAAGAAAAGAAGGAACTCTCAAAAAAAGACACTGCTTTGAAGGAAAAGGAATTCAAAGTAGAAGATGATGTTTATGTTACGACGAATAAGAAGACTGAAAAAAAACCGGTACAGAAGAATTATAAGATGACACCGGGTGAGATATTCGGAACAGTGTTAGAAGGTATTTGGATTGGCATTAAGCTGATTGTTCTTGTGACAATTATCACTGCAGTAGTCGGATTTTTTATGTCGCGAGACCTAATGGTTAGAGGTCGTAGCGGAGACATGCTTAGTAAGCAGAATATGAGCGTTGCACCGGCATCGTTGTCTCAGAGATTACAAGAAAGAAAAGCAGGAAAAGCATGGAATGAGACTGTGAAGAAGACGAAGCTGACGATGGAGTCTGATGATGGTAAGATTTTGGTTGCGCAAAAGATTATTGTAGACAAGAAGAGCAAAGACTGGGTTGTTATTTTACATGGACAAGGTGGTAATGTAGAGGATGTGTATGATCTTGCTTTTGCTTATGCAAAAGAAGGGTATAATATCCTGCTTCCGGATTTGAGAGCACATGGTGAAAGTGAAGGTTCTTATTATGGAATGGGTTGGTTGGATCGTTTGGATGTAATCAATTGGATTGATGTTGTATTGGAAGAACATTCATCGGCAAACATTTTGATTCATGGTGTTGGTCTGGGTGCAGATACTGCGTTAATGTTATCCGGAGAACCATTAAAGGATTCAATTAAAGCGATTATTGCAGAAGGCGCATATACAACAGCTTGGGATGCTGTTAAGAAAGAATATAAGGAACGACATCCTGATTGGCCGGTATTTCCGATTATGCATATGTTAAATCCTGTCGCAAAAGTTTGGGGAGGTTATTTCCTTACTGAAGCCGATGCAGTTACACAGGTTGCAAATGCAAAGATACCGATTTTGCTGATTTACGGAAGCAATGACACATATGCAGATGAAGAAATGGCAAAGGAATTAGATTCGGCGATTGCATCAGAACATGAATTGTATATGATTGCAACAGGAACACATGAGGATTGTCGATTTGCTGAGCCGGATAATTATTATGGTAAGGTTTTTGATTTTGCCAAGACACATCTTAAGTAGCGTTAGAAGGATAGTATTACAATTAAGAAAAGTATGATGAATGGTGCACAATTTGTGCACCATTTTATATCAGGAAAGGTAATAGGCATAGGATGGAAAAAAAGAAATACTGTGATTTGTCAGATGAATTGCAACAAAGAATCATGGATGACCGAAAGTGTGGTTATGAAAATCCTTATCGTACGTCAGATGAGGATGCGATTAGAAGAAAACAGGATTGGGATAAGCATAAGCTTCTTCGTCCTGCGTATGTAAGAGATATAGAAAAGATTATGCATACGCCTTATTACAATCGTTATGCAGATAAGACGCAAGTATTTTCTTTTTATAAAAATGATGATATTACAAGACGTGCGTTGCATGTACAGCTTGTTTCACGAATCGCAAGAAATATAGGTGGCCTTTTGGGGCTTAATCTTGATTTGATTGAGGCAATTGCACTTGGTCATGATATCGGTCATACACCATTTGGTCATGCAGGGGAACGCTATCTTAGTGAATGCCTACAAGAACATGCAGGTCAATTTTTTAACCATAATGTGCATAGCGTGCGAGTCCTTGATGTTATTTTGAATCGCAATATCAGTTTGCAGACGTTAGACGGAATTCTTTGTCATAATGGAGAGTTTGCGATGCAGGAATATCGTCCGGTGCCGCTAGAGGATTTTTCGAGTTTTACGAAGAAATATGAGACGTGTTATTTTGATGAAACTGCAATTGGACGATTGGTGCCGTATACGCTTGAAGCTTGTGTTGTTCGTGTGTGCGATATGATTGCATATCTTGGTAAGGACAGACAGGATGCAAAACGTGCTAATCTGATAAGTAGCGATTCTATTTTTGATGAGCAGGCATTCGGAAAGAGTAATCCGGAAATAATTAACAATTTGATTGTCAATATTGTAGAGAATAGTTATGGCAAAGATTGTATTGTTATGGATGACGAGTATTACCGGGCAATTAAGGCGACCAAGAAAGAGAATTATGAAAAAATATATTTTAACGAAGCGGTGGAACGTACGTATAAGGAAAGTGTACAGCCGATGTTTCATACCATGTATGATAAGCTGTTGATTGATGCGAAGGCACAGGATGAGAATTCTATCCTTTATAAACATCACGTTGAGTTTGTGAAGGAAAACACGGCGACTTACGGATACGAGACATACTTAGAAACAACGACACCGGAACAACTTGTAGTAGATTATATGGCAAGTATGACGGATGATTATTTTGTAGATTTGTATGGGTATCTATTTCCGAAGAGTTCGCATAAGATACAGTATGTTTCGTATTTTGAGTAAGCAAAAGGGACGCGCAAGCGTCCCTTTGCATATGTAATATTACATATTGTTCAAATAGTCATCTAAATCATCATTAAGACTATATAAGGTTGCAGGTCTCAAGGTGACATCGCCTGTTTGGAGAGTGCGAACCATGATTACAATATAAACAATGAAACAAATACTAGATAGTCTGAAGTCGTTTATACTCAGCATGCTTGAGCCGATGGCCCTGATGATGGTTAAGACACTTTGCACATAAAATGAAATCCAGTATAAGGTTGCAAAGGATTCGTTGGATTTGCATACAGCATTGATAATCAATGCAACCAATGCAAGGAACAACGTCGTAAAGAATAAATTGATAATTGTGAATGGTACAATGAATAATCCGAGGGAAAATCCTGTCTTTGCCACAAATCCCTTGTAACCATCTAAAATGATATCTTTTGAGAAAGTCCGAATACCCAAAGCATTTAAAAAATTATATAATGGTAATTCTATAAATTCACCGGTGTTTTTTTCATAAGTGACCATGGTGGTTTGGCTAATTAGCATAATTTGTGTTGCATTGCTGTTGTCGAGTGCTTTCTGGAATTCTTTGTATCCGCCACTGGATGTTTCGAAGGCCTGTTTCTTAAGTGTTGCTAAATCCCATTTCTCTTGGTTCGTATTGATAATCAGGTAAGAATTATCGGCAGCTAGCACAATCTCTTCTTCTACGTAGAAACTTCCGCTTGCGTATGAGAAATTTGGCAGTTGCAAAAGCTGATTTTCTAATTCTTCGTCTGTGTTAATGGTGAAAACTACCCAGCCACATACGATGATAGCTATCAGAATACTAACGATAATAGCGTATAGAATTTTGCCACCTGTGGATTGCTTTCGTAGATTGTAAAGTGACTCGGGACTATAGACGCCCTTAAACGCTTCAATGATTTGAAGAAATGGGTTGACTTTTGTGTACATATTTCCTCCTCCAATCCCCTTTTTATGTAACTAAATTTATCATGTACAGGTGAAATGGGCAAGTGAATCTTTATTTGCAAAGTTATCAAATACCAATTGTTACGTGGAACGTGTCAAAAGTTACATGGGCGTTTTTTTGACATTTTTTCTGCTAGAATGAGTTGTGTGAAAGGTATGACAGCATTGATACCTTTGTGAAATACTTTACAACGCGAGGAGGATGATGATGGAAAGTACAAAAGAAATGTTAATGAAAATTAGGTATAAGTCTGTTGGTTTCTATGCGGCAATTGTTGCAGACATACTTTATCTTTTGAATGTAGTATTGTGTGCGATTATGTTTTTTCGAATCGATACATCTACTTCAGATGGACAGTTTCTAAAGGAACGCGGATTGACGAATTATGTATGGGAATACTATTCTCAACAAGTTTTGTTTAAAGTCAGTGTAGTTGTCTTGGTAATAGCTGTCATTGCTTTGTTTGTTTCATATCTACTAGAGCGAACAGGGAAGAAAAGAATTGCTATGGCGATATGTTTCGGTATTATTCTTGTAAGCGGTTTGACTCTGTTTTTAATGAGTCTGGATTTCTCTATTCGTTGGCGTATCAGTGTAATAGGGGTAATCATGGAATTGATATCGTTGATTTTAATTGTCGTGTTGTCTCTTGTGGCATTTATTCTTTTTGTTATTGATAGAGAATATAGAAGAGAAGTGCTTATACTGTTAGCCTCAGGTGCATGGTTCTTACTAGGAATCTTACTTATCACGCTGGCGGTCGCAATTGGAATTGTGGTAATTGTGTTTAAGGTTATATCCATCTTTTCAGATTCTTCGACTGGAGAACGAATTATTGAGGAGAAAGATGAGTACGGAAATGTAATTCGAAGGTGGCGAGAAGAGAGGTAAAAGGTTGATTGGTAAATGGCATGGAGAGAGTTTTGTGAAAATAATGTTGAAAAAAGTGTTTAGAAGGGATAAAAGTGTTGTGAAGAAAAAAAGTTTGATTATAATATCGGGATTAAGTGTTTTAGTAGTTGTATTGGTTGTTATTATGGTTCTTGTCATTACAAAAACTAGTGGTCCTGAAACGGTGGCGAAGGAATACTGTGATATTCTGGTAAAAGGTAATTTTGAAGAAATCATAGATTTAACATATTTTCCGAAAAGTGAATTTATCGGAGAAGAAAAATTGAATGAATTAAAAGATAAATATTATGATAGGATGTCAAAAGATTATAGTAATGTTGTTAGCTGTACATATACAGAAACGAAGGAGACAGAAAAGACGATAACGTATAAAATTACTATGGAAAAGACGGATGGTAATGATACGGAAACTATTGAGGTTGATAAGCAAAGTAATAAAATAATGCAAGATAATTTGTATAGAAAAGTAAAAATAACAGTTCATAAAGGCGCAACGGTTATGGTCGAGGATAAGGTGATATCTATTGAACCTAAGGCAAAAACGGAAAAAAACGGAACTAATGTAGATGTATATAGTCTTATGGTATTAGATGATGTGGAATATAATTTAAACATTACACATTCGATTTATGAGTATGATACGGAAGAAATTGGGGAAGAAGGGTTCCATTATTCTTTAAATTGTAAATTAAAGGATGATTATTTGGAAAACCTAAAAGAGGATGTCAATAAAGTTTGCAAGGAGTTAGTGACTGTTGTTAAGCAAAAGGGTGATATTGCGTCGGTAAACAAATATTTTATAAATAGTGATGCTGACAAATTAGTACAAGAAAATGAGTTCTTGAATGGAACATATGATAATCGTGAAATAGACAAGTTCAATTATGAATTTAAAGAAGTGCTTGACACCCTTATTGAGCAAGAAATCTATATAGAGGATGGTCAGTTGTTGTTATGCACACGCACAACGTATCAAGAAACAGTGTCGAAAAAGAGAGAAGACCAGTTGATAATTGGTGATGGTGAATTTATAGATTCCTATGTTGATGGATTTGAAGTTGAAATGAAATTATATTGGGTTCTAGATGGGGATGAGTGGAAAATCTCGCATTGGGAATAGTACATTATGATTTAGGTACGCATCATATATGAAATAATCGAAAGGATAAAACAGTTATGAAGAAAAAAGGTTTGGTTGTTGTATTATTGTTTATATTGTTTCTGATGATTCCGAGCAATGATGTTGAAGCTGCAAGCAAAAAGAAAGTATACAAGGCGTATTATAGCTGGATGGTAAAAAAAGCACCAAAATCATACAAGGAATATAGTCTTGTGAAATTGGACAATGATAATATTCCGGAATTGATAGGTCACTACCAGGATGATTATGGCATGCATTACTATGTAATATGTTCTTATAATGGCAAAAAGGTTGTAACTAACGAGTTGTATGCCGGGATGGCATATACAAGCTCATATAGAGGATCATTATATTATATTCCGAAAAAGGGGAAAATTCTTCAATACACTAGTTATGCAGCGGGAACTCAGAAAAGTGATGAAGTATATAAGCTAAAAAAAGGAAAGCTAAAAGTTGTTGCAAATGGTACATTCGAATATAGAAATAACAAAAGCATCTACAGATGGAATGATAAGAAGGTTAGTAAATCTACTTATAAGAAAAAGTTGAAAAAGGCATTTAATCAATCCAAGGCAAAATCCTTTGGTGACATTCAGTTTTATTCCAAATCAAAGATGAAGAAAAAGTTAAAATGAGAGAGGGATACGAACACACATGAGGAATCGAAAAGTTGTATTGCTGTTAGTAGTGCTACTTGTTTGTATTGTAATATGTATACTTTTGGCAAATACTTGGAACAATGATAAGTTAGTAAAAAATTCCAGTGATAATGCTATTACTAGATATGAGTGGTTGGTGATGCTGTGTGACCAGTTCGGTGTTGAGCCGGATGAAAAGAACGAACCATATTTTCACGATGTAACAAAGGAAGATGTTCATTATGGTTATGTGCAGTCCGCGGTTCAGTGGGAAATGATAGAGGGTGGCGGCACATTTGATGGTGAGAAACCTGCATCTGGACGCTTTATTGCACTTACAGCAATGAAAGCAATCGGAGAATATAAAGTAAAGATATATTTAGGCGCATTAACAAAAATTAAGGATAAGGACTATTTACAGATCGCTGATGATGAAGCGATTATAACGAAAGAGCAATGGAAAGATAACTTTACAAAAAACGAGTGTGAAACTATCTTAGAACAATTCGGGCGTTTGTTTACTGAAACGATGTGGGGAGAGTCTGTTTCAGAGGTGGTCTATAGCGATAAGGTTGCAGAAGTGCGTGATTGGGATATTGTTAGTTATGTTGGTGATAATCAGATAGAAATTAACAAAGAAATTGCAAAAGATTTATCCAAAGATATGATTATTGTGTATCAACAGAAAAATTCGGATTTAAAGGTTGCAAGACGCATAACGGATATCAACAAAGGTTTGCTGACATTGGATGAACCTGAAATAAGCGAAGTGATAGATTCCTTAATGGTATCGGATATGACTACAGTTAATGTTGATGATATTTTGCAATACAATAATGTTACAGAACCTATATCTGCCAATGCTTCTTATCGTACCCTGTTGGCTGATAATCAGGCTAGTGTCAGAGAAGTGGGTAATCTGGTTAATAGCAAAGGCTTTAGCATATCAATTGATTACGAAAGTGGAAGTTCAGAAGCCGCAACTGCAACAATTACCGATAATGATACGAATGTGTCATATGTTTTTCCGGTGGACTTTGGACAAATGGATAAAGAGATGGATACCGATATTCATGCTACTGTAGAGTTTGATAAGATAAAGATTGGTACACAGCTTATATATAGTAGAGAAGATGGTGTTCAATATCTAGACTTACAAACAGATGCAAATATGAAGATGTCTGGTGAGATGCAGTTAGAGGGAGAACAGAAAATTAAGATTTTCGAAACAGTAGCTCCTCTAGGCGGATGTGTTGTGGGGGTAAATTTAGAAGTATATTTGGTGTTAAATCAAAGTGGTAACATTTCTTTGCAGGTGGACATACCGATGCAGAGTAAGGTGTACTATGAAAAAGATAAGGGCTTTCGTACATATAATTATCCAGACAATGAACCAGACGCATCTATTACTGTGAATTGTGAGGCAAAACTATTGGACCGTTTAGAAGCGATAGTTGTGATTCTTGGTGTGTGTAATGTTATGGATGCAGAGTTCGATGTGGGTACTGTAGCTACAGCCGAGATGAAAATTCGTGAAGATGATTCTTTACAATGTATGGACATTGATATAGCATTTCCTGTTGTTACATTACAAGTTTGTGGCGATGATGACAAAGAGACTTTTTTGGGAGAACTGGGGTTGTCTGCTGAATGGGAGATGGTAACAGCAGAGGAGGCTTTTTTGAAAGAATCATTACACTACGAATTAACTCCGGAGGGAAGTGGTTTTGTAGAAGAATGTACATATAAGCAGAATGCTCAAGAAGAAGCGATATTGACGGATAATGAAACATCTCAAAACACGTCTGTGAATTCGAATACTTACCAAACAAAATATGCGGATGTGAACATGATTCCGGCGGCGAAAATGCGATTTGAATATCCAGATAACTGGACGGTTGTTTCGGAAGTTGTTAATGGTGAACATTATGTAGGCGAAGAGGTTATATTACAAAATGAGAGAGGTGTAACCATTACATTTATTCAGTTGGAAACAACAGTGACAAATTATTCTCGAATAATGGGGCGGGTAAAAATAGAAAAGGTTGCGGACTCGTCTTTCATTCCGGGTTGGGTTTCGGGAACGGACCATTCTGAATTGGGATCATTCATGGTGGCAAAAATTAAGGATACAGGATATTTATTTATGGACACAGATACGGATTTCCACGATGAAGACGGTTCTACATACTATGCAGTTGTTCCGGAAACTTATGTGGGTGACGAGGTTTCTACAAGACCGTGTGCAGATTATTTGAAAGCATATGATTGTATGTTTTTTGAGTATACTGGGACTTATGCATTTTTTGCAGAAGCTCCGGATGGAAAATTCTCATCACAGGAAGAAAAAGAAGTGATAGAGATTCTTTCTAGCTTTTATCATTACCAGGAAGTATATGAATAGGAGGATTTAAATAAAATGAGTAATATTAAAATAATTAAAAAAATGTTGTGTGGAATAACTTTTTTGTTGGCGATAACTTTTATATTTGGTTATGAAGGAAAGTATCAATATGTAAAGGCAAATGAAATAATAGAAGAGTTGAGTTATGATTATGAACTTACAGAGCCATTTATTGATATTGCAAACAGTAGTGTATCATACAGTGGAGAAATATATGATTATGTTGAATGGAAAATCAAATTAGTGCAAGAATATGAAGACGTCAGTCTGGATATGACACTTAGAGCACCTAATGGAAATATAATAAGTATTAATAATTCTTCGGATGATTATGAAATAGACGAAAATGGATGCTATACGTTAAGTTATTGGGTTTCAGAATCGGGTGCAGGAGATGGTGTGTATCAAATCAATCGCATTGAGATAAATGTAGGGGATGATTATTGTACAGTCACTAATGGATATAATGGAATGGATCTTAGTAGTTTAAGTTTTACTGTAAATGGACAGAAACAAGATATAACCGCACCGGTAATTGACAAAGATAATATTGTGATTTGCAAGGAAGAAAAGTCTTACGGAACACAAGTACAAGTTCAAATTCCGATTAAGGAAGATGAAAGTGGAATTCAAGAAATGCATGTAGGATATGGCTATTATTCCGAAGATTGGGGAGGTTGGCTTTTTGGAACCTCGCGAGGAACAATTCAAGGTAGTGTGAGACCAAACCCGTTAGGAGTTGCTACTGAAGGGTTCGATTTGTCGGATTTTGAAGAGGGAATCGTGTATGCAATTAATTTTGTTAAGGTGATTGATTGGGCAGGGAATACAACAATAATAAAATTAGCCCCAGACACTATAGATGAGCTTAAGGAAGTAGATGCTGTACCAGAACAATATCGTTTCACGACAGATAATCTTCATGTTCATACATATTCTGAGGAATGGACGATTGACATGTTACCAACCTGTTCAGAAGATGGATGGAAGTCTCGTCATTGTACAACACCAGGTTGTATTGGCGCATGTGATTTTGAGGATTTTTCATATCCAGTTGAACATGTGTATGGAGAATGGAAAGTAATAAAGGAAGCGACTTGTAAGGAAGCCGGATTAAAAGAAAGCTATTGTTCTGTCTGTGAGAAAAAGATAACAGAAGAGATACCGATAACGGAACAACATGTCTATGGAGAATGGGTGATAACAAAAGAAGCTACTTGTAATGAAAATGGTTCAAGAGAAAGAAACTGTTCTGTGTGTGGTACAAAGGAAACAGAAGAGATTACTGCCACCGGTTATACCAAAGGTGTAGAGTTGGCAAAGGGGAATAATATTTACGTTATTTCAGCAATCAATGGGACAACAGGAGCGGTTACATATAAAGGTGCTACCCAAAAGACAAAAACAGTAAAAGTACCTGACACAGTTACAATAGATAGCATTACATACAAAGTAACTGGTATTGTAGACAATGCCCTTGCTAATAATACGAAAGTCACTAAAGTTGTAATTGGAAAAAATGTAACCTCTATCGGAAAGAATGCATTTAAGAAGTGTACTAAATTAAAGACAGTAGAAATCAAATCTACAAAGCTGAATAAAATTGGTGTAAATGCGTTCTATGGTGCAAAGAAGCTTACCAAGATTACCTTAAAGACAACAAAGCTTACAAAGAAGTCGATTGGTAAGAATGCGCTGAAAGGAACGAATAAGAAATTGGTAATTAAGGTTCCAAAGAGCAAAGTTAAGACGTATAAAACCTATTTCAAGAATAAGGGTAATAAAACCGTGAAGGTGAAGAAATAAGATTATTAAAAATGTGAAAGTGTTAAAATAATACCGTTTATACGAGTTAATAAAGGCAAGTTAGATTTCTCTCAACTTGCCTTTTTACACTTTGCTTTCTTGACAGAAAATGTAGAAACAATCATAATAAGTTTATACATAATAAATGCTTGTTTTTACGGAGGAGAAGAGTTGTGAAAAGATACAGTGTATGGATGAGATTGAGTGTTTTATTGTTAGGGTTATTTACAATCTTTAATTATTCCACAATTAGCCAAGCGGAAGAGATTGATGGAATTGTTTATACAGGAACAGGTAGTATTGTTATCACCGATTATACAGGAACTGCATCAAACTTAGATTTGTCTGAATACTTTCAGGAGGCAACAGAGATTACCATCAAGGCTTGGGCTTTTGCAGGTACTACTATAACCAGTATTGTGTTACCGGAAAATGTTGTGTCAATTGGAGAAAGCGCCTTTGATTCCAGTAGTATACAAACCATAACCTTTTCGGCTAATACAAAGTCTTTAGCCTTGGGAAAGAATGTATTTAAGGACTGTGCGAATCTGACAGGGTTGGACATACCAGATTGCGTTACCGTGATTCCGGAAGGTTTGTGTGATGATTGCACATCCTTATTGAGCGTTTCTTTGCCAGATAATTGTACGTCCATTGGAGGTTCAGCATTTTATAATTGTACTTCTCTAGCTAGCGTGTCAATACCTGCAACTTGTACTTCTGTTGGTGGTAGTGCATTTTGTTTTTGCAAACAATTACAAAGTGTTATTTTCGAGGAAACTGAAAATAGTGATAGAACATTAATTCTTGGAACAAAAGTGTTTGAAAGCTGTGATGCGTTAACGACGATTTCTATACCGGAAGGATGTACTAGTATTTCCACCAATGCATTTTGGTCTTGTGATAGTCTACGTTCTGTTACAATACCAGAGAGCTGTACTTCCATATCCAACAATGTGTTTGCCTATTGCAAATCTTTAAGTCAAATTAATTCGAGCAACCCACAGGAAGCAATACTTCCTTCAAATTGTACCTCTATTGGTTCCACGGCGTTTCAAGAATGTACAAGTTTGAAAAATATAGAAATACCGGAAGCATGTGCTAGTGTTGGAACGGAAGCATTTGCAGGTTGTACCGGATTGAATCAGGTTGTGTTTGTAAATGCAGATACGTCTATTGAAGAAGATGCATTTCCAACTACGCAAAAAGCTCCTGATATAGTGTTCTATTGTACCAATGTTGGAAGCGTTACTATTTATGCAGAGAATGCCAGTCTTAATTGTGAAAGCAGTGTGCAAACCATAACGGTTACAAGCTTGCCTAATGTAAGAGAATATATGTATAGTGCCAATGGTGAACTGGATTTAACTGGTCTTAAGGTGAAAGCATCTATCCTATCCTTATCTGCGGAGACTGGTTATGTGAATAAAGAGGTGAACTTAGCTGATTGTATTATTAGTAGCTTTGACAGTACACAGGCAGGAAAACAGATAATTACCATTACATACGGTGGAAAACAGGCAAGTTTTGATGTAAAGGTTTATTATGATATAAATAATACAACAGTAACCGTTCAACCTGTTACATATACAGGAAGTGCAGTTGTTCCAAGCTTTGTTGTGTATGGCAATGATACAGAACAGGCATTGGTTTATGAAACGGATTTTCTCTATACTTGTCAGAATAATATCAAAGTGGGAGATGAAGCGACAATCACCCTAATTGGAATTGGCGCATATAAAGGCGAGAAGACAGTTACATTTTCAATTGTTTCTAGTGAAGGTTTGAACGAATCTGATGGTAATGGTGATTCACAAAATGCAAATAATGGCGAATCAAACGATACAGATAATGGTGGAACATCCTCAAGTGGAACAGACGACGGGGGTAATTCTTCTGGTGGAACAACAAACTCTTCAACCCCAGAAACTCCACAAAACGGTAAGACCTATACCTACAAGAAGATGCTCTACAAGGTTACAGGTTCTTCAACAGTCACTTTCGTGAAAACTGTTGACAAGAATGTGAAGAAGATTACAATTCCGTCGAAGGTAAAGATCTTAGGCAAGACCTTTAAAGTAACCAAGATTAACAAGAAAGCATGTTATGGTTGCAAAAAGTTAACGACAGTTACGATTGGTGATAATGTGACGGTTATTGGTAACCAATCATTTGCAAAATGTAAGAAGCTAAAAACTGTGATTGTGGGAAAAAATGTTACTACGATAGAAAAGCAAGCTTTTGCGAATGATAAGGCGTTAAGAAAATTTAAAATACGAAGCACGAAGCTTAAAACGGTAAAAAAAGGCGTGTTTAAGGGATTAAATGTAAAAAAAGTTAAAATTAGGGTAACGACAAAAAAAGCACAAAAACCATGTGAAAAATTGTTTGGCAAGAAATCGGTTTGGAAATAAGTTAATTGATGTCAACGGGATATTCATCCGGTTCGACTTGGACGTCTACATCATAGGAGTCATCTTTCTTAGATTTTTTCGAAGTGGTAGTTTTCGAACTGCCACTTTTTTTATTGGAATTATTCTGTGAAGCAGAAGGCGTATTGTTCGCTGTGTTCGCCTCTGTCTTTTCTTCTGTAGTAGGTTCTGCCCCTTTGCTGATTGTTAATAAAACACTGTTTACACTGCCTTTCGTGAAATCTGTTCCGCCTTTGATGCTTTGCGCAATAACTGTGTTATAAGGTGCATCATTATAGATCCATTCTGTCTGTATTTTTATGGAATTATCCATGATAGAAATGGTGTTCTTAGCTGTTTCATAGGTTTTTCCGGTAAAGTCTACCATTGTACAGATTGTTTCGGCTGGCGTTTGGGTAGAGGCTTGTGCTGTGCTTTCTGTAGTGTTTTCGGATGTAATGGATGTGTTGTTTTGTTCAGTTGTATCTTTGAAATTGCTTGCCAAGTAAATGCCACCTGCGAAAAGCACAACAAAAAGAAATGCCACAAGAATTGTCTTGTGCCATGCTTTTCGTGACGGTTTCTTCATATCGGCATGTTTCATGACGGTCTTATTCTCTTCTAACTGCTTTTGATAATCTCTTCGTTTTGAATCCATTTCGATTGGCGGAATGATGAGTGCCTGATAGAGAGATTCCATGTTTTGAAAACGCTCGGCAGCATTGATTTTCATACCCTTTTCGATAGCGGCAGCCTGCCAGGAACTAATGTCGGCATGTTCGGCAAGCGGCGGAAGGTCATCATTTTGTATACGACGAATAGACTCTGAAGGAGCAAATCCTGTAAGCGTCATATACATGGTTGCACAAAGTGCATAGATATCTGTCCATGCGCCTTGTTTGCCGTCTGAAAGATATTGTTCCGGTGGAGCATATCCTGATTTTAATATAACAGTCATTGTTTTGTCGTCGTGACAATTTTCTATGCTGGCAGCACCAAAGTCGATTAAGTGTAACTGATTATCGATGCCAACCATCAGATTTTCAGGGCTGATATCACGATGGATCAATCCCTTTTTGTGCACCTGGATTAATGCCTGAATGACCGGTTTCACAAGCGGCAATAATTCAGCAAATGATAGCGCACCATTTTCTTTGACATACTGCTTCAGTGTGATTCCGTCAATATATTCCATGACAAGATAAACAGTACCGTTGGCCTCGATAACATCTTTGACAGAAACGATACTGTTTAAATTCTGAAATTCTTTTAATATACTTGCCTCATTGAGAAAATGACGACGTCCTTTTTCGAATGCATCTTTCATTCCGTAAAGCGGAACAACTTGATAGCAAGGTTCGTCATTATATACTCGATGTGCCAGTCCGGTTGGAAAATATTCTTTGATGGCAACACGTTCACCGGTAGTAGTAAATGTTCCGGAATAAGTGATACCAAATCCACCCTCACCTAGAATTTTCTCGATTATGTAATTGTGCGGTAATACAGTCCCTTCCCCTAATATATGAGAAGGTTGAGCATCCACTGCTTTCATCTATGTAACTCCTGCATTTGTAAAATTTCATGGTTTGTCTTCTTTGAATAGTAATTTTTCCATCAACCGTTCGTTTACTTTTGGGCAGAATCTGTCCAACGAAACTGTTCATCACAAAATGGAATGAAGCATAAATCGCATTCGCCTAATGTGAGTATATCACGATTTGATAAGATTTGTGTAAATGTTTTTTTGACAGTTTGATGGTTGTATTGCACAGGTGCAACGGTGTTTGGTTCGACGCAAAGCGTAAAAAGGTTTGTATCGGATTCGTAAGTGATGATTGCATGGTTTTCCCTTGAAACGCTTGGCTCTCGGAATAACGCAACATCCATGTGCGGTGCACGTCCGATGCGGTTGCTTCCCTCTGTCAATGTGAAACTTTCCCCTTTCATTTCGCCTTCTATGCAGACAAGCCATCCGGTAATGCGTCTGTGTCCGATTTTTTGATAATCCCGTAACACAACTTCATCGGGGATGACGGTTTCTATCTTATTCTGGTTTGTGCCAAGTATATTGGAAACTTTGACATCAGCCGCTACGTTTGCACAGTGTGGGCATGAATCAAATTTATCAGAATCATAATAATGTTCATTTTCGCATTTTATTAGGTTCATAAGAATCTCCCTCTCATCAATTGTGTTCTTCTCCGGTTAGAATTGGATTATCCTAATTTGTAGATGGTTTCACGGTCTCCGAAACATACCTCTGCTCCCGGTTTTAATATATAAGTCTCTTTTGGTAAAAGTCGCTTATCTCCATTTACAAAAGTTCCGTTGCTGGAATAATCAATAATTTCATATTCACGGCGGTCAGCGTGGTATGTAATTTCACAATGTAAACGACTGACCAAAGGAAGATTGACAATCATGTCTGCAACCGTGTTGTCGCGACCGATTCGAATGCATTGTTCGGGTTTGACTCTGATAATTGCACCGAGATATGCACCCCTTGTGCAGATGAAAGCACCGGTATCTTCCTGGTTTTGTTGCAAACTGTTGGTAATATAACAGTGCGGAGTTTGTGTTGTTGCTGCTAATTTTCGGCAAGCAGTATTCGCATCTGTTTTTTCAAACAATTGTCTTATTTCTCTTTGATGCTTGCGACTTACCGGAATATCTTCTGATAACCCATTGATGCTGATTGTGTTATTGACATTGTATGATGTAATCAATTCTTTTTGTACGAGATAGCTTTGATGACAACGCACAAATCCGTCTTTATGTAAAATCTGTTCTAACACATCGAGTTTTTCGTAATAGTCATAATCTCTTCGTTTTGTATGGATTGTGATTTTTCTTCGATTGCTTTCAATGTATAGAATGCTGTTAATCGGTATTTTGCAGTTGGTGCCTCGGATAGATAGGTTGAGACACTTTACATTTACAGATAGTTCGTCCATATAGCGACGCACTTCTTTGCCGATATCGGATGTTGTCAACGGCTTTAACAGGTATGCAAATGTGTGATACTGAAAACATTCATATACATGCTCTTTCGAATTGGTAATAAAAATAATATCGGTATCAATGTTATGCTCGTAGATATACTTTGCAAGCTCTAGTCCGTTTCCGTTCTCCATAAAAATGTCGGTAAAGATGAGATTGCAGTCAAAGTCCTCGTTGGCAATTGCTGCTAAGACCTCTGCACCACTGTGAAAGATGCGCGCTTTCCAATCGGAAATCGGTAGCATGATATCATGTAAAATGCTATATAAATTGTCTGTAAATTGATGATCGTCATCACATATTCCTATTGTTATCATTTGTAAGAACCTTCCTGTCCATTCTATTTCATTTATATAACTATTCTGTCATGTACAGTTATATTTAAGTATAGCAAATAACAAGCTCGTGTGCAATTTTCCTGACTTGTTTTTGCATACCCTAGTATAGCAAAATAGAAGATGAATTTGGCGTGTATGTAACTTTTGGTTAGCAAAATGTAAAAAGTTGTAATTTATGAAAAAGGTTGTAAATGAGAATAGAATCAGATAAAATAATGATATCTGCGTTTTGTTGCAAAACAATGCAAAAAATGGACTTACGATATATTCGGGAGGATAGCATGAATAAGAAAGAAATTAATGAAATCAAGAAACAGTTTGCACCGGAAAAATGTACAATTACACGTATCTGTGGTTGCTATGTAGATGGTGAAAAGAATAAAAAGACAGAGCTTGCACAGACATTTCTAACATTAACGGAAGAAGAGAACTTTAAGTACTTTACAATCTTTAAGAATACAATGTCCGGAACGCTTGGTAAGAATCTTCTTAATATGGAATTTCCTATGGAGCAAGAGCAGGCGGGAGGAACACAAGAGTTTTTGTTGCGTCTTAAGAATTCAAAGTTAGAAGATGCGGCGTTAACGGAGCAGTTTTATGATAAAGTAATTGAGACATATAACTATCCGGAGAATTACTACATAATTTTAATCTATGCAGCGTACGATGTTCCGGGACAGACGGAAGACGGAATAGAGAACGATGATGCGTCGGATTATGTATATGACTATATTCTTTGTAGTATTTGTCCGGTGAAGCTTACAGAAGCAGGACTTTGTTATAATGAGAGAAATAACAGCATTGAAAGCAGAATTCGTGATTGGGTTGTTACAGCACCGATTCATGGTTTTTTGTTCCCTGCATTTAATGATCGTAATACAGATATCCATGGTTTGCTTTATTACACCAGGAATTCTGAGCAGATGCAGGAAGAATTTATCGATAAAGCGTTAGGTTGTGGAGCACCACTTTCATATAAGGCGCAAAAGGAGACGTTTCAGGATATTATTGAGAATTCCTTAGGAGAACAATGCGATTTTGAAACGGTCAAGACGATTCATGAGAATTTGAATGAATATGTAGAGACATATCAGGATGCACCGGAACCGCCTGTTTTAGATAAGATGGACATGAAAAAATTATTGGCTGATAGCGGTGTGAAACCGGAAGCATTGCAAAGCTTTGAGACAGCATTTGATACGATTGTGTGTGATGAGGAACAACCGAAGTTCACAGCAGCGAATGTGGCAAGTACCAGAAGCTTTGATATTAAGATGCCGGATGTTGTAATCAAGGTAAAGCCTGAACGAACAGATCTTGTTGAAACAAGAGTGATTGATGGAAGACAGTATATTATGATAGAGGTTAATGATAGCGTTGAAGTTAATGGAATTAACATTCGCAATGTGAATGTAGAGACCGGTGAAATAATGGACTGATTATGAGAATGGCGATAACAGATGTCGTGATTTAGAAAGTGAGAATACATAGTATGTACAAACAGGTATCAAAATTAATTGTATATAGAGATTTAGGGGAAGACAGTATTTTAAAACGGCTGGCTAACATATTTGAAGATTTTGATTGGTATAAGGAGAATGTGCTCGGCAATTCTTCTGCATTTAGTGCTTCGAAGTTAGAAGAAATGAAAGATAAAAAACATATCAGTAAAGAAACACTGATTACAAGAATCTATGCTGAGATTAAGCGCTTATTGGATTTGGCAACAGACTATGGTTTTGATAAAAACTTATGGCATAATTATCTTACGTTCTTATTGATGACCAATGAAAACTCATTTACTTTAACAAGTGAAAAAATTGGTGCAAACGAAGGCAGTGTGAATCATTTTGCTAAGAATGATTTCAAGATTTTTAAGGAACTGTTTGACTATAATTTCTATGAAATTGAAAAAGAATTGGGGATAGATTGTTTTTCAACGATTTCTAATTATCAGGCGATTGTTAAAAAGGAACGTATGTATAATTACAATGTTTCACAAAAGGTACAGGCACTGTCTTGCCGATTAGAGCAGTGTGACAATGAGGATGGATTTTTCAAAGAGGTGACACGGTTTTATGCAGACTATGGTGTTGGTATGTTTGGTCTTAACAAAGCATTTCGTATCCGTCCTGTGGCAGGAGCAGTTTGTAATGAGGACAGTACGCCGGCAGCGGGAACAGTTGATATCTATCCGATTAACAATACGGAAAATGTGGTGCTTGACGATCTGATTGGCTATGAGATTCAAAAACAGAAATTGATTGATAATACCGAGGCTTTTGTGGAGGGAAGACCGGCTAACAATTGTCTGTTGTTTGGTGATTCCGGAACAGGAAAGTCTACCTGTATCAAAGCGATTATCAATGAGTATTATGACCGTGGTCTTCGCATGATAGAAATCTATAAACATCAGTTTAAGGATTTGTCTACGGTGATTGCAATGATTAAGAATCGGAATTATCGCTTCATCATTTATATGGATGATTTATCCTTTGAAGAGTTTGAGATTGAGTATAAGTTTTTGAAAGCAGTCATTGAAGGCGGCGTGGAGACGAAACCGGATAATGTGTTAATCTATGCGACGTCGAATCGAAGACATCTGATTAAAGAAACATGGAACGATAGGAATGACTTAGAACATGGTGGCGGCGGTGAATTGCATCGTTCCGATACAATGCAGGAGAAACTGTCACTCGTGAATCGTTTTGGCGTTACAATTAATTTCTCGAGACCGAATCAAAAGGAATATTTCCATATTGTAACAGAGCTTGCAAAGCGAAATCCGCAGATTACTTTGACAGAACAGGAATTGATTGCAGAGGCAAACAAATGGGAACTTTCGCACGGTGGTATATCGGGGCGTACAGCGCAACAATTTGTAAACTATGTGGCAGGTAAGGCATAAAGTAAGGGAGCAGCAGATGAAGATTGTTTTGGCGGCATTGAATGCAAAGTATGTGCATTCAAATCTTGCAGTATATGATATTGCAGCGTATGTAAGAGAACAATGGAAAAAAGAAGATTGCAGGGGAGACGCCCCTGAACTTTTTGTGCGCGAATATACAATTAATCATAATCTAGACGCAATTTTGCAGTCTATATATCAAGAAAAGGCGGCAGTGGTTGCCTTTTCTTGTTATATCTGGAATATTTATGAAATCCTGACAATTGCAAAAGAATTACATAAGGTTGCACCGAATGTGAAAATCTGGCTGGGCGGACCGGAAGTTAGTTTCGACAGTTGTAAGATTTTAGAAGATAATCCGTTTATAGAAGGTGTCATGAGCGGTGAGGGAGAAGCAACGTTTTACGAGCTGACAGCGTGTTGGTGCGGAAAAAGAGATTTTGATAAAAAGAAATATGAAGATATATTGGGAATAACGTATCGTGATGCAAATGATACAGTTTGTGAGAACGCTCCACGACCATTAATATCTCTTTCGGATGTACCGTTTGTGTATCAAGATCTGTCTTTGTTTGAAAATAGAATTTTATATTATGAAACAAGCAGAGGGTGTCCGTTTTCTTGCAGCTATTGTTTGTCGTCTATTGACAAACGTGTAAGATTTCGAGATCTGTCTTTGGTGGAGAAGGAATTGCAGTTCTTTTTGGATAACAAGGTTTCGCAGGTGAAATTCATTGACAGGACGTTTAACTGCAACAAAGAACATGCGATGGCAATATGGCGTTATATTACAGAACATGATAACGGTGTGACGAATTTTCATTTTGAAGTATCGGCAGACTTGCTTAGTGAGGAAGAACTTGCGCTCTTTGAAACGATGCGACCGGGGCTTATTCAGCTGGAAATTGGTTTGCAGTCTACCAATCCGGAAACGATTCGGGAAATACGAAGAAGCATGAATATCGACAGAGTAAAGTCCAACATGCTTGCAATCAGAACGTTTGGTAATATACATCAACATCTGGATTTGATTGCCGGTTTGCCGTATGAAGATTTTGAAAGCTTTAAGAACTCATTTAATGAGGCGTATGATATGAAACCAAATCAGTTGCAATTGGGATTTTTGAAAGTGTTGAAAGGATCTTATATGGAAACGCAAAGTGTCACATATGATCTGCAATACCAGGACTTTCAACCATATGAAGTGTTAGCGACGCGCTGGTTATCGTATGATGAGATTTTGCGACTGAAATTAGTAGAAGAAATGGTGGAAGTCTATTATAATAGTGATCAGTATGAACATGTATTAGCGTACATTGTGCCGATGTTTGATTCACCTTATTCATTTTATGAAGCACTAGGTGCGTATTATAAGAAACATGATTTGTTTGGAATCGGATTCAAACGGGAAAGAAGATACGAGGTGTTGAAGGATTTTTGTGAACAGTGTTTGGCAGGTAAAGTTTCCATGGAAATCCTGATGAGTTTATTGAATTATGATTATTATCTCAGGGAGAATGCAAAGAGTCGCCCAATTTGGAGTTGCACGGATCCTATTGAAAAACAGCTGTATCAAAGCTTTTTCAAAAATGGAGGGAATGAAGAGATTCGTTTGGATAAAGAGGGATATGACTCTAAGATGGCAGCGAGAATGATGCATATTGAACCAATTTCGACAAAAGCGGTTCGATTTATTGTGGAAGAAACGGAAGATATGAATATTTTTGAAGAAATAAACCAGACAGTATACTGCCTGTTTGATTATCAGAATAGAAATCCGTTGTCTAAGGATGCAGATGTAGTAATGCTATCGCATTTATAATATGAGGTGATAGATAGAATGCGTTAACGATGCATTGAATACAGAGGAGGAGAGGGCTTATGTATGCATGTCCGAATTGTAATGCCGGGTTAAAATATGATATTGCATCTGGGATGTTAGGATGTGAATACTGTAATACAAAGTATGATCCGTATGAGATGGATGGTCCGCAAACAGCAGTGGAAAATGACACGTTAGAAGTTACAGTGTTTAGCTGTTCGCAATGTGGAGGTGAGTTATATACAACGGATACTACGGTGGCAGGATTTTGCAGTTTTTGTGGCTCTACAACAGTATTAAACAGTCGTATTGAGAAAACACTTCGTCCGGATTATATTATTCCGTTCCAAAAGACAAAAGAGGATTGCAAGAATGCATATGCTAAGATGATGTGCTTTGCTATTTTCGCACCAAAGGAACTAAAAAACAAAGATTGTATTGATAGCTTTCGCGGCATCTATATGCCGTATTGGATGTATGATGTAAGATATGCAGATCGAGTAGAGATACAAGGCGTACAAGAACGTATGGTGGATGAATATAAGGTGGAATCATTTTATAGATTAAGCGGTGACTTGGATGCCGGTTACAAAGGCATTTCTTATGATGGTTCATCTTCCTTTTCAGATAATATCAGTGAAAAGATTGCACCATTTGATGTGAAGCATATGAAGGAGTTCACGCCTGCATTTCTCAGTGGATTTTATGGTGATACGGCAGATGTGGCATCTGAGGTATATAAAAAAGATGCGTTGCAAAGTGCTGAGAATATGACGGTGAATTACTTGAAGAAACATGAAAAATTCAAGGAATTTGAGATTAGAGATAAGGAATCGGTGAGACGCGAATTGAATCCGTCGTCGCAAGATGTGCATCGTGCGATGCTGCCCGTATGGTTTATGTCGTATCGCAATCATGATCGTATTGCTTATGCAACTGTGAATGGACAGACTGGAAAAGTGGTTGTAGATTTGCCGGTAGATATCAGAAAATATCTATTCGGAACTTTGCTGCTTGCAATACCAATCTTTGTCTTGATGAATATGTTTTTTACTGTTACCCCTTCTGTATTGCTCGTTTTAGTCTCTTTGTTTTCTGTTGGTATAGCGGCGTTGCATACTTTGGAAATGAAAGAAATTATGGAACGGGATAATTATCAGGATGACCGGGGGATGCTATATAGTCTGGAGGAAGACGAAGATAATGAAAAAGATGATAAAAACGCTTCCGAAGGAGAGGGCGAGAACATAAAACAAAAGAAGAAAGTACCGATTGCTGTATGGATATTTGGCGCAATATTGTTTTATATCTTTGTGCTTCCTTTTGTGGGGGACTTTGTGAAGAACATGCAAGTTGAGTGGTTGCTTTGTTTGCCGCTAGTTGCTATGCTGGTTGGCGCAGTGATTGCAGTGGTAAAAAGTGTATCGTTTATGAAGAAAACAGAATTGAAGAATAAGGTGCCGGCGAATCTTTTTTGCCTGGCGGCCATAATCATGGCGTTCGTTATTGTTTTGTTAAGGCCGATTCACGATTGGTGCTACTATCTCGGAACGATTTTATCAATGGGAGCAGTTTTGGTGACATTGATTGACTTGATTCGAAAATATAACGTGTTGTCTACCAGAAAACTGCCACAGTTTGATTATAAGGGAGGTGATGACAATGCGTAATTGGAAAAACGATTGTATTGCATTTGTACTTTTGGTTGTGTCCACCGTTTTGTTGTTTCCTTCTAATGATGTTTTTGCGCAAGTCCTTTATGAAAGCACCAACGGATATGAAGTAGTGATAGATGATGAGGCAGAATTATTAACGGATGATGAGGAAGCACGGTTATTGCAGTCGATGAAACCCATCACAGAATATGGTAATGTAGCCTTCAAATCTGTAGATGCCGGAACTGAAATTATTGTTGATAAATTTGCAGATCTCTATTATCAGGATTTGTGGGGAAGTGAAAGCGGAACTGTGTTTGTGATTGATATGGAAAATCGTATGATTTATATCCATAGTGTAGGGACTGTTTACGGAAGTTTGAAAAAATCCTATGCCAATACGATTACAGATAACGTATATACATATGCTACAAAGGGTGATTATGCATCATGTGCCGACAAAGCGTATGAGCAGATATACACGGTCTTAGAAGGCGGAAGAATTGCGCAGCCAATGAAATATATTAGCAATGCGTTGTTTGCCTTTTTAATGTCGTTTGTGATTTTGTATGTTATAGTAAAATTGGTTTCCAAAGCAAAAAGACCGTCTAAGTCACAATTGTTTAAAAGCTTGGATGTTTCTCAAACTATGGATAATGTCAAGATTGATTACCTGAGTGAAAAGAGAACATATATAGCTGTGCGTGATGGAGAATTCTGGTTAAGTATTTTTTTGGAACTGCTAGAGGCTGTTCTGTTGGGATTTCTCGGCGGCGGTGGCGGCGGAAGTCGTGGCAGTGGCGGCGGAAGTCGTGGCGGTGGCGGCGGAAGTCGTGGCGGTGGCGGCGGAAGTCGTGGTGGTGGCGGCCACAGATTCTAAAAAGCACGTATAAAGTGGTAGAATGATTATACGAAGGAGGAAGATAAATGTATCAATGTAGTAATTGTAACGGCAATCTTGTGTTTGACATTGCTTCGCAGAACTTACAATGTGCATATTGTAGTACGCAATATGATCCATATGAGATGGATCAGACAATTCATGCGAATGAAATGGATACAATGGATGTTACGGTATATACTTGTTCGCAATGCGGAGGGGAGTTATACACGACAGACACATCGATGACAAGTTTTTGTAGTTTTTGCGGTACGGAAGCGCTGTTGTATAGTCGTGCATCAAAAGAACAAAAACCGGAATATATTATTCCGTTTAAGAAGACAAAAGAAGATTGTAAACAATTATATAAAAAAATGATGCGTATGGCGATTTTTGCACCGAAGGAGCTAAAGGATGAGAAATGTATTGATAGCTTCAGAGGTATCTATATGCCATACTGGATGTATGATGTGAATCATGAAAAACCGATGGATGTGGCTGGAGAAACAAGTCATAGAAGTGGAGATTATATCTATACGTCTCATTACCGATTAACGGCAGATTTGGATGTACATTATAACGGCATTTCGTATGATGGCTCGTCGTCATTTTCGGATAATATCAGCGAGAAGATTGCGCCGTTTCAGGTAGCACATCTAAAGCCGTTTACGCCTGCTTATATGAGTGGGTTTTATGCAGATACAGCAGATGTAGATGAATCGGTTTATTGTGAAGATGTTACGCGATTTGCTAACGATAAGACAGGAGAATTTATTCGCAAGCATCCTGACTGCAAAAAGTATGAAATTAGTCAGGAGAGTATTGATATGGATTTGGGGAATGCAATTGAGCGGACACATCGTGCGATGTTTCCGGTATGGTTTATGTCATATCAAAAAGACGGACGTGTGACATATGCGACAGTGAATGGACAGACCGGTAAGGTGGTGGCAGATTTGCCGGTGGACTTAGGGAAATACTTAATAGGAACATTCGCCTTAGCGTTGCCGATTTTTATATTGTTGAATATGTTTTTAACTGTAACACCGGGTGTTTTGTTGTCGGTTGTATCCGGTATTGCAGCATTTGTCTCTGTTTTATATGCTATCGAGATTGGAAAAATTGTAAAAAGAGACAACTATGAGGATGACAAAGGAAAACAATCAAAGATAAAACAGGATATGAATGTCGAACAAAAGAAGGTAAAAGGGGCTACTATGTCGAAGGAGGTTAAAACTGTGCTTATAGTGGTTGGCGCTACCATTTTAATATCATTCGTAAGTCAGTTTCTTATAATTTCTGAGGTGTTGGTTGCAGAAATTTTTGGTGTATCATCATTGAGTGTGATTGTTTGTGGTGTTACACTAATTATTTCGATTGCAGCGTTGGTATTTAGTAACATAAGTGCGAAGAAACTGAATGCTACAATAAAAGGACGGTCATCTGTTTTTTGCATGATAGCAACTCTGATAGCGTTGTTGATTGCGATTTTGAATCCGGTACATGATGCCTTCTATTATATTGGTGCGATGGCGGGGCTTGCGGCAGTGTTTGCTACATTGCTTGACCTAATTAAGAAGTATAATGTGCTTGCAACAAGAAGATTACCTCAATTTGATTATACAGGAGGTGATAACAATGCGTATTAAAAACGTTAAGATATTGCTTGCATGTATAGTTGTTAGTTTGGTATTGTTTTGTGGGAAACTGACAGTCTGTGCAAATGTTGTTTATCAAAATGATAATGGATTTCAGGTGTATATTAGTGATGAAGCGGATTTGTTGACAGAGCAAGAAGAAGCGGATTTACAAAAGGTAATGCAACCAATCACAGAATTTGGAAATGTTGCGTTTAAGACGACTTCCAACAATGCTTCTTCAACAGAATATTTTTCTGAAACCTATTATAAAGGTTTGTGGGGAAGAGAGAGTGGAACCATATTTGTTATTGATATGGCAAACAGATATCTTTATATCTATAGTGATGGAGCAGTGTATAGAACAATAACGGAGGCTTACGCTAATACGATAACGGATAACGTCTATACGTATGCAACAGATCAGCAGTATTATCTGTGTGCTTCTAAGACATTTGAACAGATTGGAACTGTTTTAGAAGGTGGTAAGATTGCACAACCGATGAAATATGCAAGTAATGCATTTTTGGCTGTGATTTTATCATTTATTATCTTATATTTCTGGGTAAAGATTGTTTCTGTTGCCAAGAAACCTTCAAAGTCAGAGTTGCTGCTTGGTGTGCAATTCTTGCAATCGATGGGAGCAGTTCATGCACAGTTTACACATGAAACCAAAACGTATAGTCCCCAAAGCTCCGGTAGTAGCGGCGGTGGCGGAAGCTCCGGCGGCGGTGGCGGCGGTGGTGGCGGTGGTGGCCACAGCTTCTAAATGGAATGACAATAGAATGGATTTGACAGGTGAGAAAAAATGTATGGATGTCCGAATTGCGGTAGCAATTTAAAATATAATATACAATTAAAGAAAATGTCTTGCGAACATTGTGATTCGGTATTTAATCCGAATCAATTCGGTGACGCTGAAGGGGCAAAACAGAGTGATTTGGAAGTGACGGTGTTTACTTGTCCGCAGTGTGCAGGAGAATTATATACGACAGATAATGAAATGGCAGGTTTTTGTAGTTTTTGCGGAGCGTCTACAGTTTTAGAGAGCCGTATTGCGAACGAAAAAAGACCGGACTATATTATTCCTTTTCAAAAAACAAAGGAAGATTGTAAAGAAGAGTATCTAAAACGTATACATAAAGTCTTCTTTGTTCCGAAAGAATTGAAAAGCATGGAGTATGTAGAGGGTTTTCGCGGCATTTATATGCCGTATTGGATTTACGATGTAAAACAAGAAGGTCAGCTCTCTTTTGATGGCAAGAAGAGAAAGTGGGAATACGATTATGATATTACATCATATTATAAGCTGGAAGGCGAACTTTCGGCACAATATGAAGGAATCAGCTATGATGCATCATCGTCTTTTCCTGATGATATGAGTAAGAATGTAGCACCTTATAAATTGAATGGGTTGCGTGAGTTTTCTCCTGTATATTTGAGTGGGTTTTATGCAGATGCTTCAGATTTGGATGCTTCCGTTTATGAAGACGATGTCGTTGGCATGACAGAACAAATGACCGGGGAATATGTGAAAAATCATTATGACTTAGTGCCGTATATGATTAACAAGAAAGATGAGCAAATAAGAGAACTGATGAATACAACGATAGAAAAAAAGGCACAGGCAATGCTTCCTGTATGGTTTATGTCATATCGAAGTAAAGAGTGGGTTTCTTATGCAGCGGTGAACGGGCAGACCGGAAAGGTTGCGTTTGATTTGCCCATGGATTTTAAGAAATATCTCGTGTTATCAGTTGTTGTGGCGATTCCGTTATTCTTCTTGGTCGGCTTAGCAGATTCGGCATGCAACATTACCTTGCCGATTTTGTTACAGATGTTATTGGTTTTGGCATCGTTTGTCAGTGTTTTGCATGCAGGAAGGATTTTGCGTATTGCCCGCAGGGAAAGATTAAAGGATGATAAAGGTGCACGGGTAGCAAAGCTTAGAAAGAATAACAAATCAATAAAGGAAAAAAAGCGCAACAAGAGATTGCGGAGAAAAAAAGACAAAGGGTTCAATTGGGATTTCGGTCCTGAAGGTATTATATTTATGGCATTTGTTTTTATATGTTGTGCTGCCTATGAGGATTTTAACGGATTAGTTGCGGTCTTGGAATTCGGGTTGGAATTTTGCAGTATGTTGCTTGGAGGCATTCCGTATGAAATGATCCTTTTTGGAATCACAATGTTAGCGAGCGGAATTGCATTTGTTGTAAGTGCGGTTAGCTTGGTGAAGAGCGCGGGATTGAAATTGTGGAAGGGTGTTCCGCTTCCACTATGTACGTTAGTGTCTGTGATAGTGTCTGTATTCATTTTATGTGCAGGTAAACTGACTGATATTACTTGTAGTATATGTGTTTTACTATTGGGTAGTGTTCTTATTATCACTATGATTGACCTGATCGGAAAGCATAATGTTTTGAATACAAGACGATTGCCGAGTGCAAGAAGAGGGTTGTTAAATGTAGCACTCTTTCTGTTGATGTTGTCGGCACCGTCTTTGCAAGTGCAGGCGAAAACCAATTACGTACAACATGTTATGGTTTTAGAACAAACAATGGAATATGTCATGTTTAATGAACAAGTAGTTGTTTGTGTGAAATACATCGGTCTGGCTATGTTTTCGCTGATTTTGTCAATGATTTTGATGTATCGAATTGCCAATAAATCTTTGAAGAGATATTCCGAGATGGACGAAGAATGGCTGGATGGTATTGTTGTAAAACAGGATATACATAATTTGAAAGAGAAATTTCTTTACGAAGATAAAAAATATGCTCCGAAAAAACAACGAAATTCTGATTATTGAAATTAATTGTGGATAGAATGAAAAAAAGGGGTTATAATCATTGATATGACTGAATTGGAAAAATATTACAATAAATTTAATGAGGACAAGCGCTTGCTGAGCCGTCATGGTCAAGTGGAATTTATCACGTCTATGAAATATATTCATCAGTGTTTGGAAGAGATGGATTCGCCGAAGATTCTTGATATTGGCGCAGGAACAGGACGTTACAGTGTTGCTTTGGCCAATGAAGGCTATGATGTTACGGCTGTAGAACTTGTAAAATATAACCTTGGCATTCTTAAGAAAAAGCAAAGCAATGTCAAAGCTTATCAGGGGAATGCGTTGAATCTGAAACGTTTTGAAGATGAAAGCTTTGATCTTACATTGCTGTTTGGTCCGATGTATCATTTGTATACATTTGAGGACAAATTAAAAGCATTGCAGGAAGCAAAAAGAGTAACGAAACCGAATGGAAGAATTCTTGTGGCATATTGTATGAATGAGTATTGCGTATTAACGTATGCATTTAAGGAAAATCATATAAAAGAATGTTTGGAAGAAAATCGTCTTACAAAAGATTTCCACTCATTAGCGGAAGAAAAGCATCTATATGATTATGTGAGATTAGAGGATATTAATCAGCTGAATGAAGCGGCCGGTCTTCTACGGGAGCGGATTATATCTCCGGACGGTCCGTCGGATTATATGCGTCCGGTCTTGAATGCCATGGATGAAGAAACATTTCAGATATATATAGATTATCATTTGTCGACGTGTGAACGTATGGATTTGATTGGTGCAGGTGCACATACGTTAGATATTTTAAAAAAGGGAATGGAGTAGTAATTATGACAGATCAAAATACCTTTATGGAAGTTGTGCGCAATGTGGCAGAGATTGTAAGAACGGCAGAAGTTCCGATGTCAGAGAGCGAAATATTAGCATATTTTTCTGATATGGATTTGGATGAGAATCAGAAAAGAATTGTACTTGCGTATATCGAAACGGCACAGAGCGAAGAGACTGAAGAAGGACAACAGGAAGATACAACAGGTGCAGATGAAGAAGAACAGGAAGGCAGATCGAAGGTTTTTCAGATGTACTTAGATGAATTATCTTTGCTTCCGTCATTTACTGCAAAAGACAGAGAAAAACTTTACGAAAGACTATCGTCAGGGGATGAAACGGTTGTTGAGACAATATCCACAGCATGGCTTAAGAAAGTATTGACGCTTGCAGAAAAGTATATGCAACCGAGATTACATCTTGAGGATCTTGTGCAAGAGGGAAATATGGCGCTCTTTTTATGTTTGCAGGATATGCTTGGAAAACCGTACAATGAACAGATCGAAGAGGTGTTATCCGCGGCGGTTGAAGAAGGGATTATGAACTACTGTTCCGAAATTGTCGGCGAAAGTGAATTGGAAAATACATTGGTTGGAAAAATAAGTCTTGTTCATGAGGCGAAGAAGATGCTGTCGCTAGAAAAGGGGCAGGCACCTACAATAGAAGAACTTTCAGAGTATACGAAGATGTCAATAGACGAGTTGTCGGAGTTAGAAGAATATTTGAAACAATGATGTATTGATTGCAATGATAGGAGTGCGTATGAATTATCGTAAAGACAAATATGGAAATAACATATCCATTCTGGGTTATGGCTGTATGCGTTTTGCGCAAACTGCAGGAAAGATTGATTTGGACAAAGCGGAACAAGAAGTAATGACAGCCTATGAGCAGGGCGTGAATTATTATGATACAGCATACATTTATCCGGGAAGTGAAGTGGCGTTAGGTAAGATTCTTTCTAAGAACGGGATTAGAGACAAGGTGTATATTGCCACAAAGCTTCCGCATTATCTGATTAAGAATGTGGAAAGTATGGAAAAGACGTTTCAGGAGCAGTTATCTCGTTTGCAGACGGATTATATTGATTATTATCTTATGCATATGCTTACGGATATTGCAACGTGGGACAAGCTAAAAAGTCTTGGGATTTTGGAGTGGTTGGAAGAAAAGAAAAAAAGCGGTGTGATTCGCCAAGTCGGTTTTTCCTATCATGGTCACACAGATATGTTTTGTCAGTTGGTTGATGCGTATGATTGGGATTTTACCCAGATTCAGTACAATTATCTTGATGAACATACACAAGCCGGAAGAAGGGGGTTGCATTATGCGGCAGGTAAGGGGATTCCGGTTATTATTATGGAACCGCTTCGCGGTGGTCGCTTGGCAGATCGTCTTCCAAAAGAAGCATTACAGATAATGGAAAACTATCAGACAAAACGTACACCTGTGCAATGGGCACTCAGATGGTTATGGAATCAGCCGGAAGTGACCTGTGTGTTATCGGGTATGAATTCCGTAGAGATGGTCCGGGATAATATTGAAACGGCATCCGATGCATCGGTAGGTGAATTCGGTAAAGAGGATGATGCAATGCTTTCGAAAGTTATTGATGCGATTCATGCGAAGATGAAGGTTGGATGCACAGGTTGCGGTTATTGTATGCCATGTCCGAAGAATGTAGATATTCCGGGGACGTTTGCAATATATAATAACTATTTTTCGGATAAGAAGAAAGCGTTTGAGGAATATATGCTTTGTACAGCAATGAGAAAGGATTCCACGGCGGCATCTAATTGTATAGAGTGCGGAAAATGTGAGATGCATTGTCCGCAACAGATTGAAATCAGAAAGAATTTGAAGCAGGCAAGTAAAAAACTTGAAACACCGATTTATAAGATTGCAAGACAATTTATAAAATGGTTTAAGCTATATGGATAATAGATATCACAGAACATGAACGGCAGGTGAAAAGATGGAAAATGCACAAAAAATATTAGTAGTTGACGATGCAAAAGAAATAAGAGAATTATTACGTATCATTTTGTCAGAAGCGGGATATGAAGTTGTTTTGGCACAAGATGGTATAGAGGCACTTGAGAAATTTGATGATAGTATTCATCTTGTGCTTTTGGATGTGATGATGCCGTTTTGCGACGGAATCGATGCATGTATGCAAATTCGTAAACAGGCGGAAGTTCCGATTCTGTTCCTCACATCGAAATCAGATGAATCAGATTTGATAGAGGGATTTGAGGCGGGAGCAGATGATTATCTTGTGAAGCCATTTTCTTGTACGGAGTTAATGTTACGTGTAAAAGCATTGTTGAGACGTTCACGTACGATAGATAAGAAAACTGTGGAAGAACCGATGAGCAAAATTTATGTTGCGGATCTTGTTGTAGATCCTGAGATAGAACAGGTTTTGCGAAATGGTGAAGAACTACCGTTGACGGAAATGGAGTATCGGATTATGTATTTGTTGGCTAGCCACCGGAATCGTATCTTCACGGCACGTGAGATTTACGAAAAGGTGTGGGGCACGAAATTCATGAGTAATTCGGCGAATACGGTTATGGTTCATATTAGAAATATTCGTAGAAAGCTTGGGGATACCAGTGCGGAAGCAAAGTATATTCATAATATATGGGGTAGAGGCTATCGGCTGTTGCATGATGTGGAAAGTGAGGAATAGGATATGTTAGGTATTATCGGTGCTATGGATGAAGAAGTGGCAAAGATAAAGGAACAGATGGAAGATGTACAAGTGATGGAAAAAGCAGGCATGGAATTTTTTGAAGGTGTCTTATCAGGTAAGAAGGTTGTGGTTGTTCGTTCCGGAATCGGAAAAGTTAATGCTGCACTTTGTACGCAGATTTTAGTGGATACATACGAAGTAGATGCCGTGATTAACACCGGAATTGCAGGGTCGTTAAATGCTGATATTAATATTGGTGATATTGTTTTATCTACTGATACGGTAGAACATGATATGGATGCTGTCGCATTCGGATATCCGCTTGGTCAGATTCCTCGTATGGACACATTTTCGTTTGAAACAGATTCGGCATTACGTGCCTTGGCGAAACGCGTATGTGAAGAAAAATTGTCAGAGATATCGATTTTTGAGGGCAGAGTGGTAAGCGGCGATCAATTTGTTTCTGATAAGACAAAGAAAGAGTGGCTTGTGAGCAACTTTGCAGGATATTGTACAGAGATGGAAGGTGCGGCGATAGCACATGCTGCATATCTGAATCGGATTCCGTGTTTGATTGTTCGTGCGATTTCTGATAAGGCAGATGATTCGGCGTCTGTTGACTATCCGACCTTCGAAGCACAGGCGATTCAAAATTCGGTAAAACTTTTGTTGGGTATCTGTGAGAAATTATAATGAGCGAGAGGACAGTAGTATGGAAAAGATAGCAAGCTTTACAGTTAATCATTTGACACTTTTACCGGGAATTTATGTTTCTAGAAAAGATCATGTAGGAAATGAAATTATTACAACGTTTGATTTACGTATGACACGACCGAATTTCGAACCGGTTATGAACACAGCTGAGATACACACGTTAGAACATTTGGGTGCTACGTTTTTGAGAAATCATCCAACATACAAAGAAAAGGTTATCTATTTTGGACCGATGGGTTGCAGAACAGGATTTTATCTTTTGTTGGCAGGAGATTATGAATCGAAGGACATTATAGATTTAGTGAAAGAAATGTATGCATTTATGAAGGACTTTGAAGATGAGGTGCCGGGTGCTTGTGCCAGAGATTGCGGTAATTATTTAGATATGAATCTTCCGATGGCTCGTTTTGTGGCGAAACGTTATTATGAAGAGGTGTTGTGCAATCTATCAGATGCGTGTTTGATGTATAATGAATAGGTAAAAAGTTCTTCAAATGTTACGAAAATGTTACAAATATTTCAAAAACACTTGCAAAATGTAAAAAATGTGTTAAAATGTAAAACATAGACAGAGAAAAACGAAGGGAAGTTTTACTATGAATCGTAAGTTTTTGATATGTTTTACAGTATTTGTTACATTTGTTACAATTTTATTGTTTCCATCAGAGAGTATGGCTGCAAAAGCAGTTTCTTTGAATAAGAAAAAGTTAGTTTTGGCAAAAGATTCTACATATACACTGCAAGTTAAGAATACCAAGAAAAAGGTAAAATGGTCGACTTCTAACAAAAAAATTGTGAAAGTTAAGAAAGGTGTATTGACTCCGGTTTCGGTTGGTACGGCAACAGTAACAGCGAAAGTGTCCGGAAAGAAATATACATGTAAGGTGACAGTTGCAGATTTTTCGGGTATGTCGAAGGAACAAAAAGAAGTTGTAAGTTATGCATTACAATTTGTAGGTAATCGATATCGCTATGGAGGGACGAGTCTTACGAATGGAACAGATTGTTCCGGTTTTACTTATTCAGTCTATCGCGATTTGGGATATGATATGAAACGTACGGCGTATCAACAATTGTGTGATACGAAGCGTGTTAAGAAAAAGAACTTGAAACCGGGCGATTTGATCTTCTACGGCAGCAGCAAAGCAAGTTGTTCGCATGTTGCCTTGTACATAGGTAATAAGAAGGTGGTACATGCCTCTACGGAAAGTACAGGTATTGTGGTATCTGATTATGATTATAGAAAAGCAGTGGGATATGGACGCGTATTGAAGAAAGCGACGTATCCAAAGGATGTGGATTGTAATGTGCCATCCTATGCAAAATAAATAGTCCCTTATGAGATACTCTATATATAAAGAATAGACGGTGGGTTATAGATAGCCCCCGTCTATTTTTATGATTTCTCCGGTAAGATAAAGCGGCGTGTTGTATAATTGCCATACGGTCTGTGCGATTTCTTCCGGTTTGCCGAGACGGCATACAGGAATGTCGTCACATAATGTCTCTATCTCTTCTTTAGAAAAATCTGCGTTCATATCTGTCTCAATTGCGCCGCATGCTAAAGCGTTAACTCTGACGTTACTTGGCGCAAGTTCTTTTGCAAGTGCTTTTGTAAATGCGTTCACACCGCCTTTTGTGGCACTGTATGCGACTTCGCATGAGGCACCGCTTATGCCCCACATAGAAGAAATATTGATGATGTGTCCGTGTCGATTGTTGACCATGTGCGGAATGATTGGTTTGCAGCAGTTGAACACGGATGTAAGATTCGTTGATACGATGGCATTCCATTCATCAATTGTCATATCTGACAAAAGACCAATGTGAGATATACCTGCGTTGTTAACCAAAAGTTCGATGGATATTGGCTCTTGTAGTACAGATTGCATTATGGCGTTTACAAAGTGGTAATCGCCGACATCTCCTAAAAATGAGAGACAGCGGGCACCGTTTGCTTCTATTAAAGCGCGAGTTTCGTTGAGCGCATTGCCGTTCGTACGACAATTAATAATTATCACATCAAAATGTTTGGAAAGTTCGATAGCAATTGCTTTTCCGATTCCGCGGGATGCCCCGGTTACAAATGCAGCACGTTCCATAATATCTTCTCCTCCTTGGATGTTCTTTTGGTAGTATATCATGAAAAACTTGAAATGGAAATCTTATTCTGTTATACTAAGTAGCGATTATTGATTTTTTTTAGGAGGCATGATTATGGATAAAAAGACCATGTTGAAATTGTTTGGAGAAGCTTTTTTACGCTCTTTGGTTGTTTTGATGGCAATTGCAATTATTGGCTTTTCAGCATTCTTTGTTATTAAGGTCAATTCAGATAAAAAGGTATTAGCAGAAGCAGAGGCGAAGATTAACACTACGGAATATTCGGAAGATCAGCTTCATGACATGTTAGAGGAAGAAAATGCAAAGGATACGGAGCATAAGAAAGAAGAACCTGTGACAGAAGAAGTGACAACGGAAGAGGCAACTACGGAGGTGCAAGAGATTCCGTCTACCGATAAGAATATTTTGATTTTGAACAGTACAAGTGTATCCGGACTTGCAGGTGCATGGAGCAATAAGATGAATGGTGCAGGGTTTGCCAATACAGCAGTTGGTAATTACAAGTCTGGAACAGAAACGCAGACTAAGATTTATGTAAGCGAAGAAGGCATGGGAGAAGACTTGAAGGCATATTTCAGTGATGCGACGATTGTTGTTGGTTCGCTTGATGCATCACAGTATACGATTATCAAAGGTTCTCTTTCTACGATTGATATCTTCATTGTAATAGGAAGCAGTGACACAACGGTACAATAATTGAGGTGTAGATATGCAAGATAGAATACAATTGCTCAATGTTGCGGTAGATATTGCATCTACAGGGATGGCAAGCGAAGCTACGATTGATTACTTGAAAACAGAGGGCAGTCGTGTTGTGTATTTTTTGAATAGCGAAACGTTGCTGACACTTGGAGAAGATGATGCATTGCGAGAGACGGTGGAAAGCTGTAATCTTGTGTTGCCGGGCACTGCCAGTGTTAACCAAAGCATTAATGATGTCTTAGGTCACAGACGCGATGCGTTTTTTGTGGAGAGTTATTTTGATGCATTGTTTGATTATGTGGTCGAAACAGGATTAGAGGTTTTGGTTGTTGCACAGACAAAGGAGCGTCTGCAATCTATTGAAGAACATATCAACGCAAAGCACGAGTTTATTACATTGAGTGGAATTTGCCTGCAACAACAGGATGAGTCCACGAGCCATATTGTGAATGAGATTAATTCAGTGGCCCCGGATGTATTATTGGTGGCATTAGAAGAAAAGACGCAATTAGAGCTGTTAGAAAAATATAGAAGGCAGATAAATGCCTCGCTCATGGTTTTTACCGGAACCATATTATATAATCGGGTTGTATCTGAGGCGCAAGTGCCTGAAAAGATACAGCGGCTAAGGATTGATAATCTATACAAATGGTATCGAAAAGATGGCAGAATCCGATCCTTTTTTAGCAATATCAGAATGAAAATGAAGATAAAAAAACACAAGAATGAACAAGAATCCTAGTGCTTGGGACTCTTGTTCATTTTATATAATAAAGCATAGAAAAAAATGTGCATTTTAATGGGAATCGAATCCTTTATGACAAAATGAACAAAGATTTTTCGATTTATTTGTTGAATAGTAATATTTCATTTAAAGGACAAATGATGTATTATATCTTTATGATTTTAGTCAGAAAAGAATATAAACCCAAGGAGGAATTTTAAAATGGCTAGTTTATCACTCAAAAATATTTATAAGATTTATCCTAACGGATTTAACGCTGTTAAGGACTTCAACCTTGAGATTGAAGACAAAGAGTTCGTTATTTTCGTAGGACCTTCAGGTTGTGGTAAGTCTACAACACTTCGTATGATCGCAGGTCTTGAGGACATCAGTGCCGGTGAATTATGGATTGGTGACAAGATGGTTAATGATGTAGAGCCTAAGGACAGAGATATCGCAATGGTATTCCAGAACTACGCTTTGTATCCACATATGTCAGTATACGACAATATGGCATTTGGTCTTAAGTTAAGAAAAGTTCCAAAGGAGAGAATTGATAAGCAGGTACATGAAGCTGCTAAGATTCTTGATATCGAGCACTTGCTTGACAGAAAGCCTAAGGCTTTGTCAGGTGGTCAGAGACAGCGTGTGGCTATGGGCCGTGCTATCGTTCGTGAGCCTAAGGTATTCTTGATGGATGAGCCTTTATCAAACTTGGATGCTAAGTTAAGAGTACAGATGCGTGTTGAGATTTCTAAGTTACATCAGAGATTACAGTCAACAATTATTTACGTAACACATGACCAGACAGAGGCTATGACTCTTGGTACAAGAATCGTAGTTATGAAGGATGGTATTATTCAGCAGGTAGATACACC
>SVEJ01000018.1 GCA_015057435.1 Lachnospiraceae bacterium
ACATTTACAATTAAGTCTATTGTATAATACGCGCGTTTAAAATGTGTTTGCCAAGTGCTTCAGAAATATTAATATTTTTTAATCACTCAAACTCCACTTTAGATATAATGCACCCTTTGTAAAACAGTGCAAACACCTATAGTTTTTGGCATATTCATTTTCTTCTCTTAATATTCCCTTCCACATATGCTCAAGAAACTCTAATTTACTTTCGCCACCAAGAACAAGAAACCTGTTTATCCAAATATTTTCTAATACTTCTGCGATTATATATCAAATCATTCATCCTTATTTCCTCTCATTTAAAACCAACACTTGTAATCTTCTTCACCCATTTCTCTTTATAACTGAAATCGTATTGGTAATTATAACACATCCTTCATCACTCCGCACTAAATGAACACATTCTATTTCTACTCATTTTCTTTTGACACACTCATCCATTATTGGCAACCAAAAATCGAAAAACCTCGTATACTAAAACACACAGCATGCAATTTTATATAACTACATACTGTGTGTATAAATTCGTATTCAATTGCAATTACTCATTCCGGATTGCAGCAAGCGGACTTAATCTCGTTGCTCTTTGTGCAGGGAAGAAACCTGCAATCATACCTACAACAGTAGAAAATGCTATCGCCACTAATGCAAGCCACAAAGGAATCGCCGATATATTCATATCTACACCGTACATATCTGCCATGAAAATCGGTGCCAAAAATTGATTCAAAAGGAATGATATAGAATAACTTAAAAGCAGACCAACTACACCTCCGATAAATCCGATAAATGCTGCCTCAGATAAGAACATTGAACGGATATTACCAAGTCCGCATCCAAGCACCTTCATAACACCGATTTCCTTTGTTCGCTCATAAATCGACATCGTCATTGTATTCGCAATACTAATTGCAGCAACCAGCATCGCTACCGCTCCAATACCGCCAAGCACTGCTTCAATAATCATGAATTCCTTTTCAATTTCTTCTAACCATTCCTTGTTTGCATCAGCTTGGTATCCCATTGTTTGAATCTCTTCCAAAACTGCCTCAACATTATCGGCATCATCTACTTTCACCGTAAGCTGTGTATACTTATAATCCCGATATGGCTTACCAGACTTATCTGTTGGTTGGCCCGGCACAACTGCATTCAAAGAATAGTTCTTTTTCAAAAACGCCTTTAGTGTATCTATATCTGTATAACAGCTATATGAATAGTCTGTATAAGTATCCAAATCACCTTCTGTAATACCGGAAACATTCAGCTTGACACGCTTCATCTCATCTGAAAAGTAGCTATAATTCTCTTCCTCCCAATCATCTTCAAACGCATCATCCGTTCCTGTTTCATCATCCGGAGAAAAATCTGTGTCATCCCCAAAACCAGCATCCGAATCATCCTCAGAATCAGCATCAGAATCAGCATCAGAATCATCTTCAAAATCGTTCGTATCGATTGAAAAATCTTCCGGTACAGAAAAGTCTGCATTATCACCAACCCCATCCAACAAATCTTCCGGATCTGTTGTGTCATCATCCTCTGAATAATTCTCGCCTTCTTCTATACCACCAATCACCGGCGTTTTCATAAAGTCTACGTTCGGTGCTTCTCCGCTCTCAAAATCAGGCCATTCACCTGTTTTCACATCCATCAAAGACATAATCATCTGATTACCAACCAAAAGAGACATTTCTCCTTTTGCGGAAGGATACTTACCTTCCCCTATTGTAATCTTTTGTAAGTATTCCTGCGACACACCGATAATATCCATATAGCCTTCGTAATTTCCAATCTGAAACGGCATACTATAGATTAGCTGTGGTTGCACATTTTCCACAAACTCCATCTGTGAAAACTTTTCAATTGTCTTATCATCCAACAGCAAATCATCAGAACCATACGCCGCATCCGAATAGACCATAATCTCCGTCAGTCCGCCGGCACTACCAACCTGCGCCATCATCGCCTGCTTCAATCCAAGACCTAATGAAAGCATAACTACAATCGATGCCGTACCAATCACAACACCCAGTACTGTTAAAACGGTACGCATTTTACGTTTCCAAAGATTTGCAAGACTCATCCCAAGAATATCAGATATTCTCATCGTACAAATCATCCTCTCCGTCTTCTGCTTCTAAAAGTGCTGCCATACGTTTCTTTCTTGTGACCACAACAATCACTATAACCGCTACGATAACAACAAGTAAAATGATTCCAAGTATAATAAATGCCCATATCGGAATCTGGAATCCTTCCTCTTCTTCAAACTCTTCGTCATCATAGAACTCATCATCCGTAAAATCATCTTCCATAGCCGAACTGCCATCTTCACTGACAGTACATGCAATCTTTTCTTCTACAGTTGTCACTGTACCTTCCGAATCCTCATACGAAATCACTATCGTAATCTTACCATCTGCTGAATTATCAGCCTTACCGGTAATCTCCATTGTTGCATACGCACTCGATGAACCGGCGATATTACCTACATAAGACTCTTTTGCTTCTACCGCATCACTTTTTGTAGAAACATTAACATTATAGACACCAACCGAACTCTTATTATTAATAGTAAACATAAGTTCCGCCGATTCTCCAACTCCAACCACTTCCGGTGTCATAGAAACATCTGTAATAGCAAATGCTACATCCTGATATACCGGAATTGTCACACTGTCAGCAGAAGTAAAGTTATTACCATTGCCGTCATCAAAATCACCTTTTACTACCAAGCTGTAATTCTTTTGCTGCAAATCAGCACCGGCCTTCATTTCAATTTCAATATCACCGGTCTTACCTGCTTCAATCTTTTCAACAAAAACTGCATTTGAACCGGATGTCGGAGTAAAACTTCCTGCCTCATTTCCAATCAAAAACTTACCGTTACATACATTGACATTCTTAGAAGTGTTCTGAATATGAAGTACAATCTTGAATGTTTCTCCGGCCTTGACTTTCTTAGGTGTCGTCTCATATCCACTAATCAACAACTTTGGTGCAACCGGCTCGTAATCGTCCGAATCACTAGAACCACCACTCGAACCACCGTCATATTCATCATCATATTCCTCATCCTGATTATCTTCTTCCTCTTCTTCCTCTTTCTTGTCAGAATTGTCTTTTCCCTTATCGTCAGAATCCGATGTATAATCACTACCCGTAAAATAAATGTTAATCGTCTTAATTACATAATAATCCTTCGTTGAGCCATCTGCTTCCACTTTCGTATATTCACCAATAAAGCGGACACTGTGGTAGCCTGTTGTAATATCCATCCGAGTCATCATCTTGTATGATGCCGATAATTCTTTTGTTTTCTCCTCATCATCAGCTGTCACAATCTTATATGCATCACCACTTGTCTCAAACGGAAATGTTGAATCAATCACAGGGTATACACTCTTTAACTGAACAGTCTTAGTATCATTCGACTTTAACTTAAATTCAACTTTAACATTCTTTCCCGCTTTACCTGTAATAGACTTGGTCACTTCTATTCCAACATCCGAATTCTTACCTAATACACCATTCGGATCTGCATTCGTGTTATCTGTATCTGCAGAAGTTCCTGTATTGGTTGTGTTGGTTGTATTCGTATCATCCACCACATTTTCTACGTCTAACATTGTTGCATTCGCAACGGATGCGGGTGCTAACACAGACACCGTCATAGCCAGGCAAAGCAACCAGGCACACATACCCTTTTTGAATCGTCTTACATTATTCTTTCTCATCATTTCCATCCTCCGCAAAATTCGTACTTCTATCTTCAACAGCTACAATCTTACCATCCACAATTCGAATCACCTTATCAGCAATCGCTGCAAGACTATCGTCATGGGTAACCATAACTAATGTTTTTTTCTGTTTGTTAACAATCTCTCGCATCAAGTTCATCATATCTTTCGATGTATGGGAATCTAAGTTACCGGTTGGTTCGTCCGCAAACATAATCTTTGGATTCACTACCAACGCTCTCGCCATACCTACACGTTGCTGCTGTCCACCGGACATCTGATTCGGTCTGTGCATTGCATGTTCCTTAAGTCCGACCAAGCGAAGCAATTTCATTGCGCGTTTTAATCGAATCATCTTCGGAACGCCTCTAAAAGTCAGTGGTAATGCAACATTCTCCAAAGCATTCATCGTTCCAATCAGATTAAAGGACTGAAAAATGAACCCTACATTCTCCCGTCTAAACTTAACAAGCTGATTCTCATTCATTTTCTCTATATGCTGTCCGTCTATTAAGATTTCACCTTTACTTGGCTTTTCCAATCCTGCCAACATATTTAACAATGTTGATTTGCCGGATCCGGATGTACCTACAATCGCACAAAACTCACCTTCATACACGTTAAAATCAACACCATTTAATGCTCTTACCTTGTTCGTGCCAACTTTATAAATCTTATACAAATTACGGACTTTTATCACAGCCTTGCGTCCGTCATCTATCTCATACCACGGTTTTTCACTCTCATCCTCGTTTTCTAAGTTCGTCACTTCAGATGTGTCCTCATATGAATCTTGCGTTTCCGAATTGTCATACACATCCTCATCATCCGTTACAAGTTCGTCCAAAACTTCATCAAACTGTTCACCGTCAACATCCTCATCGACCTCAAACAAATCCACTTCCATATTCTTTTTTTCACCATAATAAACGCCTGCTAAAGTAGACTCTAAGCGGTCATTCGACGAATCTGTAAACTTCAACCTGTTATCCTCCATGCATCCAATCTGACTTTTCACCCAAATTAACAAAACTGATTATAACACATTTTTTTAAAATGGTAACCCATTTGCAAAATGTTCATAGAATATTAAGAATTTACTAAATCTGATACAGTTCTTTACCTTCAAGATTCTTAAATGTTTCATATACATGCGGGTAGTCTTTTTGCAAACGAATCAGTTTGAAGTCCTTATCTACAAAACAGTGGCTCGTGCGCGCATTGTTATGTAATACTGAAAAATCCTCCGAATATATCTGATACGTCATCTCAAATTTCACACGACTGAATTTTTCAAGTTTCGGAACAATACAAATCGTATCTCCAAATCTAGCCGGTGTTCGATAATCACACTCCACACTGAGAACCGGTATCATAACTCCGTGTTCCTCCATCCAGTTGTAATCCAAGTCTATTTGCTTCATAAAATCCATTCTGCATTCCTCTAAAAAGCGAATGTAATTAGAATGGTGTACAACCTGCATTCTGTCTGTTTCATAATAATTAATTGTTCTTTTAAAGGGTTGATAATTGGTCATAGCTTTTCCTTTCTTCTATCGATAAACACGTAGGGAAGAATACTTCTGCCCGAAATATTCCTCCCCCATTATTAAAACTCTGTAATTTCGTAATTATCATCAAATGTCATGGTTGCCTGAACATACTCTTTTCCATCCTTGCCAACCTTAACATCTGTTGTTTCTACAACCTTAACGGTTTCTTCTATCTGAGCCTTTTCGCGCTGTTTAACAGCCCTTCCAATCAAACCGCTATACTTTTTCTCCGTTGTGATTGCATTCGCCATCTGTGCAACTTGCTCTGACGGAACACTCGCAACCGGTTGCGATTTCTTAAAATGCGGTATAAGCGGTATTGTCTCATTCTCTTTGTCGAGCTTTTCTAATTCCGCTATTGCTTCTGCCAATTCTTTTTCTTTTGCTTTCTTTTCTTCTTCTGTCAAAGGTTGTGTTTCTTTTTCCTTCTCATCCAAAACAGCTTCTACCTTTTCCGGATGTACTTCCTGTTCCACTTCTTTAACAACAGGCTTTTGTACCGCCTTCTTCTCATGAACTACTTTTTCTTCCACCATCGGTTTTGCCTGTGCAAGCGTAGCTTTCATTCCATCCTGCTTTAACTTCTCTACCTTCTCAGCCAAAGCATCTCGTTCTGCCATCATCTTAGCAAGCGCTTCTTCTGCGCGCTGTGCTTTTTCTTCAGCCTGTCTCGTCTTCTCTTCTTGCTCTTCTTGCAAATCCAGACTCAACTGAATACTTCCATCTCCATATTCATCCGGATTGCTTCTTGCCTTCATACGAGAATTATACAACTCGCTTGATAACAGCTGCCCAATCTCTAACATCTGCTGATTTCTGTCATCCGGATCCATCTCCTGCAACCCATCCATCAACTCTGCACGGTTGCTGTTAATAATGTTAAGCTTCTCTTCAAGCACCTGTAATATAATTTCATAGTCACTACGAATGTTGTGATATGCATCAGAAATCATATCAGTCACTTCAGTCAACATCTCATCTGTATAAATGAGAGAGGCCGCATATATTTCATTCGCACCACCCAAAGCAAACTGCTCTTCCTCACTCAGTCGGTTATAATCAACCGGTGCTACACCTGTCGTGTGTTTCGTCACACGCATTCTACTGGCGCTGTGCTCTGCCTCATAGATAATTCTTTCGGCTTCTTTCTTGGCTTCGCTGATAATCTTTCCTTTGCGGTCATTCACCTCATGATAAGTCTTAATTTCCATTTCCATCTGAGAAGAAAGCTCTGTCAAAAGACTTTGCATTTCATCTTTATAAATGCTCACCTTACCTGTAGCTAGTGGCACAGATGGTGCACTATCCAAAATCATCTGTAAACGTTCTATAATTTCTTTCGTTCTACTTCTATCAGCAATGGTAGCCATAGTATACCCTCCAATTTTCGTTCTTTCGTATATATAATCACGCAGATGAAATTATTATATCAAAAACACGCTCTAATCGCAATTTATTTATCCGTGAAAACAAGAATATTTTATCATATTTTCCAAAAGATCTGCATATTCTATCTGTATAATAATTAATAGGAGGACAATCTATGACTTATCCGTTCAAACCAAAAGAATTACCCTATGCTTATGACGCATTACATCCATATCTCAGTGAGGAAATTCTACACTTTCACCACGATAAGCATTATGTTACTTATGTGAACAAATTAAATGAAATCATTAAGAATTATCCGAATTTGCAAAACATGACTTTGGAAGAATTACTCACCAAATGTGAAAAGATTCCAAGTGAAGCAAGAACCTCTATTAAAAACAACGCAGGTGGCGTCTACAATCACGAATTATATTTTGATTGCATGAATTCCACTGATTGCGAACTTCCGACAGACAAATTAGCACTTGCAATTAACGCATCATTTGGTTCAATCGAACAATTCAAGGCTGAATTAGAGGCCGCTGCAATTAACCAGTTTGGTTCCGGTTATGCATGGCTCATTTTATCCGAGAACAGATTAGAAATCATCGCAACACCAAATCAAGATACGCCAATCGCCCCTACCGTCACACCGCTTTTGTGCATTGATGTATGGGAGCACGCTTACTACTTGCAATATCAAAACCGAAGACCGGACTATGTGAAAAATTGGTTTAATCTTATCAATTGGTGTTATGTGGGTGCACGTTACATGTCGTTAGCAAAAGAACAATAATTAAACATCTTGCAGCGCTTGCAAACTTCTATCCAGAATACAGTTCATATAGGCAATCGCAATTCCATAATTCGTAAACGGCACCGTTTGCCTATGTGTCTGCATTCTTCTATGTTTCATTTCATTTTCATTAAGCATGCATCCGCCACAGTGAATAACCAACTTATACCCTGAAACATCTATCGGATAATCTGTACCTGAGCAAAAGCAAAATTGCAATTCTTTTCCGGTATATTCAGATATCCACTTAGGTAATTTCACACTCCCTATATCGCCACATTGTCTGTGATGTGTACAACCTTCTGCAATCAAAACAAGATCTCCGTCTTGTAACGTATCAAGCGTCTGTACCCCTTCTACTGCCATTTTCAAAAAACCTTTTTTTCTTGCCATCAAGATAGAAAATGATGTCAAAGCAACGTCCCTTGGCGTGGCATCATTCACTTTTTTAAACACCTGACTATCTGTAATTACCATATCCGGTTTCCGTTGAAGCTCTTCATATATGCGGCTATATTCCGTATCTTTCACAACAAGTGCAATTCCACCTGCATCTAATATTTCTCTCACTGCCATTTGTTGCGGCAAAATCAATCGTCCTTTTGGTGCCGACTCGTCAATAGGTACAACCAACACAACAACATCCATGGGTTTTATCAAATCACCAATCATTTTTTGTGTTTCATTCTTTTTACCGGCAAGTTCAACAATTCTTTGTAAAAGCTCCTCAACTCCTGTTCTTTCATAAACACTTACACATACTTGCGCCACATCTGTATCCAAAGCAGGCTTCACACTCACCATGTCCATTTTATTCCAAACAAGAATTGTTGGTATGCCTTGTTTCCGAAGTTTGTCCAACCACTCCAAATCCACTTCATCTGTACCTGTTGTTGCATCTACAACGAATACTGCAACATCTGTTTTTCTAAGAATTTGCTTTGTCTTTTCAACACGGAGTGCACCAAGTTCCCCATCATCATCCACACCCGGTGTATCTATCAGCACAACCGGACCTAATGGCAATAATTCCATTGTTTTTTGTACCGGATCAGTCGTAGTACCTCTTACATCAGAAACCACACAGAGGTCTTGATTGGTCAACGCATTTAACAAACTGGATTTTCCTGCATTTATTTTACCAAAAAAGCTAATATGAATTCTTTCACTTGATGGTGTTTGATTCAAACTCATTTTGCTCACTCCTTTTTGATTCGAATAAAGTCATAGTACTTTCTCTCATAAATTATATCATTTCAATAATATACCCATCTTGTAAAAAAAAGCAACCTTCTGTAAAATTGTCAGAAAAAATTCAGAAAATCACTATGTTTTATTAGGTATTTCGTGTTATACTAGTAAAGTATTATTATTTCAACAAATGCTATCTATAATTTGTAGGAGGCTAACAATGGATAAATTTACCAATTACGGAGACGATACAGAATTCGAAACAACCGATTTCGAATCGTTTGATACAGACACCCCGAATTATGAAGGAGTACGGTTGATGGATGTACAAGACTACCAATACAACACACAGCCATATCCATCCGACCCATACAACTTCGAACAGTATAATCCTGAACAATATAATGCACCACAATACGAGCAGGATTCCTATAATCAAGAACAATATGCTCAACAGCAGTATGGCGAAGAGCAATACAATCCAGACATATATGCACAAGAAACATACAATACGGCAGAGTATCCTCTTGCGCAAGTTTCAACAGAACCTGTCGAGGCGCAACCGGCAGAGCAAGAAGACTCTATCTTCTCTCCGCTTTACCCTGAGGGATATGCCCCTGCACCGAATCCGGACGACGTATTCCGTGCAACACCTGCCGCAACACCATATAATGAGAACGATTTAACAGAAGCTGAATTAGCTGATATCAGACGACAAAAAGCAGCTGCCAGACGCAAAAAATTAGCTGCTCGCGAACGTCGACGCAGAGAAAGAAGAAAGCAAGCCATTATACGTTGCAGTATCTTACTTGCAATTGTCATTTTCTTAATCGTTGGTTTGGTTATGCTTATTACAGGTATTGCAAACCACTTCAAAGAAAAGAAAAAAGCGCGAGAATTATCTGAATTCTATGCCACAAGCGAGGTGACAACAGAAGAGCCGGTTGCTGAGATTGATCCTGAGATTACTGCGAAAGCAATTCCTGCTGATCGCGATAGCGCTTTATCTAAGCTCCAGGAACAAGCCACTGATGATTCCACTATGCAAAGCATCTGTGACAGTGCAGCAGCAATTCCGGATATCTTATTACAACATTTGGCAGTGAACCCTGAAATGAAAGATTTCACATTAAGCTATCCTGCTATGATTAATATCGTATTTGACGGGGAATTTTCAGTAGATTTAGAAGGTAATTCCGTTCCTCTCTATTTGCAATTTGACAAACGATGGGGATATGCGGATTATTCTGAAGACATTATCGGTCTTCGTGGTGCCGGACCTACTGCATTATCTATGGCTTATACTTACTTGATGAAAGACGGAAGCAAGAATCCAATCAAAGTTGCAGACTATGCAACAGAAGGCGGATACCTTGATGAGAACGGCAAAACGCATTGGTCCTTGATGATTGATGGTGCCAAAGGACTCGGATTGGAATCTAGTGAAATGGAGATTAACAAAGACGACATGATAGATGCTCTAGATGAAGGAAAAGTTCTGATCTGTATGGTTTCTGACGGAGATTTTTCTACCGATGAGCATTTCATAGTAATTCGTGATTACAAAAAGGGATTCTTCTATGTCAATGATCCTATGAGCCAGGCACGAAGTGATGTGGGTTGGGATTTCAAACGTCTGCGCGGACAAATCAAGAAGATGTGTGAATTATCACCCGGTGCCAACACACCATCTACCGAAGAAGGAACAACTGCTGAATCCACTTCTGAAAATGTACCAACTGAGCCAGAAACGCCTGATGAACAATAAAAGGTAATTATAAAAACAAAGGGTATGGAACAAACAATCTTGTTCCATACCCTTTTCAATTTTATTTCTCTACCAACTCAGCTGCACGTTCTAAGGCTGCATCAATATTCGGACAAATATTGTTTTTAGTAACTATATCATAAATTCCGGATTTTTTAAGAACACTTTCCGGTTGCTCATTCACATGCGACAAAATAATCGTAATTCCCTTTTGCTTACACTCTGCAATCAGTTTTTCAATAGAATTTACTGCTGTCGCATCAATGGCACTCACACTTCTCATACGCAAAATCAAACAGTTGGTTTTTTTACTAAGTTCAATAGAAAGCAATTTATCTGCTGCGCCAAAGAATAGCGGACCACTGATTTCATACACTAATGTATTTTCCGGAACGACCTTCAAATCAATCGCATCACTGTCTTCCATACCGTTCTCAATATACTTCCAGCTTTCTACATTTGTCACGTCACTCATTCTCTTCATGAACAAGATACATGCAAGTATCATTCCAAATTCAATTGCAACAACCAAATCGAAGATAACTGTAAGCAAAAATGTAACAACCATAACCGCTATATCACTTTTCGGAGATGTTTTTATCACGTGCACAACCGTTCTCCAACCACTCATATTGTACGCAACCATAAAAAGTATTGCTGCAATCGTCGGCATAGGAATTAATGCTGCATACGGCATAAGAACCACCAAAACCAATACCAATACAATCGCATGCACCATACCCGCTACCGGTGTTCTTCCACCGTTTTTAATATTGGCCGCTGTTCTTGCTATCGCACCTGTTGCAGGAATTCCGCCAAACAATGCAGAACCGATATTACCGATTCCCTGTGCGACTAACTCCATATTAGAATTGTGTCTCGAATGGATAATACTGTCTGCCACAACACAGGAAAGCAATGATTCAATCGCAGCCAAAATCGCAATTGTAAATGCATCAGGTAAGACATTCTTTACCATTGTAAATGATATATCAGGCAATACAAATTGTGGTAATGCATTGCTGATTGTATACAAATCACCGATCGTATTCACCTGCATTCCAAGTCCCGTAACCATTGCTATTCCGACAAAAACTGCAATCAACGAACCCGGAATCAACTTATTAATGTACGGCCAGACAATCTGTACAAGCAGACATACTGCGCCGACAAGAAGCGCTTGCCAATTAAATGTTCCAAAATTAGAGATCAACGCTTCTACTTTTTCAACAGTCTCCACCGGCGATTCGCCATTTTGATAGGCAACTCCAAAAAAGTCTTTTAACTGACCTACCAATATTGTAATAGCAATACCTGCCGTAAAACCCGTTGTAATTGTATAAGGAATAAAACGAATCAAACTTCCAAGACGCAAAACTCCCATAATAATTAGAAAGATACCCGCAAGCAATGTTGCCAATACCAAACCTTCCATCCCCTGCTTTGCAACAACACCTGCAACGATTGTAGCAAATGCAGCCGTTGGTCCGGCAATCTGCACTCTGCTTCCTCCAAAAAACGAAATTAAGAAACCTGCAATAATTGCTGTGTAGATACCCTGTTCCGGTCCAACACCTGATGCCAATGCCAACGCAATCGACAACGGCAAGGCAATAATTGCAACTATTATTCCGGCAACCACATCTTTTGCAAATTGTTTACCATCATAACCTTTTATTGTTTTCCATAGTTTCGGTCTTAGTACATCTTTCTTTTGTTCCATATTTTCTCCCTCGTATCCTCAAAATAAAGAACCGCAATCCATTGGATAACGGTTCTTGCAACGCACCTATTTTATTCCTCTAATGCCAAATTTGTCAACAGTATTATTCATCTAATCCGTTTTTCACGGCATAAACTGCCAATTGTGTACGATCTTTTAACGATAGTTTCTCTAAAACTCTCGAAATATTATTACGAACAGTCCCTTCTGCTAAAAACAAATCTGTAGCTATTTCTTTGTTGTCATACCCTTGTGCCACAAGACGTATTACATCCAATTCTCTTTGCGTAAAATGATACTCCGATTGCTCTGCCTCATCTTTTTGATATTTATTTGCAGTTTTTTCCATACGATTACGCATCACCCTATAGACACCATCTCCAAACACACTCATACCGGAACATACACTCTTCACAGAGGCAATTACTTTTTCATCTTCCATTTCTTTTAGTATGTATCCATCTGCCCCGCTATCAAGCGCTTTCTCAATTGTTTCTTCATCATCAAAAGTTGTCAAAACCAAAACCTTGACATGCGGAAGCTGTTGCTTAATCGCCGCAATACCATAAGCACCATCATACTCCGGCATTCGCATATCCATAAGTACAACATCCGGTTCATAGACCTTGCATTTTTCAAATGCTTCTTTTCCGTTCTCTGCTAACGCCACAACTTCCAACTCCGAATCCTGCTCTAGCACAGCCTTGAGTCCCTGACGTAATATCATAATATCATCCGCAATCAGTATCTTCATATCTCACTCCCTACTCTCATTTTAAAAAATATGTTTCTTACTACTCAGCGGCAAATGAATTCTTGTCAAAAATCCTTCTCCTTCATCCGATCGAAACCGCACTGTTCCGCCTGCTTCTTCTATCCTTCGCTGAATCCCCGACAGACCATGATTGCTAACAATATCCTTACAACCACATCCGTCATCACCTATCATCACATCAATACAGTCCGGCAAAAAGCGCACAACGATATCCATTCTGCTTGCATCTGCATATTTTAATGTATTCGTAATAGATTCTCTGACACAGTCATATATCACACGCGATAAATGGGAATACTTTTCCGAGTCTTCTCCTTTCACAGTCACTTCTACAGGTATTTCCTTAACCTGATTGGCAAGCTGCATAACCCCTTGCGTTACCAGTTCGTTATGTGCTCCTTCTTTCAGGTGATTTATCGATTCCCTTAATTCTTTGATTCCTTGACTTGTGAGATTTCTCGCCTCCAAAAGATACTCCGCCACCTCTTCTTGTCTGGTATTTTGATTAGCCACTTGTGCAAGTTTCATATAAGACTGAATCATTGTCAATGTATGACCTGCTGTGTCATGCACTTCTTGTGCAATGCGATTTCTTTCTTTTTCAAGAATCAACTTCTCATTCGTAATCTCTAACTCTCTTTTCAAATCCAAAAAGCGATACTTTAATGTCGCCATCAGGACACAGATAACAGATATACCAAATCCAAGCGGTGTAACATCAAATGAAACAGAAAGCATACCTGACAGATTAACCGCATTCAAAAACACGGGTGCTAATACGGATGCAATAATTAATCCCTTAGCACCATGCTCACATTGCTCATCATCAAGATTACGATACAACTTAACAGCTCCGACAATAACAAAAACATATGTAGCCAAAACATTCGTATAGAAAAAGAAACCATGCTCCACATGATCCAAACGAAATTCCTTATAATACAAATGATGCCGGCTATTGGTAAGTACCAGCCCATAATGAAAAACAGATGAGAGAAGCGGAACAATTACCCGAACCTTAGTCAAGGCTCCTCCCGTATACAAAACAGAAAAGTAATACCATAATGCCCCTATAAAACAAATTCCTGCATTTCCCAAGCCGTACGATAGTGCCACCTCTAATTCCGACTGTGACAACAATAATAAAACTTGAGAAACACACCAGACAACTACCAGCATCTGGCACCCCAGATAAATTCTATTACACTTTTCTTTCCGTCCTTTAAGGAGCAGTACTGCCATACTAAACAGTACTGCTCCTATTACAAGGATATAAACAAATCCTAATACAAATGCCATTCGACCATTCTCTCCGCTCTATGCTTCTTTTGCTTTCTTAATAGCAAGCCCCACTAACACGACACCTGCTACAAACAGATATACCCACCATGCAATGCTCAACCAAAACGCTCTTGTAAGATATAATACTAAAGCAATCAGTGTTACAGAAGATGCAACCACATATCTCTTGTGGTTACCCATTGCTGCTACAATCAACATAATAATTCCTGTCATTCCAAGTATCAAAACGTTACCGATACCACCACAATATAAATTGTGCAACAACAAATATCCTAACATGAGACAAATTACAACAAAGTATGCATTGCTCATTTTCTCTTTACAATCATACCAAATATGTCTAAAAAGAACAATGCCAATTGTTATCAAAAAGCATCCCCATTCTGCTCCAAATGTTTCCGGAATCTTAACAAACGGCTGACATCCTATCGCAGCCACATATAGTAAAACTGCACATGTCATCAACATTTTCTTTACCGTCTTTGCCGTTGGTACACTTGCCATAAAACCAAAATCCATTGCAAATATAAGACAGAACACCATAGCGCATGTATCTATTGATTTTGCAACCATGAACACCAACAACCCACTTACAAACTCTAATATAGCAAATTTCAACAACCTACTCTTTTTTAATGCGATAAGCATATCATCACAGCCGTATCTTACAATATACAGTGCAAAAAATGCTGTACCAATAATCAAACAATGTGGATAATAGGTTGCCACATACTCATTAGAAGAAGTACCAAAGACACAGAACAAGGCATCAAACCAGTAATATAACAACTGTAAAATCGGAGTTATGCATCCTATTACCAGCATTGTAATTGTAATTTCTGTTCTATTAAGAAATACCATAAGGACAGATGCAACCAGTATACAAGTCATAATAATCAACTCGGCTGCACCTTTATATTCAGCCAACAAAAAAGTATCAGTTACAAGATAAAGAACAGACCAACCAATTACGATACTTTGCATAACGCGAGTCCAAACGTTTTTTCTTGTCATATAAGAAACCGTTGCAACAAACAAGAGAATAATTGTCATAACGAATCCTTTTATCATCATTGTTTTTTCAACCAAAGAAACAAGACAATACGGAACAAGCAGCAACACGTAACCCAAAATATGAATAAGATATGTGATACTTAAACAAGTAAAAAATGAACCTCTCATTTCATTTTGATATTCTTTTGCATCAAACAAAGCCAAGCAAAGTGTCAACCCACCAAGCATACATATATAAGTACCGTATGATAACTCTAACGCAATGCATCCGCTTATTAACATCATATTAATCAGTAGCACCAAAGCCACAAAATCTGACACATGCTTTTTCATAATTGTCTTAAGTGCAACAATCATTCCCATGACACCGGATGCCACCATCACTTTAAACGCATTGCCGGTTACTCCGTCGCTAACAATACCACCCATAATAGCAATAATAAAGAATCCGACAAATGCATTTCCAACATGGAACAAGGTCTGCGAAATCCATCCCAATCGTTCATTTCGTCCCACCTTACCGGAAGCAAAAAACATGCCACCGGCCACACCAAGCAAAGCAAACTGTTTCACAATGAGCGGAAGATATTTCCATGCCGTTGTAACGAAGATACTACCTGCCACCAGAATAAACACAACACCTACTACCAACAACAAAACCGATATCAAATCTTTTTGTTTCTTTTCCATAGTAAACACCTCTTTCTACGTAATCTTATAATCTCTTTGCAACATCACCAATATCCTTGTTGCTATAGGCATAGTATATAAAAAGGTGTTCATTCCTGTTAGATGTCATATGTCATTCTTTGCATCAAAAAAGGTAGTGACAAATGTCACTACCTTCTCATACTCCGTATCACTAAATCCATTGATGTATAACCTATATTAATCAGCAATTTCACCATTCTTATGACGCTTGAAAAAATCCTTAGTTTCCTTTGCAATCACACCTGAAAGTGCAAACAATGCAATCATATTAGGGATTGCCATCATACCATTGAAGATATCCGCAATTGTCCATACAGCAGATACTGTCATGTAAGGACCAATGAATACTGCAAGAATATATAACCAACGATATACCATGACACTCTTCATCTTACCACCTGTCAAGTATTCAAGACATCTCTCAGAGTAGTAATCCCATCCGAGAATTGTTGTAAACGCAAAGAAGACAAGGCAAAGCATCAATATAAATGCTGAAATCTTTGCCGGAATCGGAAGACCGTTCTGGAATGCATACGTTGTAATCTGTACACCTTCCAATCCTTCAACCTCCCATGCACCTGTAAGAACAATTGAAAGACCTGTCATTGTACAAATCAAAATTGTATCAATAAATGTTCCCGTCATAGATACAAGACCCTGTCGAACCGGTTCCTTTGTCTGTGCTGCTGCCGCTGCAATCGGAGCAGAACCAAGACCGGCTTCATTAGAAAAGATACCTCTTGCAACACCTTTTTGCATTGCAACAAACATACTACCAACTACACCACCGGTTACAGCCTGTGGGCTAAATGCAGCTTTTACAATTGTTACAACAGCAGCCGGAACCTCTGTAATGTTACATATAATTAATCCCACTGCAATTACAACATATATAATAGCCATAAAAGGAACAACAATTTCTGAAACTTTTGCAATACGCTTTACTCCACCAATCAAAACAAGTGCCACACAAACACTCAATACAAGTGATGCAATTACAACTGTCCATGAGATTTCTCCAACAGCAGGAATCGCAACCGTCCAACTTTTATTCGGATCAAAAAAGTTCTGAATTGCTGAAGAAATTCCATTCACCTGTGTAAATGTACCGATACCAAGCAAACCGGCACACACGCCAAAGAATGCAAACAGTTTTGCTAACCATTTCCACTTAGGTCCCATACCTTTTTCAATATAATAAAATGGTCCACCAAGTGCATGATTGTTCTCATCAATCACACGATATTTCACTGCTAACAAACCTTCGGAATACTTTGTTGCCATTCCAAAAAATGCTGCAACAATCATCCAGAACAATGCACCAGGACCACCGGTGGCAATTGCAGTCGCAACACCGACAATATTACCTGTACCAATTGTTGCTGACAAAGCAGTACAAAGTGCACCAAAAGATGTTACTTCACCTTCACCATCATCCTCATTCTTCACCATCCACTTAAGAGCCAACGGTAACTTATGTACCTGTAACACACCCACACGGATTGTCAGCAAAAGACCACCCGCCATAATAAGCACCATAAGCGGTACACCCCAGACAAAATCATCAATTGCTACCAACAAGTTGTTAAAACTTTCCCACATATTATCCTCCTTTGGAAATCTCTTCGCACAGAGTCCCCTCATTATTTTGACTTCATCACTTTATCACAAACAACTATAAATAAAAAGAGGAATTTCGAAAAAAGTCGAAATCCCTCTTTTTTTGCGCATTATTTTACCTTCACTTTTTTCACAGGACTATATTCGCTGTAAAGTTTCTTGCCGCTCACCTTGCGGAAAGTTCTTACTTTTACATAGTATGTTTTCTTACTCTTCAATTTCTTAAGTGTTGCTGTTGGTTTCTTTGTTGTTGTTGTCTTCACACCACTTACAAAATTCTTGTCTGTAGAATAAGCAATTTCATATCCCTGTGCATCAGCTGCTTTCTTAATCTTAACCGTAGCCTTTTTCTTCGCATTGGACTTCACAGAAGCAAGTTTCGTTGACTTGCTTGTAACGATCACCTTAACAACTTTGCTGGTTGCATTGTAATTCTGTGTAGCTGCAGCACTAATCGTAATATTAGCCACACCGTATTTCTTCTTAACCGTAACTTTACCTGCACTATCAACCGTTGCAATCTTTGCAGAAGAAGTCTTATATGATAATGCACCTGTCGCCTTTGCATTCAATGCAAATTTCTTAGACTTCTTATGCTTAATAAATTCATCTGTTACATGAATTGTCTGCGCAGCCTTATTGATAACATATGTCTTTTTAACAGCACCGTTATACTTGCCAATACCTTGGATCGTTGCTGTTCTTGTACCCGCGTTCACATTTGCATCGGCAATCACTTTATAATCCACACCTTGTTTCAGTACTTCTTTACCAAGTTTCACTGTAGCTGCCGGTGCAACCGCTTTACCGGTATATGTAAGTGAGCCCAATGTAACACTGGCACCGTTAATCGGCTTACAAATATTAAATGTAGAATAAACTGTTCCGTAATGGTAAGCTCCTTGCGTATCACGGAACTCATAATTTGCTACAACCGTAGCTGTACCGGCATCAATGTTATCATAATAAACATATGTCACTATACCATTCACATACTTTGTCACGTCTTTATTCTGATAGTATACAATCGGTTTTGGTTCAATCATCTTTCCTGTATACGTCTGTGCCGATATTGGTTGAATTGTAATACCATCTTCCACTGCATTGCTTCCTGATAGGAAGTTCCATTTTAACGATCTACCCGGCACATTCACACGGATAAACATATAATAGGTTTTACCTGCTACCAGATAATTACGCGTTTGAATACCATCATAATTAACCTCATCATCAATCATATATGCTTCTGTAGTTTTGTCATATAAGATAATATCTGTGTAATCAGCATTCGCATATGCCATATAATATGCCAAATTGTAGTAACCTGTCTTAGTTGGCGTAAATTGATATACAGACCAATTGCCATTGTTATATGATGTAGTTGTTTCTTTTCCTAATGAAACTGTCGGAATTGTCTTTCCTTGAATCAAAGAGTCCACTTTGCAAGGTAATTCAAAAGATACCTCATTGAATCCATTATCATAGGTGAGCAATAATTTCTTGTTTCCCAACGTGGTCCAATCCCCTTGATAGCTATAGGACCAATCTCCATGCTTACCATACTCCACAACTTCTTTGCTGTTATCAGTATACTGTACTTCTAGCTGCATACCGTATAAATTCAAATCTGTTTCCAAATAGTCATAACTATCTTCGCCATCGTCATAATGATAGTATCTTATAAATTCCAAATGAGCCACGAGGCCTTTGGTAGGATTTTTCACAACTCTTGTAATAGACTTGATTTTTTTCAATTCTTTAATTTGACAATTCAAATTGTATGCAACTTTCTCTCCATCATCAATTCCGTAAGACCAAACTTTGAAATATCGTGTCTGACCGGGCTGAATTACTACTTCTCCGTAAAAGCTTCGACCATTCTCATCATCATATTCTGTAATTTGCTTATACTCATTTCTCTCGAGCTCATATACCTCAAGATATGGATCTACAAGAGCATCACCATTGGAATAAAATAGAATTTCAACAGGATTGCTTGTAGTATTCTTATAAAGCAAATAAGTTGGTTGTGTGATTTGTGTCTGTCCATTTTTCACAGTTGGTGCATCATCCCATCTGGAATCCACTTCCGGCTCACTAAGCTCACAAATCATAGCACACGAAAAATCTTGATCGCCATCTATTTCATCTACCATAAAATACGCGATATCTCCCGCCTTGACGGTTGTCGTATATGAAAAGTTATAATCTTCATCATCAACATCATCAGAACCGCCTATCTCCTCTGTCTCCCCCGAGGCACTTACAGCATACTCTGTAATGCAAGGATCATAATCATCACATTCGGTTGAAGATAATGTCACACTGACATCTTCGTCTGAATCGTTCTCATAGTACCAATAGGTTCTAGCCCCTTCTACGTCGTTCTCGCCTTCTGCAATTGCCATGGCTCCATCCCATGGATTGTCTGCTACATCCGTTGCATACACAGGTAATACCGGCACAAGACCCATTACCATAATTGCAACAAGAAACACACTCATAAGTTTCTTTCTCATAACATTCTCCTCCTCTGTTATATATTAGACACGCCATAATTTTATCATTTTTAGCAAGAAACGTCTATCATTTTATCCTTATTCATAATTGCATCAGTTCCAACAAAAAAAAGGAGAAAATCGAATGATTTTCTCCTAATTTTCATCACACAAATGAGTCTAATAAAATAGCATCGGATCTATAAACATATTAGAGACCATGCATACTACTTGGAAAATGATTGCAATTATGTATAAAACTACAGCTAAAACAATCGAACCAACACCTATGTATTCATTTGGATTCGCATACTTTGGATTCGGTCCCCACTGATTATCCGGCTTACTGTCAAAACATGACAACACAAATAACGCAATCGCACCAATACCACAACAACAGCATCCAATCAAACATACCGGATAAACCCAAGCAGCAAAGCCTGCATCATGCAAGCGTCGAACAGCCAACGAAATCGAAACAATTGTAATAACAACCGAAATCAAGATATACGGTATGAATGCGATTGTAGCAATTGCAGAACCGGATGTAGAATAACCAAAGCTATCTCCCGTGCGGTACCACAGACAATCTCCCGCAATTGTAGCTAACAAGAATACAATACCAAAGCCAAAACATGAAATTGAACTGTTCAACAGCTGTGGAACCCAATATTCTCTTCTTCTTGTACGCCCCTTATAATCAAAGGCGTTTTTAAACATCTTTACATATTCTTTCATTGTATAAAACCTCCAACTCTTAAGATACATCTATACTATCATAATTCCCAAATAATAAACAGCACTTTTCGGATACATTTGCGCAACTTGAAGTTGCAAGCAATTACTATTGCTATCACTATTTTTTAAAAATCATGATACAACTCTCGTTTCAACTCACGAACCACCATAATCGTCACCACCAGCACTGCAAAAAAATCCGCAACGGGACCGGCATACATTATTCCGTCGATTCCTACAAACATCGGAAAAATCACAACTGCCGGCAACAAAAACAGAATCTGTCTTGTGAGAGCCAAAAAACTTCCCACCTTCGGTTTACCGATTGCAGTAAAGAAATTCGATGAAATAGGCTGTAAAAAATTCACAAATGTAAAGAATAAGAAAATACGAAAATAATTTTCAGCAAATTCATAGTAAGCATCTGAACCATCACCAAAGATAGCAATAATTTGTCTCGGAAATATCTGAAAGAGCAGAAATGCCGTAATCGCTATAGCCGCACCGCAACTAATCGCTTTCAGATACGCTTCTTTTACCCTTGCATAGTGCTTTGCTCCAAAATTAAAACTGGCAATTGGTTGTAGTCCCTGTGATATACCTATCACAAATGACATAAAAAGCATATTCACCTTGGATATAATTCCGGAACAGGCAATAGGAATTGCTTCTCCGTATACAGACATAGAGCCATAATATTTCAAAGACTTATTCATCACAATCTGTACAAGTGTCATAGATACCTGATTACTAAATGGTGCAATACCAAGCGACATGACGCGTTTCACACATTGACCTGATAAATGCAAATATGATTTTTTCAGTTTTATTGTTTTACAATGTGACAAGAACCATACTGCCATACAAGCCGACACAAACTGTCCAATCACCGTTGCCAGCGCTGCTCCTCTCATCTCCCATTCAAACCCAAAAACAAACAATGCATCTAATATCGTGTTTAATACCGCACCTGTCAGATTGCAAAACATCGTAACCCTTGGCCTTCCGTCTGCTCTAATAAGATGACCTCCTCCTATAGACAGGATAAGGAAGGGAAAACCAAATGCTGTGATTCTTGTATAAGTCTTTGCATATGTGAGCACATTTTCCGGAGAACCAAAAAAACGTAACATCGGTTCCAAAAACAATTGTGTCACCACGCAGAGACAGATTCCAAGCAATACTAACATCATAATTGCATTCCCCATATACTGTGCCGCTCTTTTTTCATTTCGCTGGCCTAATGCAATATTAAATGCAGATGCACCACCAATTCCAAACAAAAGAGCAATCGCAGTACATGACGTTGATAGAGGAAATGCAATATTCGTAGCAGCATTTCCCAATTCGCCGACTGTCTGTCCAATGAAAAATTGATCAACTATATTATACAAAGCGCTAACCAACATAGAAATTATGCTTGGTACAGCAAAAGAACGCAACAATTTGTTAATGCGCTCTGTCTCTAGCGGATTATTGGTTGTCTTACTTTCCATTCTGTTTCCTTCTTTCTGATATTAGTCGATTCCATGCATGCTTCACATAAGTCCACAATATTGAAAATATTAACGAACAAACAAATACAAACATACTATATAATGGTATTCCGAAAAATGCAGAAATTGACCTTGGCGCAAACTCCAATTTCACAATATCCAAAAAAATAACATGACACAAGTAAATCATAAATGTGTGCTTTGACAAAAATGAAAGTATCTTCTTGGTACGTTCACTGTAATTACTATGCTTATTTTTTATCACATCGTAAAAAACAAGTGCTGCAGAAACTGCGATTAACACATTACGATATTGAAATAATTCCTCATAATGCACACCATCTATCGTTGTGAATACATACGTTAATATAATCACTAAGGATAACAAAATTGCCGAACAACCATAACACACATAAGATGGTATCGGAACTTTTTTTATTGTCATTTTAATAATGTAACCTAACGCAAAATATCCCAGATAGCAAGAATCTCCCACCAACGGTATCTGATATGCAACTTTCAAATCACATAGTGCCAACACATACTCTATGGTCAAAAACACAAACCACATTCCAACAAAATATCGCATCAATATGTCCTGCATATTCTTAAACATATTCTGTAAAAAAGGAAGGACTATATACATTCCCAAAATTGCATACAAAAACCAGAGATGACTTTTGATTGGTTCTTCAAAAACAAGTCGAAAATCATACATCCGGTTCCTGTAACAATAATTCCATATTAGGTAAATAAAGCTCCATAGCAATAATGTCAAAAAGATGCTCTTTACTCTTTTTAAACTTTTTCTAATAAGTACTGTTTCGTCTATCAGTAATGCACCACTAATCATAAAAAAGATAGGGACTGATATACGACTCACACCATTCAATATAATCGAAAAAATGTAAGATGCATTGCTTACCTCTCCCAAACCATAGCCCCTGCTATAATAATTAGAAACATGAATACATACCACCATAACGCAAGCAAGCACTCTTAATAATTCAAGATTATAATTCTTTTCCCGTTTCACAATTTACACCACTTTCTGTCATACTTGTTGTTATATCATCTGATGTAACTTCTTGTACGCCATTCGCACTCATTTCTTCCACATCATCCGTGTTATCTTCAATACCGAAACGTTTTCTTTCTTCTGCGATAATATCCTTCATCATCGCACTTTCATTAATCTGTGTATCCATTGCTCCGATAAGAGATTCATCAGCAAAGCTGTCGAATAGCTGTGCTTTTTGCTGTAATATTTCCATCACGCGTTCATCTACAGAATCATCCATCAACAATCTGTGTACCATGACAGACTGTGACTGTCCCATTCGGTAAGCTCTTGCAATTGCCTGTGTTTCCAACGACGGTTTAATCTGTGGCTCACAAAATACAACAACACTTGCCGCCTGAATATTAAGACCTACTCCTCCGGCCAAAATCTGACAAACCAATGTTGCTCCGGCAGGTGCACTTGATAACTGGTCAATCATTGCCTGTCTGTCTTTTGACGAAACACTTCCGTCAATCACACCGATACAATCTGTTCCCAATAGCATAGAAACTTTTTGCAACACATCTTTAAAAAACGAGAAAATGATAACTTTTCTTCCACTCGCTTTTGCATCTGCGTGTATTTCCAAAAGTCTCTGTGCCTTTGTTGAATATTGCATATCAGGAAGTTGCCACGACACCTGGCGAACAGACATAAAGCTGCCCTCTTTTAAAGATGCTTTATAAGCCTGTAATTCTTCCTTATTCATAATTCCCCATTGTTCTTTTTCTACAAGCTCCGGTAATTCCTTCAACACATCCTCTCTCACACGACGAAGATATACCGGCGCAATTGCTTTGCGAAACGCTTCTGCCTGAATCAACTGCTTCATATTCTGTATCTTCTTTGCCACTTCCGGTTGCAAGCACTGAATCAAAAACTGCATTTCTTCTACTCTATTCTCTAGTGGCGTACCACTCATAAATAATACTTTTTTTGCTCTATCCATCGCAGCAACAACTGATTTGGTTCGCTGTGCTTGCGGATTTTTCACATAATGTGCCTCATCCACAACCATAAGCGCAAGATCAACAACTGCAGGAATCGGAACTTTATTAAGCGTTTCATAACTTGTAATTGCGACTCCACCTTGTGCACCCCACTGTGTCATTTCAAGTACACGATCTTCACCATATACCTCTATCACAGACAATCCGGTCTGTGATTCCACCTCGCGCTTCCAGTTCACAACAACCGAAAGCGGACACACAACGAGAAAATGCTTTGCACCTTCCTCTGCCAGATGACACATTGCAGCAATCGCCTGCATCGTTTTTCCGAGTCCCATCTCATCCCCTAAAAGAACGCGTTCCTGATGCAATATGTACTTCGTTCCAAATGTCTGATATCTTCTAAGGGTTGCCTTAAGAGTACCTGTCTGTAACGGGTAATTTTCAATACTCTCCAACAACTCTTCCGGTAATGCATTCAATCCGGTTGGAACCGCTTTTGCAATTGCATCTCCCATTACCGCCTCTAACATCGCGTAAAACGGTGCAGCATTTTGTGTAAATGCTATCACATATTCCGGATCCTGTTTCACCAACATACGGACCTTTTTATCCTGCATTCCCTGATAGTTTTCAATCGCTTGCTGTGCTAAATTGGTATATTCACCTTCTGCAATACTTTTTATTCGATCTGCCGCCTGCAATCCGGCTTCTTTCTTAGTCTTTGAAGAAAACATCCACTTAAGACCGGATAATACAATCTTACAATCCTGTATATTCTTCCGGATGGCCGCAGAATATGCATTAGTCAATGCTTGCGCAGTCTTTAACGATGCATCATGCTTAATCAGAAAATAAAGTCCTTCCATTGCACCTTGCATCGCCGGTGTCGTATCACTTGCATCTAACTTCACAAGTGCCGAACGTTCCACACTTGTACGAATCATACTGGCATTTTTAGCAATCTTCTCTGCCGTTGCCTGACCAATTCCCTCTATCTGTTGCAACTTAGCAACTGACATGCCCGAAACTTGTTGAATATTAACTATCCCCGCATTTTGCAGGGCAGCAATACGAATTCCATCTTTATCAATATTAATTTTTTCTATTTCCATAGTCGAAAGCGTCTCTTCTACAGAACCTGATTGCAGTTCTTTATAAAAGCCTCGAATCGCATGTTCTGTCTGCATTTTATCATTCACCATCTTAACGAGCGATTGATCAAGATTTTGCAAAAGACGAATTTCACTTTTTAATCGGTTCATGTCTTCCTTTGAAATTGCCGCCATATTCTTCTCCTATTTTTCGTACATTTTCCGAAGTGTCTGCTCCATTGCAACTTTTGCTTCTTCCGGATGTTCTATTCCGCGCACCGCCGTTTCCATTGGGCACGGTCCGTCACCTGCACGGTTTCGGATTCCTTCTACGCACACATCATACTGTACATTGATTCTATACTTTTCTAACGTGTCCTTCGCTGGTTTACTAAGTGTCAGTGCATATAGTTCTTTTACACCAAGTAAGACATATAACATAGCTGCACCATTTCCTACAACCTTATCCACCGCGAACGCGTCTTTCATATCTATCTTCGTATCCAACCAAGTCAAAAGCGGTTTCACACCACGCGCTTTGCTTGTGTATACTTGCTCTTCTTTTTGCACAACACAGGTATAACCACCTTCGAGTAATGTTTCTTTCAAACGAACTAAATCCTTATTCATGCTTTCCCATCTGCTCCACTACTTTCACAATAACCGGCAAAAAGATTAACTGTATCGCAATTCCCGTTAACCCATTTACCACACCATGCCAAACCGATGCAATCGTTATCGCATGACTTCCTAAAATATAAAATGCAAATGCAACCGCTATTACTCTGCTTAGACGTCCCGCAACCTGAACAGTCAATACTTTAACAATTGTCGGAAGCTTCACATTCCGTAACATTCCTGCAAATAGTCCGTACGCACATAACTCCACCATCATAAAAGGTAGAACAACTGCGCTTGGCATACCTGACAAAGCAAAACTGCAAAGAGGACCAAGTAAACCTGCAATTGCACCTGCTAACGGTCCTGCTAACAAGCCTACTAATATAATTGGAAAATGCATCGGCAACAACAATTCACCAAATACAGTTCCCATACCTGTTGCCTTACCTATCAAATGCACAATCTGCGGTAATGCAACTGCAGAAACAACGGCAGTAATCGTCGCTAGCGTCTGATTCTTTACTGATAATTTTTCTTTTGCAACATACTTTTTTTCATTCATAATTGTCATAACCTATTACCTCCTGATAGCACAATGTATTTCTCATTTGTATCTTTCACTAGTGTAACACAATCCATTCTTCACAACAAGTTTGTTTCGCATGCAACTTAAGTTTGTGTTTTGATGTGTCATACATGTAACGATTGTCATATTGCCGTTTTCTATGTTAGAATGAACCTATGTAAAACAATTATACGGAGGATAAAGAATATGATATACAACTGTCCGAATTGTATGGCAGCACTGATATATAATCCCCAATACGGAAAACTCCACTGTCTTTCCTGTAATTCCACATTTGAAACAAATGCATTCGAAGAGAAGGAAAAGAACGAAGAAACAATTGCAAACAGAGAAACCGATGAATTAAAAAAAGCCGGCATTATAGATGAACTTATGGAATGTAACATCTACACTTGTACTGCCTGCAATGCTGAATTAGCAGTAAATGGTGTGGAAACTTCTACTTTTTGTGCCTATTGCGGACAACCAACGATTGTCTTCAATCGCGTTTCTTCCACCAAAAAACCAAAATATATCATTCCGTTCAGTATCACAAAGGAACAGGCGGTATCCTCGATTCGTAACCATCTTTCAAAAGGATCCTTTGTTCCGCCGGAGATTCAGAATTTCTCCGTGGAACGCGTGCGCGGAATCTACATTCCGTATTGGTTATATGATATCCGATATTTCGACGAACAATATCTAAGCGGGGAAGTAAAGTCCGGAAAAAGCACAATCACCAAGTATTATTATCGTAGTGCGACTACCACTTTTTACGATGTTACAATGGATGCCTCCAAGCAATTAAACGACGAATCTTCACAGCGTCTAGAACCATTTGACACTGTAGCCGTACAAGATTTTGAACCAAGCTATCTGACAGGATTCTACGCCGACTGCTTCGACATGAGTGAAACAGAGATGGAAAGTTATGCGCGTGCCCGTTGTATGCAGATGTTCAATCAACAGATTGAAAAAAGTGTCCATGCATCCAACATCAAATTATTAAAAAACGCTCCTAAGCTTGAAGTGTTAAAAACGGAATACGCTATGTTTCCTGCATGGTTTTTGACATTCCGCTATCAGGATGTACCATACACAATTCTGGTAAATGGACAGACGGGTAAAGTTGTCGGTGCAGTCCCATTTACCAAAGCCAAAGTCAGCATGCTCTTTTGGGCAATCGGAGCATTAGCTTCTATGATATGTACCGGACTTGCGTTTTTTTTCCTTCAAGCAGGAACAGAAGTTGATAGCGACATATTGGAAATTGTACTTTATGGCATTGTCGGAGGCTTTGTTATGTGGGGTAACGGAGTAAACAAACTTAAGAAAGTCAAGAAAAGTATTGAATTATCAAAATCAACAAAGATGAACAGTTTTGTAAAAGACAGACAGGAGGGGTGACAAATATGTTTTTTATTGCATTATGTATCGGTTGTTTTATCGGCTTTGGATTTGCCTATATGTGCATTGGAACATTTGTCGCCAAATCCAACGATAAAGGAAACAGCAAAGGTGACTTTCAGGATTTTACAAGAGGGTCTTGGCAACTGATTGGACATCGAGACAATGTCAAAAGAAGAGAATTCTGAAAATGCGCTTAAAGAAGAACGAAAGGGTTCTTGTCAAATTGACAAGAACCCTTTTTGTTGCCTAATATGTTTTGAAATCAAACTTTTCCATTTTAGAACTAATTGGTTTTTTGCAATGTAAGGTTAAAATCACCATTAGAAGATGTATAAGTATATTTCACTTTGAAATAATAGGTTTTCCCCTTTGTTAATGTAACTGTTTCACTGGATGTCGAAGAAAAATAAGTACTCGTCTGCTCCTGTGTAAAATACTCATCCGTAATACTAAGGTTCAAATAAGAAGAAGAATCTGTTGTGACCTTATACTTACTCGTTTCTTCCGGCATGAATTTGCAAATAACATATTCTCCCTTCGCCAAAGAAATCGGCGTAACACCAAGTCCAAGATCAAGAACCTGTGCTGCATCTTCTAAGTCAGACATTGTCGCATTTATAAAAAGTGGTTGACCCTTTACTGTAAATTTTGCTGTTAGTTTCTTTAAAGACGAAATAATCTTATTATTATTTTTAGCGGTATGAATATCATATGTTCCATTTTCCAGGTATAATACTTGCCCAACACCTACTATTTTGGAATCGTTATCATACCAATACACACCCCTCAAGTCAGCCTGTCCATTGCATGCTGCCATATCAACCCTATATAGCGGAGTTTTCACTGTACCTAAGAACTTACTCTCATTGATTACAACATTATCATACACCTTATATATAGAATCGCCATATTCCGATTGAACATAGATATCATAGGTACCTGCAGGAACATCGTCATACGCCATACCATCAGTCACATACACCGAACAAACACCGGCACGACCGTCGTAGTCCTGATTCAATAAGGTTACCTCTACTCCATTATGAAGCGGATTGCCATTCGCATCATTGACATTTAATATATAGCTTACACACTTTGTATAATGAATCTTCACATTCACACGGCACACTAGGCTCGGATTCGAACTATCCTTAATTTCTACCACTAACGAATAGTCGCCGGGGGTTGTAAGCTCACCTTCCAGAGCACCGTCAACTATTCTCAATCCATAGGTTTCACCTATAATAGAATATGTAAATGGACCTTTTCCACCCGCAAACGCAATCCATCGTTCAATATACGGACTGTCACCATCCTTTTCCTCTACATATATATCCATCGGACACGCAACCATATGCGTACTATCATATACCGCCACCGGTATCGTGAAGCTCTTCGTAAGACGATTATTCTTCTTAACGTCTACCTTAACAACAGATGCTCCTACTTGTGTCGGTTCACCTGTAAGATACAGGTAACCATCCCTATTTTCCACTTTAAGTCCCGGAAGCAAGCCTTCCACAGTGTATCTTTCTCCAATCGACATCATGCCAGTAATATTATAATTCAGTGTATTTCCCAAATGCAACGATACCAATGAGTTGCTATAAATTTGGGCTGGGGTAAAATCACCAACCGGTACTTCCATGTCTTTCTTGGTACCTGATAACGATGGAATAGAAAGCAAAACATATCCATCAATCGGCAAGCTCTCTTTTCCTAAAATTTCAATCTTATAGGTTTTATTATCTGTTGTTGTCAGATTAGAAACAGAAATCTTTTTTTCATAAGTGTCTTCCTTTTTTGCTTTTACTTGTATCATAATCTGACTTTTCGTTAGTTTACATGGATTATCAAGTGTAAACGTCAACATCTGATAATTGTTAACTGCAACTGAATGCAAATTAACAACCGTTGGTTTTACAGGTTGAACCGGCTTTACAACTTCCTTTTGCTTAACAGTAACCACGCAACTTGCACTCTTTTTACTTCCATCAATTGCTTTGGCCGTAATCGTTGCCGTTCCGGCTTTCTTTGCAACCACACTTCCGCTCTGAGAGACAGTTGCAACAGAATCGTTAGATGAGGTCCAATATATCTTCTTACTTGAACCGCTCTTAGCTGTAATTGTTGCTTTCAAAAGTGTTGCTGCATTCGGTTCTAATGTCACACTTGTCTTGTCAAGTGAAACCTTCTGAATCGGATTTTTCTTAACAACAACAGAGATTGTTGCCTTTTTCTTCTTATTCTTCTTAGATGTTACAATAATCTTTGTCTTACCCGGCTTCTTTCCCTTGACAACACCTTTTGCATTCACTGTTGCAATTTTTTTATTCTTTGATTTAAAGGATACTTTTTTATTCGCATTCTTGTTCGGTGTCGCTGTTACAACAGGAACAATCTTCACTGATTTCTTCTTTGCCACTTCAATTGTCTTAGTGTATGGCGCCTGTACTTTTACTGATTTCACCTTGACTTTCGCCGCATATACACTGTTATACGGAAGAAGTGCAATCACCAAAACCATGACCAAAGCTGTAAACCATATATTTTTTCTTTGCATCATCATTCTCCTTTCCACCATACTATTCTACTTTTTCAAGAACAACATTAAATGTTCCTTCATAACTGTCGTAGTAATATTCTGCTCCAAAATAATATGTCTTTCCTGCTTCTAGCATATATTGAATCTTAAAATCACCATTCGAACCACCACTATCATTCGTAAAAAGTACAACGCCTTCTGCATTGCATAGATAGCCATACGTATCTTGTTTTGCTGTAGAATAGAATGCATACTGTGCTGTTTCAGTCGGTACGAATTTTAACCAACGAGTATCGCCTCTCTCCAAGGTCACTGCATGTGTGCCAAGCGTAATCTGTGGAATGGAATTTTTCTTCGGTTTCTTCGTAGCTTTCACAGTCAAATCTTTCTTATCTGCTGTAAAATCTAAACACACATCATATATCTGTGTCATAAGCACATCGTTCGCATAAGCAACCAAATGATATGTTCCGGGCTTCACATAGAATAGATCATCACATCCAACAATCTCACCATCTGCATCTTTCCATGCAATTTCTGCATCCACCACTGAAGTAATAGCATTCACCTTCACATACGGAATCTGGAAATTCAGTTGTTCCGTCTGCTGTGTAACATTCAAATTCGTTGCGTTATACAGTTCATTGCTTGTATCTGCTGAATAAACAACTACATTCCATTTTCCAGGCTGAAGTGCCACACGGAAAAGACCATTTATCACATCTGAATATGTATAAAAACCGGAGTGAGAATATTTATCACCTTGGTAAAAATATACATATAGATTATCAGTACATATACCACCGCCGAGTGATTTGATAGTTCCTGTAACAATTGCAGATCGGTTAGCTGTAATATTAAGTGTGACCTTCGTAGCAATTGCAGGATTCTTCGCATCCACAACATTAACAACAACCTGATACTTACCGGCCGCATATATCTTTCCTTTTACTGTACCCGTGTCTGTAACACTAAAGTTTCCATTGCTGCTTGCGATAGAGTATTGATAAGAACCGCTTCCTCCTGCAACTTTTATCGACTGTTGAACACTAGTATAACTAACACCTGTCCATACTTCTACATCCTTATAATGTGCGACGATATTATTCGCATCACCAATTAATATAAAAATATCTTTCTTTAACGTGTTACCGTATTCATCTTCTGCCGTCATAAGTGCCTTATACACACCTGTTTTTGGTGGTGTTCCTTCGATATTAGCATATTGAGAATATGGCGTAGCCTTCAACCCTTCCGGAAGATTTGTAATCTTAATATTGCAATATCCTGACAGGTGACTCGTATAGACAGAAGTTGACATATATTTACCTGCAGTTCCCGTTATGATTGAATAATCCGTATATGTATCAGCTTTTGGTAGGAATTGTGCCTCTATACTCTTCTTCGCGCCATTCAGTTTTCCAATCTCCAACTTTACATAATTACCGTATTCAAGAGTACCAGCATAATATCCATATGGCAAAATCATTACATAGTTCTGATGATCTGTTGTTGTCAAAGTATCCGCTTTCAATTCATATACATACTTTGATGCAGCAGTCGTTTTCACCATCACTTTAACATCTTCCAATGACAACTTAAACGGGCGATTAAGTGAAAATGTAACAACACCACTATCTTCAATCTTCATTGCAAGAAGACTTACCGTATTATCTACAACCGGTTTTTTTGCCACAACATTGACCACGCAAGTAGCTTTCTTCTTACTACCATCTGTAGCCGCAACAGTAACAGTTGCCTTACCAGGCTTAAGCGGTGTAATCATACCGTCCTGTGACACAGTCGCAACGCCCGGCTGATCGCTTGTCCAATATACATTCTTACTTGAACCCTTCTGTGTCGTAACCGTAGCAGCAAGCTTCATTGGTGTACCCACCGTTAATGATACATTTGTCTTGCTTAATGCCACCTTCTTAATCGGCTTTTTCTTAACCACAACCTGTATTGTTGCTTTTTTCTTCTTGTTCTTCTTAGACGTAATCACAATCTTGGTCTTTCCTGCCTTCTTACCTTTTACGATACCTTTTGAATTCACTGTCGCAATCTTTTTATTGTTCGACTTGAAAGTAACCTTTTTGTTCTTACTGTTGTTCGGTGTGACAGTTACCACAGGTACTACCTTAACCGACTTTCCTTTTGCAACTTCAATCTTCTTTGCGTAAGGTGCTTGTACCTTTACCGAAGTCACTTTTACTTTTGCTGCTTTCGCCTGTGTTGGAAATGCCATAATCGCCATCACAAAAACAAACAATCCCAACATCCAAAGTTTTCTTTGTTTCACGTTCTCTTTCCTCCTATTTCTTTTTTTTAGTTTTATTTTGATACATCAAATCATCTACAATCTTAATGCAATCCGCCAGATGCGTATCAGCGCCCACCGGAAACAGCATATGTCCGTAACTTAATGAAAGTGTTGCTTTATTTCGCTCATTCTGATTATAAATGTGGACTTCACTCTCTACGTTCTTCCAATACGCCTCTACTTCTTTTTCACTCTTAACTGCGCCCATTACAATGAACTCATCACCGCCATATCTTATTATTTTGAACCTGCCGGCGCATTTTTGCAAGATATTAGCCGCTGCAGTAATAATCTTATCTCCCTCTTCATGGCCGTAAGCATCATTAATCTTCTTCAAACCATCCAAATCAATAAAAGACAGATGCATCTTACAACGGGTCATCATACACTTTCTCTTCACTTCGTTATAGAAGCGTTCCATACCGAATCGATTCAGCATACCTGTCAAAGAATCTCTAATGTACATCTCATCAAGTCGTTCCATCGCATTTCGTAAAAGACTTTGCTTTCTAATACTCTCAATAGAGTCACCCATCTTAATCAACCAAGTCACGCATAACGGATTACCTTTCACAAAATCACTGTCTACAAATACAAGATATCCAAAATTCCTCTCGAGATAATGAAGCGGAGTAAACACATAAGTCTTTGGCTCTTCCGTCTCTTCAAACAACACGTCCAATGCTTTTTTCGATTCAAACGGAGGTTTTTGCCGGAATATTCCGTTCTTATAGGCCATTAACACCCTTACTTCATCCGTATAGGCGAGTTTCTCTTCCACGCTCATATCTTCTTGTTCTAATACATCCATTCCAAACACATCATCAACAAAATTATCATTCACACACCAGTAGCATTCCGGCGGATCAAGCACTGCTATAAACTGCTGTAAACACTCTAACCAACCAACTATACCATCGCATTCCATGATACCTTTTTCCAATATAATCATCTGCTGAATCAATCTTCGTTGCACAATCTCTGTTGTGCTGTATGAACGATGATGTCTATCCGGTCTGTCATCAGGCTTAGCGCATCCGCAACTTTCATTCAGCACAACCTGATCCGGAATGCGAAATAAAGTGTCCGGTTCAACCGATTGCGGATTTTCAATTCGTTCCATCAATACTTCACAAGCTTTATTTCCCAATGCATACACGTTACTTTTTACTGTTGTCATGGCCGGAACATGCTCTTGTCCTTCTGATGTATAATCATATCCGGACATTGCAATATCCTCCGGTATGCGATATCCCTTTTGCATCAGCATATCGCACGCAGCAAGTGCCATTGTATCATTCGCACACACAATTGCTTCCGGCAGTTCCAATCCCGAACCAAGTATTTCTCTTACCGCCAATTCACCGCCTGTTATGTAAAAATCACCTTGTGTAATTCGTTCCGGCAAAACCGGCATTCCATGTTCAGTCAATACGTCTACATACGCCTGATAGCGCATATCAGCATCCGGATTCTTATCAACTCCCTTTACAAAATGAATCCGTTTGAACTGATGATGTTCCACAAAATGTTCTACCAGCGTCTTCATGGCTGTATAACCATCTGTATTGATGCTTGTGGCATTCTCTACTTCACATCCGATTGCAACAATCGGTATCTCCACATCTTCTATCGCCTGCTCAATTCGTTCGCGACTTCCGGGTGTATTGAACACATTACCAACTATAATCATACCATCAAAAAGATTATAGTCAGGCAAATATACAATATTCAATTCGCCTAATGTATGCTTATCTTTTTCTGTGCCTCCTGTGAACCACAAAAAAACCGAAATATTATATCCGTGTTCTTTTCCGCATTCTTCTATTCCTCTAAGCATCTCTGCCTGTGCATCAGAATCTATCGCTGTTACTAAAACCGCTATATTCTTCATCAAAAATCTCCTTCCAAAATGCAAATTCCCCCACTTTATCTAACCATTTTACTATGTACAATTATACTCTAAACTCCCTCGGTGAACAACCAAATTTTTGTCTGAAAGCTTCCGAAAAATAACTCGCACCGGAAAAACCTGTTTCGAATGCAATCTCCGTAATATTCATATCTGATTCACGCAATAAATGCGCCGCTTTTTCCAATCTGACATCCAACAAAAACGCATTCGGTGTCACACCAACATATTTTTTAAATAACATCGTGCATGTCGTTTTCCCAACATTTCCTGCAACACATATATCATCTAGTGTAATCTTTTCCCGATAATTCGCATATATATACATCATCATATTTTTTAGATTTGACAAATGCTGGTTAGATTGTGCACCCGGTCTTTCCACCTTCTCCGTATTCTCATAAAGAATTTTCCACATTTCAGCAAGCAACTGTAAAATTACCAATTCTGCCATTTTGCTACGTGTCTCTTCATACATTGATTCCACCAATTTCAAAATATCTTTTTGCCAGCCAATTGAATCTCTTAAAAAAAGATATGGTATGCTTGTATTCTCCACAACAGGCTTCACATATTTTCTTTCCATTCTATAAACCGGACACAACAGCATCGGATGTATCACAACACAATACAACACCACATAAGCTCCGTCATCCGACATAATATAATGCAACTGTTGCGCATTTACAAAAATCCCCTCACCGGCTTTCATTCGTATCACTTCGCCATTCACATTATACTTAACACTTCCCTCTGCCACTGCGATAAATTCCAAATCATGATGCCAGTGTTTTTGAACCATATGAAGCGGTTCATCTTTTTCTATTACATTTTTTCTGATAAGCACAGGAAAATCATTCCAGTCATATTGTATCTTTTCAAGTCCGTCGTTTCGTATTACAGATTCTGAATCTTTCATCTATTCCACACCCCATTTGAAATATTGTTATAATTTTTTGTAATATATGTATATATTTAATACTCTAATTTGAATTATAATAGCAAGCAAGCGGAAGTCAAGCATCCTGCATTGATTATTTCACAACATGAACAAGGAGGAAAATGAAATGAACCTACTAAAGAAATTAGATCTGACACCAAGAAAAGTCATTCCTGCCACAATCGCCATCATTGTATCATCTATCATCATCATGATTGGATATTACTTTGGTACAAAGTTGCTTACCGGCATTTCGGTTCCAAAAGACTTTATTGAGGAGGATATAACGCTTGAAGCTGTATTAGCAGATGAAACCGCAGAGAATGAAGCATCTCTTAATATGATGTTGTCTCATCTGAAAATCATTTCTAAGGATCGCCATACAAGCAATTCAGAGGAATTACAGTCCGTTCGCGAATATCTTTGCCAACAATTCGAGCAAATGGGATATGAATATGAAATCATTGAAGATTCTTATGAGGGAAAAGAACTTGCTGTCTTGGACATGCAACATATCATGGGATTAAGCAGAGAAGATGCCCTAGATGAGAAAGAACGCAAATCGGGAAATTTCAAGCATTTCTACAGCGAGCATTACAAAGAAAACTACGAAGACGATGAAATACTTCCTGTAAAGCATCTTTTCGTAAAAGTCACTCCTGAAAACATTTCCAACGAAAAAGTCTTGCTTATTATGTGCCATTACGACAGTTCGCGTTCTAGCGCAGCTGCAGGAAATGGCGGAATGTCCGTAGCAAGTGTTTTGGAATCCATGCGGTTGTTACGTAACCAGGAACTTGTACGTCCTGTGTATTTCTGGTTTTCAGACGGCGAAGAAATCAGTCTCCTCGGTGCAGAAACTTTGCTAAAGACACATCCGGAATTCGTGGATAATGTAGAATATGTTTTGAATTTTACAGGGTATGGTTCTGAAGGCAATCAGTTTTTGATCAACACAAATCAATATAACAGTGCCATGTTAGAGCATCTAAAAAATGCAAATACAAACATTGCAGCATTTAGCCTATTCAAAAACGGATTTAACAAATGGGGTGCCGATTCCTACCGCAATGTATTAAAACCTGCCGGTTTTCAAGGTCTTGATTTTGCGGCAATTGTTGACTCTAACGAATACTATAATACAATGCACGACTCTGTCGAGAACTTGAATCGAAACTATGCATATGCTACTCTCACGAACATTACTGAGCTTATTACTTATTGTGCTACAACCGACACAAACAACATGAAATTATCAGGCGGCACAACATCCGATAGTGTGATATCAGATCGCGATACAATATTATTCACACTGCCATTTTTTAAGCAAGTAACAGTTCCGGCTAAGAAATTGCAGATAATTCAATTTATCATCCTTGCTGTATTGGGATTGCTTGTTCTCATTTTGCAAAAAACAACGAACATGGTAAAAACCGAGACGAATACATCCGAATTCACTGCTTATATCGTTGGCTCATTATTGGCAGTCATTCTATGTGCTTACATTCCGAATCTAATTGGAATTCAGATGGTAGACTGGAGCATCCGCGGCTTTTTCTTAATACCGTTTTCTTTTGCGGCACTATACATTTTTACAAAAGTACTTGGCCACAAAAAAGGTGAAGTCGGAACATTCTGGTGTCTGTTTATATTCCTTGGCATCTTGAGCATCCTGACGACCTTATTCATTCCTGAATTGTCTTATCTGTTCGTTGCTGCATTGATTGTCTTAATTCTGTTAGAATTATTCATCGCATATACGAAAACAATCCTACAGACAATTCTTGTGCTACTCATTATAATTCCTTGCGGTGCATATATTGTAGCACTATTTGCAACATGGCAAGTCATTGCATACACAACCGTAGGACCAACATTGTTTGGTGCGCTGTTCTTAATCCTCATGCCGCCGTTTTGTGTCATATACCACGGTATAAATGCCGCAATCACAGCAGCAATGAAACCGGAATTTCGACCGAATATGGGCATAACAAAAACAGAATAAAATAATAAGCCTGATGCTTCGGATGTTCATCCTTTACCAAATATCCGAAGCATCAGGCTTTTTTATTCCTCAAAATATATCCATATTATATCTACATCATAACAACAATCGCAATCACCGCTGTTACCACAAGGTTCACAACCAACGTCAACATCGTATTAAGCTTAAATTTGTTAACCAGGATAAAATCCACAATATATCCGGCAAGCAAACCTACCAAAATAACGCTACCTGATATTCCAAGACCATCTGACAAATTCACACATTGATTACATAACGAAATCATGATATTTAATAACAAGCCCGCTATGACCGGTGTAATCCACTTACTGATTGTCTGAAAAATATTAAGCTTAATCAATGCATCATAAAGATAATATACTGCACTCACAAATCCGCAAGATGCAGCAACACTCGTCACAAATCCTACAATTGCAAACATCATACCGGAAAACACTGTACCACCAACATTTTGTCCAATGTAGTATCCAACTCCTGTCAGCGTTTTACAAAGAATTGATCCCGGTAAAATATTAACAACCGATACGAGTTGTCCAAAAAACTGTTGCTCTGTAATCATTGCACCTTCGACAAAGATACCTTCTGCAATTGTAAGGTAGGCATCACCACCACCAAAGGACATAATTACAGACAGGGCACTCTTTCCAATATACGAAAGTACCTCCGGGTGCTGTAACGCAACTGCGCCTCCGATGATTCCCACGGCAGCCAACCAAACAACTAAATCTTTCACCACTGCCTTCAAATCGACATTCACATCTTTCTTACTCTTCATAAAGCTTGATATGAGACCATATAGGGCAAAACCAATCATCAATAAAATATCAATCGTAACTACAAACGATGGTATCACATCTTTTGCAACGCCTGTTCCAAGGAGATAAATTCCACCCAAAAGCAACGTAACAATCAAATGCTTTGCTGAATATTTCCCCCTTGTATAAAACGCGAAGAAAAAGACCAAAGCCAATAATTGTATCGTTGATACATAAACAAGTGGAGGATGTTCAATGCCCAATAACCGATTCAAATTCTTCCCTCCGACCAAAAGAAAAACAGCAAAAATGACAATTAATGTTTTTATAGATTGCCCTTTCCCTTGCTTAATTCCTTTTTTATAAACGGTATGTATATATTGCATAAGCAATAACATAATAAACGCTGATACACCAATTGTCATGAATTCCACAAAGCGTAAGACTTCATCTTGTACCATCGAAAATGCAGTCAGTAAAAGAAGTGTAAGTAACGCTCCCGGAAAAGCAATTCCTACAGATCCCAAAAGCATTCCTTGCCAGCCAAAATTACGTCGTCCGAAAGAACCTGCTATCTCAACCGGCAATGCGCCCGGTGTAATGCTGGCCACAACGACATCTTTGTTATAATTCTCTTTTGTATCAAATTGATGTTTGTCAACAACTTCTGACTCAATAACAGGAATGAGAATGCTGCCGCCGCCAAAACCGATACAGCCAACTTTTGTCATTGTCAAAAAATATTGAAGCAAACCTTTCTTTTTTTCCATTAAATACAATCAAATTCCTTCATCGGAAAGAATCTTTTCCTTTCTCATCCTAATCGTACATTCTTTTATATTGTACAATTATACCCTACTTTTCGTCAATCGAAATCAGCAGGCAAACGATATGATTCCATATCATATATTTCAATCAATTTGCTTCCGCAATATACCGTATAATATGAATCCCCAATTTCTGTAGAATAATACACATCATTCGAAACTGATTTCTTTCCGCCTTCTTCAAAGATAAGATAATAGCTCCTCCATCCGGTTCCACCCTTAGCTCCATATCTATATTTACTATCCATATCACAAACTGTTCCCACACAAACTTCCGCTTTATTCATTGCTATCGGAACTGCATTAATCAATGCTACTCCCAAAAAAGCGGTTCCTAAAAGAGCAGTAATGAGCATTTTATTCTTATGACTTTTATCAAAATCATGATAGTACCCATACAAATAATTAGCGATTGCCAACAAATAGAATACGCAACTGAACGCACAAGTTACACTTAGGGCGTCCGCAAACTTTTGCAGTCTTAAAATCTCCAAAAAATCCTCCGAAAGAACCTCGCCGGTCACATCAGTCCCTAAAAACAGAGCGATTCCTTCTCCCAACAATACAATCAGTGTACAAACAATGAATACCACCAATATCGGATGTTCCTTTAGTTTCATCGTTCTCCTCCCGTATTTCTTAATATTTTTACTTCTGTTTATTGTACAAATCAATACCGTCTTTCGTTTCAAAAAAAAACATAAATTTCTGCTTTATTAATCACATTCAATAACAGAATCAGCATAATCCTTATCATAATAAGCGTGTACCAGATTCCGATATCCCCATTTCTTCATCTGTGCATAAGAAATCCTATAATTACCCTTGTTATGCTTTCCGGTTACACAATAACGAATATATCGTTGCATATATTCGTCAACTTCTTTCAGTCCATTCGCTGTAGTCAAATTAGGAAAGAACCATCTGCTCCATGAAAACTCCGTTGCTGCATCCCTCACAAAAAACTTGTAATTCATTGCTTTTATAAAACCCTTAGCAGCATGTTCTCCTGTCAAACCTTTCTTCCTTGCCCAACGTCGAAGCGCCTCTGCTTTTCGTTTGATTTTTTTCTTAATCTTTACCTTTGTGTGATAGGCCAAATCCACTCTCCCATCAATATAAGAAAATCCAAGATATTCCCAGCATTCACCCGGCTTACTTAATTGCAGTTTGTCAAAATTTAATTCCAAACAATGTTCTTTAATCTTATCAAACAACGCACAGCGTAGTGCTTCTAATTCTTCTAAAGTATCCGCAAACAGCATAATATCATCCGAATATCGAAAATACAAAACGCCTTTGTTTTCAAAAAAGTGATCCACTTCTGATAAATAGACATTTGCAAAAAAAGGAGAAATCGGTGTTCCTGCCATTGCACCTCGTTTTTCTATCACAATTTCATCACCAACAATCGCTTTATCTGCCCGCAAAAGATTTTCAAACAAATGATACAGATTACAATCAGCATCTTGCAAAAAACTTAATTTCTTTAACAGTAATTCTACGTCAATGGAATTAAAGTAGTTACGAATATCTACCTTCAAACAATACTTTTCACTGATATTACGTGTTGTTCGGATACGCATAACGGCATCTTTTACACCATATTGTCTGCGAAAAGCATAGCAGTTCATCGCAAATCGAGAATCATATCGATAAAGCTGATATGCTATCATTTTCAGTATCATATTAAAATCTTCCGGATAAGAATAGACAATTCTTTTTTTCTGTACGCCTTCTTTGTTGATTTCTTTTTTTACCGGTATCGGTACTTCATATTCCGGCAAGCGCAACGTTTGCAAAATCGGCAAATATCGTCTCTCTCGTATATAAAGCGAAAGCCACTCTTGTTCTTGTTTTGACAAGTGATGTTTCTCTATCTTATATTGTAAAAAAGCCTGCCATTCTTCTGGCAGGGTGACTGTTTCTAAAATATTCATACGCATTTGTCCAAGCATAATAGTGTTCTTACTTCTTCTTACTACAACAATTAATAAAAAAGGAAAGAGAAAACGCTTTGAAGGAATGAAAGCGTGCTTCATTCTACCGGACTGAACATATTTCCGCCACCTGCAAGACTTACATGAAATATGCTTTGCCCTCCACAGGTATAACAACTGTTATATTTCTCTTTCCTTTGTATTAATTTCACAAAGAAGCAACTGTTCTTTGTAAAACTAAAACCATCCTAAATAACAATATTGATTGTAATCTATCACATTACAAATAACTTGCAATTCGTTCCTTTATGTATGCTGACTCATTCGGCAAATACTCAAAAAAGTCAAGCATTGGTATATCATATCGTTTACAATAATCCAACACTTCCCGATTCACAGCTCGATTATATTCTGAATATTCCTTCCATAAGCGAATATACAACTTACATACTCCATCCTGATAGATTCCGTAAGAAATCGGAGCCGGCTGCTTGTATCCATTCGTTCTTCCCCGTGTATAAGCATCCTGTCCGTAGCCCTGTTCAAGTTCTTCCACCGATATCATGTTCTTAAGTTCATATGAACCATTACTTTCTAAGATTTCTTTCAATTTCACCTCAAATAATGCATGCTTTCCATGTTCTTTTACTGCCTCGGCAGCCTGTGAAAGTTTATCAACCTGACGATTCACGACCGGTGTTACATTCTCGTCTACCATTTCCCGAATCTTACTATTCACTGCAGTTGATACAGAATCACTCACCGCATTCGTGATGGTTCTTGTTGCCTCTCTTGTCACATTACGAACAATTCTGTCAAATAATCCCATTACAGTTCCTCCTACGCACATAATCTTCTACACATATTATAATTAGATTTTACTAGGAACACAATATTCCTTCTCTCAAATTCTAACAATTCAAATCCGTCAAGTCAACAATAGGCAGGATATCCAAGTCCATACTACAAAAACAGGACTGTGGCAACAGCCTCAGCCCTGTCAGACAACACACTATCGAATTGTAATTATATTGGTTGCATCTACACTTTCAGCATTACTTCCCCGGGCATTCACATAGATTACAACTCCTTCGGCAGTATCATTTGCAACAAATGATTGTCCATCCTTGCTCATCTGTATGACTGAATAATACTTCTCAGAGACCGACATTTTCACCGTATAATCTCCTTCACATTCCACGTCGAACAAATCTGAAACCTGCACAGTATCTCCTACCCTTATCTCAACCTGTGATATTGGTGTAACCTTCGGTGTTTCATCAAGATATTGCTTGTCTTTTATTATAATACATCATCTACTGCTGTGAAATCTTAATGGTGTCAAGTACCTCATGCATCTGCTCTTCTGTTAAGTTTTCAAAGAATATATGTCCATCATACATATCATATGCGATTACAACATACGTTCTCGTAACCTTTGTCTCGCCAGACTCTCTGACCTCATCTACTAACGTAAACTCCACACCGTCAACGTTTTTGTAAGTTCTCTTATTACCTGTATTGGTGAGATACAAGCTACTTGATACATTTTCCGCGAAGCCTTTGATCCTCTTCGTAACAGAAAGATGAATTCGGCCTTCTCCTTCGCCATACTTAAAAGTGGCACTAATTGCATCTTCTTCTATCGTATCGTCCTTCGTATTGACATAGCTTGCATTTTCACTTAATTCATAATCTTTACTAAACCAATTCGGCATCTTGGTATCTTCAAGCATCGCTTTGTAATCATCATACGTATAATAAGTGTTCGTCACAAGTCCGTTGAGCTTTTGCACATCTTTTGTAAGCCATTTCACATTCGCGTTACCCTCCTCATGACTTACTATATCTGTCTTGACCTCCTCCGTAGAATTCATAGAATCCACAATATCTTTTTCATTAAAGTATTCTGTATCACCAACTGTCATTGTATACTCTGTAACCAGCACTTGTTTTAAAATCAAATTCGTCGCATATACTCCGATTGGGCAAAGCAAGGCAAACACCAAGGCTGCCACAGCCACTTTTGGCACACCATACCACATATTTTTCTTTCTTCTTCTCTTTGCCTTTTCCAATATCGAAGCATTCAATTCGACACGCGGTACCTCATTGGGTTGTAAGGCTTTTTCCAATAAAATATCCATATTATCCTTCATATTGAACCATCCCTTCTCTCAATCGATTCTTTGCCTGATGCATACGGCTTTTCACTGTACCCGCCGGAATATGTAACGCCTTAGAAATCTCATCTACCGACATTTCCTCCATGTAATACATGAGAATAACTATTCGCATCTTTTCCGGAAGTTCATTCACCAGACTTCTTATGAGCTCCTCTTCATCCTGTTTGATGACCGTTTCTTCCACGGTCTCCGCATCTGATGACAGCTTTGTCAAATCCTCGTCCTGGAAATAAATGATGTTCGCTTTTTTCTTTCTCCACAGATATTTTCTCTTTTGATTATTCCATAGATTGACTGCTATCGAAATCAGATATGACTTGGGATTACGAGCATCGTCCAACTCACCTTTTTCATATGCCACAAGAAACGTCTGCTGATACAAATCCTCAGCTGTTTCCTTATTACGTGTCATATACAAACAAAAGGAATAGACGTCTTTACCGTAATCCTCTATACATTTTTCTAATACATTTGAATCCATGCTTCTTCTCCTCGTATGACGTCATGTAAGGTGTTTCACATCGCCTTCACTTATATATTTTCACAATTTAGAGATTGGTTCATTTTCTTAATAATTTCTATGCTGCTAAAATTATATTCTATCGATTTGAAATCGTCTAGCAATTAATTCTTCGTTACAATCATACAAAGTAATGCTATAATGTGAGAAAACGGTGTATATATCACAAACTTAAGAGGTATATAATAGTGAACAGAATAAAACAGATTCCGTCACAGTGTGAGTCGTGTGGCGGACAGATAGAACAACTTGACAAAAATACATACAGATGCGTACATTGTGATAGCTTATACTACGTTTCCACATCTACAGTGCGAAAAGTCGGTGTACACATTTCAATAAAAACATTAGTGATAAGAATGGCAATCGCTATCATAGCTCTTATTGCAATTGCTTTGATTGCCTATCAGGCTTATACTGTTTCTTTGGTAGAAGATGCCAGTCGCTTTTCCATCGCTTTCAGAGACTTTTTATTGGATGTATATGACAAACCGGTGGCGAATATCGACGATGAAGATTTGGCAAGAATCAAATATTTGCGAATTGAACGAATCAAGAAATGTTATCATTTTACATATAGTTTTGAAGATTATTATGACTACATACCAACGGAATTTGAAAATCATACAGAAACTGTGATGATAAAAGAGAGCATCCAAGATTTTTCTCCCTCTAACATCCAGTATCTATCCGGTCTAACGCGACTTGAATTATACACAAATTCCTGGCACAATTATGTGCTTCCTGAAGGAAATCAACTAAGAAGTATTATATGTATATCTCGTGCAGATATCTCACGATACGGAAGCTCTCCCTTTTTTGAAAAAGTCAATCCGAACACGCTAGAAGAAATCTCTATATATTCGGAGGAAAATCTGGACGAAGACCGCTATATTCTTCAAGATATCCAAGCAGTAAAGCACTTAACACTTGAACGGTTAGTCTGTGACGACCCTGCTATCTTCAAAGATTTCAACCAGCTTACAGAACTATATCTGTTATATCCGGTAATCGAAGAAGCGGATGCCTACGAAATAATCGAATCCATATTACAATGTCCGGAATTAGAACGCTTTGTAATCGAGGGAAAAGCCGCATGGTATCTGTCAGAAGATGAATGGAATACCTTGCAGGAAACTTACGGTAAAAAAATTGAAATAGAACGAAAATAGAGGAACATATGAAATCAACTACGAACGAAACAACAACTGATTATCTGAAATTACAATGTCCGGAATGCGGCGCGCCAATAGAACTATCACAAGACAATCGTGCAACCTGTCCTTCCTGCGGACAGACTTTCCTGCTTGATGAGGCCGGCGGTCTCATTGTAAATGTAGATGTCGACTACGGCAACACCAAAGAGACAAAAAAAGCAATCAACATAACGCTCATTGTATTATTAGCTGCTCTGGGAATTGCGCTAATTGTACTATTGGTTATATTCAGTTTCAACTATGAAGCAATTCAATCTCATTTTTTCTCTTCTGATTACAGCTGGGGTGTCACCGGATCCAATGCCTCTAAAAAGTTTTCCGAAGATATCTTTGGCAAACCGTACAATGAAATCACGAAAGACGAGTTTTCCACAGTCCGTTACATCAAATATGATATCGACAGATTATCAGGAACCAACGAATGGATACACATCATCGAATATAGTTTTTCGGATTATCAGGATTGCAAAAGTGAAGACGCATTCCAAACAACTATAAAAAGATGGACCTGTCAGGAGACGTCCCAACACGGACCTCGCGAACGTGCAATGGATTTTACCATGTTTACCGGTCTTACCAGAGTTGCACTAAGTGGACATCGGGATAGTTTTACGCGAAACACCTTTTCAAGCAAAGCAGACATTCGCCATGTAACCGCTGATTCTGAGGTCGCAAATGCCAATTACATTCGAACAATTGTGAATCCGGAGAATGTAGAATATCTGGAATACATAGCCTGGGGAGACCTAGCCGGCGTCAAATCTTTTCCGAATCTCAAAACACTAAAGTTTGATATATGGATGCGTTCCGACTTTGATATCACGGAAATCGAACATTGCAAAAATCTTGAATGTCTTGTTATAAAAGATAGTTCCAGCAATTTTATCGGACTTGAAAAAATCGGCGAGCTGAAGAACTTGAAATCCCTGTCCTTACAATATCTGGACTTACACGAGTGCGATTTTATCACTAAACTATCCAATCTCGAACAACTTACCATCCGGGTAGACGATGAAACTCCCGGAACGGAAATATTAAGAGAACTGACAGAGCTTGACGCTTTATATTTATTAGGACTGGGATGTATCCCTGCAAAGGACATCGAACATTTTGAAAAAGCAACGACATTAAAACTATCTATCAATACCTTAGAAGCATTTCTTGCATTGACTGAATTACCAAACCTCAAGACGCTAGATGTCCATTTTGAAGTACCTTACGAGGACACGGATGCATGGCCAAGAAAATCTGTCCTGGATATGTCTCCGCTCACAAATTCGCCAAACTTAGAATATCTGTATATCCAGCCGGAAGCCAATCTCCATTCGGACGAGTTATACATTTATGGATTAGAACAAGTGCTTAATGATTCAAAGCTAAAAAATGTCTATATCAATGACCAGGAACGACCATATGTTCCAATCCCAGACAGTGACACAACCTTATGGATAGATAAAGATTCCTTTGAAACAAATGATACATTACAACAGCTTCAATTTGTTGCCTGCACGTTCAAAGATGTGAACACGGAAGAAACGGTTGCTCCGGATTTTTTCTCACATTATCCGAACCTTACGTATTTGGTAGTAGACGCTTGTGGTGTTGAAGACATCTCCTTTGTAACATCATTACCAAAGCTAAAGTATTGCAGTTTTGTACAGAATAATTTGCAAGACTTCTCACCTCTTAATCAATGCAAATTATTAGAGGCTGTCGCAGTATATGACAACCCCAATACAACACCTGAATTGTCAGGGGAGATTGTAATCCTCACCGACGGACCGGAAGGTGTTAATCTTACGGAATACTTAATGGGTATCGAGCGAGAAGTTGGTTATATCAAGAAACAGGAGACCGATGAAGATGAATAAGCAGACATTACAGGTAGATGTAATAGAAACCACTATTTACAATGAAAAACCGGAATTAAAAACCCTGGATTGTTCAGGCTGCGGAGGCAGTTTGAGCATTGTGGACAATTCACGTGCCGTCTGCCCACATTGCGGACAGACTTATGAAATCAATCATGCCGGAAATCTAAAAATTGATGTGACAGTTGATTCGAAAGGACGAGAGCAGACACGATCTATGGTAACTAAGACAATTATTGTTTTGAGTGTTATACTGGTAATAGCCGTGTTAACAACAATCGCTATTATCGGTTATAACCTACATATGCGAAGCTTATAACACTTTAAGAAAAGCTTGCAGTTTCAAAACTGCAAGCTTTTTTTTATTATGCTTATATCATTTTAATTCTTTTTAAATTTTGCTTTTTTATTGACGCCACGTTTTACAAGCATCGTCTTATATGATTTCAATTTCTTTTTCGGAATCTTAACCGTCATACGCTTTGGTGTCTTTGCGAAGGCTTTGCTTCCAATCTTCTTCGTTGTCAGCTTGGTTGATTTAATTGTAAGTGTCTTAATCTTATTACATCCGTAAAATGCTTTTGAACCTATCTTGGTTACACTCTTTCCGATAGTTACGGAAGTTATCTTCTTACAACCTTCAAATGCCGACTTACCGATAGTCTTAACCTTTGACGGAAGGGAAACTTTAGTAAGCGCTGTACACTTATAGAAAGCCTTATCACCGATAGATGTCACATTGACTCCAAACTTCACAGTCTTAAGTTTTTTACAATTAGCAAATGCATTGTTTCCGATTGTTTTAATATATTTACCTATTACAACCTTTTTGAGATTGTTATTATCCTTAAATGCATTCTTTTCAATAGCAGTTACTCTATAAGTCACGCCACCAATTACAACCGTGTCAGGAATTATGACATCGCTAAGTGTCTTATCTGATGGTGCCATATAAGTAACTGTTCCATTGTGAATATCAGCTACATCAATTTTATAAGATCCTGCACCGGACGCATCTGTTTCAATCGTTCCAACTACAGGTACACCAAGTGCAGCAATCTTTTCGTTTTTTTTCTGTCCGCAAATTGTACAGGTATATTTCTTTTCTCCTTCATCAACAGCAGTTGCTTCTTTTGTTATGACACCTTCATCCCATACATGTGTGCAGGCATCTCGGATAATCGTAATCTCCATACTTTCATTCACATAATTACCTTTATCTTCCCCATTATAAAGTGCAACCGCTTTTACCTCGCTACCAACGGACAATTCTTTTTTCTTATCTGTTTCTGTCCATATCCATCCCTTTGGTAATGTAGCCGAGCCTACCGTTACCACTTCATAAGATACATGCATAGAAGCTTCCGGCAACAATGGCGGATTCATAGCCTTATCGATTGTGAGTACCGCATTCACTGTATCACAGTATTTACCAATACCTGTTATAATCACATCATAATCCCCTACACAAATAGGTGCTTCAATGTTTTCTTCTCCCTGCTTATATTCAACTGTATAGTCTGTATCCTGCACAAGAACCTGATCCTTGTCCTTTACCACAACACTATTACAAAATGCTCCTGTATATGTCTGCTTAGCAACATCAATTTTAATATCTTCATGTTGTAATTCTTTTCTCTTTTCCCATGTAGCCTGATAGCTTCTATCACCATAAGAGCCTGCTGCAATCTTAACTGACATGGTAGGTTCTTCCAAATCTGTTCCTGTCCAACCGGTAAAATAATATCCTTCTCTTACCGGTGTACCAAGAATAATATCATCATTTTCCACTGTATAAGAAGAAATCGGTGTACCTTCCCATTCTCCTTCATCTAAGTCATATAAAATGCTATAATCAACTAAGCATTTTTTCACAGTCAAGTCCAACCCTGAATGCACGATTGAACCATCTGTTCGGAAATACAGAACCATGTTATTGTCTTTACTATATTGCGTTCCAACATCGACACCATTTGGTCCCATAAATGTTCCAAGCAATGTTTCTTCGGAAACCATACCATCATATACACGCAGATAGTCATTGTTATTCTCTGTACACACAGTACCTGTAAGCTCTAGCACATATCCTTTCGGCACATTAATATATGTATAACTTTCACAATTATTCGTATAATCTCCGGCACTACCTCCGTTATCGTATAGCTTAAAACTTTCTATCTCGCGCGGAATTCCGATCGTCACTGATCCATTGCCCGGTATATTTTGATACATTTCATCAGTCATGTTTTCCGATACAGTAAACTCCGGATAAACCTTCGCGTTGCCTTCCGGCATCAAGAATGTAGCAACATTTCCCGTATGCCATGTACCACCTTTCGATTCCAAAAGATTACCCTCAGCATCGTATACTTTTAATCCCGTTAAGGTATATCCAGCATTCGGGGTCGCTGTAACAGCTACTAATTCTGACTCAGCCGCTGATGTTACTGTTTTATCCTCTACAGAAAATGTAACCTTTCCATTAATCGGTTCATTAACTTCCAGATCAAACTTTCTATTCAAATCACTAAGCTTAACTGTGATATCAACTCCGCTACCCGCATTACTACCATCCGACTTAAAATATAACAATAACTGATTACCACTGCTAACAATAATATCAACCGTCTCATTATTCGGACTTCCGTATTTACTTGTACTTCCCACAATTGCACTTTCTTCTGCAACATTTCCATCATATACTGTCAGATAATCATATTCGATTTTTTCCGTTTTGCAGATTCCAGAAATCTTCATAATAAATCCTTCCGGCGCCGTCAACAATAGATATCCACTTCCATTAATAGCATATCCACCATTTTTTCCACCCGAACCGTATACCTTGAATTCCCTCACATCTCTTGCAATCTTAAGTTCTTTTGTTCCAGATACTGGTATTGTTTGCGATATTTCATTTTCTCCTGTAGACGTGTTTACAAACATACACTTCACGTTCACATCGATTGCAGGCATTAAAAATGTACACGTATTATTGGTATACCAAAAACCACCCGTAACTACCAACTTGCGTCCTAATGCATCTGTCACTTCAACACCAGTTAAATCATATCCCTCTTTCGGCGTGCCAACCACGGTAACCATCTCTTTTCCGCGAGCAGTTGACGCACCTTTGTCATTTACTAAAACATCAACCGTTCCGTTTTCATGATTATCAACAGTAATATTATAATCTGCATCAATCTTTCCCACAGACACAGTCAAATCCACTCCAGCCTTCTCAATACTACCGTCCGATTGAAAATATAGAAGTACTTGGTTCGAACTGCTAGTAACAAATTCAACCTCCACACCAGTACTACTCTCATACTCACTGTGTGCGCCTAATTGCCCAGACTGTGTAGAATTACCATCATACATGCGTAAATAATCACGCATATTTCCTTCCGTTATAACATTACCTGATAAAGATATTGAATACCCTGTTGGTGCTGTCAACAAAAGATAGCCATTACAATTGGAACCAAACGCATAATCTTTACCTCCATTGTCATACACCTTAAAGGTCTGCACATTTTCATGAATCAAAAGTTCATTGGTTCCTATTGCGGGCATATTGATATAATAGCCACTTTCCGCGTCGCCAGATAACGAAACTTCTTCCGCCTGTGCTACCAAAGGATATGCTAACAGCACCGCTGCTAACAACATACACAGTTCAAAAATTTTATAAAACTTCTTTTTCTGTCTTACACAATTCCACATTTATAATATCCTCCTATCAGATTAATAACAATAATTGCATTATATCATTTGAAAAACATGACTACAACCAACAAAAAAAGTCACATACAATTCATTTGCATATGACTTCTATCTGCTCAACCGACATCTTCATGTCAGTCTCAAGCTCTCTTTAATTATTTTGTCAGCACTTTCTTATGATATCCCTTTGACTGGCAATACGGACATTTCATTTTTCTTGTAGTTCCGTAATGCGGTGCCATAACTACCGCTTTCATAGTAGGCACATACCGTTCTTTGCACTCCGGACATTCATAGTACCCTGCATCATGTTCAATTTTAAGTCCATAGAATATCCCTAGAGTCGTTATAACGGAACCAAGTGTACACAAAATGAACCCCATTGTTGTATTTTGTCCAGCAATAATACAACCACTCATAATCATGGATAGGGATGCAACTACCGTTAATGTAACTAAAAATGTTTCTGCTGCCAACAATTTCTTGTTGGCTTTCTCTTCCTGCTTTCTCATTTCAATAAGATTCTTTTCTGCAATGTCTTTGTAATTGTCCATAATAATACGTTCCCCTGTCAGGAGCTCATTTACATTAATTTTTAATAATTCGCAAAGTTCTAACATAATGGAAGCATCCGGCAGGCTCTTGCCATTTTCCCACTTTGATATTGCACGGTCAGTGATACCGAGCTGCTCTGCGAGGGATGCCTGCGTATATCCATTTTCCTTTCTACATGTTGCTATAAACTTTCCTATTTTTTCCTGATTCATCTGGGAACCCTCCTTTCACTACGGACTATACTATATTGTTGCCGGCACGAACACGAACTAGCGGTTGATATGCTGTAACACCAGTAAAATCAATGTTCTCAACCGGTGGTTGAGTTAGGTTGAACCTTTGTTATTTCACCTGTTTTCTATCTTCAATTCTTTGCATATCCACTCTTCATTTAAAACACGATAGGTTTCCATTTCATCAAGAACCACATCCTCAAAACCCACTGCTTTGTAACAATGATATGCCGAAGCATTATTTTCAAAAACGCCCAACGATACTTTTTTTGCACCATATATTTCAAAAGCATATTGTAACCCTAATCGAAGCATTGCTTTTCCATATCCTTTGCCACGCTCATTTGGATCGACAATTACAAATCCCATACGCAACTCATCCATATTGTCATTCGGATTTCTATATGTAAAAAATCCTAAAACACCATTTTCATCAAATGCTGTAAATGGCATTAAATTCTCAACAAAACTAAATTCATTATCGGTAATAGGAAACTCACCCATTACACCCGCCGTCCATTGATAAAATGCTCTTTCATCCTGACACCATGACAAAATTGTATTCGCATCTGTAGACTTGTATGGTCTAATTCTAATCATATTCTTTCTCCTCATATTTCAAACTTAACATTTATAACCTTCTTAATTGTCCTTCTTGATAACAGAACATTGGGACACTTTAACAAATCCAAGCTTTTCTGCCATTTTTGCAGACGCAATGTTTTTATAATGACAAGCCCACACAGGATGTTTGAATTGCTCAAACGTGTATTGTATCATTCTTTTCGCAACAATCATCCCTAAACCCTGCTGTTGATATCGAGGATTCGTTTCTATTCCAATGTCTATTTCCTCTGTACTCACCGCAGCCGAAAATGCCCAGGCCGCAACGTCATCACCACGGCATATGCAATACCCTTTTCCTTTTTTCAAAAAATCATTGACATCCTTCCAAAAAAGTGAAGGTACAATGGACCCTGAAATGTTAGTCAACAATTCATTATCTATTTCTTTCAATTCATATCCTGACGGCAATGAAATATCATTATTTATTGTATCTCCTTGATACTCGAACAAGTATCTTTTCTCTATGCAGACATCTTGCTTTGTCATAAAATAACTATCTATATATTGATTCTTTGACATTAAAATAAAACGTTTCTTATGCGTTCTGTTTCTGTCCATCATAATCTCATATATATCCTCTAAAAAACTCTCATCTATATCTCCGGAAAGATATGCAAAGCCACTTTGTGTCCAAAATAATATAGTCTTCAAATCATCAACCGACTTTGTAAAAATATCTCCTTCCTGAATTCCTTCTGCCACAGAAAGGGGGTATACACAACCACAATCATGCGTTCTTGCAATTTTAATTAAATCGGAATACTGTATTAGGTTTAGTTTATGTAACATAAAATGTACCTCCATCCACTTCATTCATCCCTACTTTCTCAAATTATTTTCCTTATCAAAAAAAGCTTTCTCTAACATGTTACTAATCTTTTCACACGGAAACTCTGCACACTGGTTGCATTTAACTACGTTATGCGCCTTTGTGCATTCTACCAAATGATATGTACAAGTTTTATGAGAGGAACATCCTTCACATCTAATTTCCTCATTAGATACAATTATCTCCACATAAGGTAATTTTTTCTTCCATGTCACTCACCTCGCCGAGCCCGAACATCCTAATTAACCATTTCAACAATCATTTATTTGAATTATATTTTGTTCCTGTAAGATAACATAAAAATGGTATCCGAATACTTATTTCGCAACATATAAATGTTGTCAAATACGCCAAAAGCACGGTGCCTACAAACAAAACTACAGTGTTGTTTCCAACAACTCCATACAACATGTACTGAAACAAGACAACCCATATAAAATGATAAATATAAAACAGAAACGACCTTTTATTCATGTAATCTGCTACTTTACCACTAACATTCCAATACTTCTTTGCCAAACCAAGTAAAGCAATGATCATAATCCACTCGGACACATATTTGGTAACTGTATTCATCAAAGCAAATTCTTTATCTACCCAAATAAAGAGATATGTATTTAGAATTGTTGCTACGAATCCAATACCAAACAACAGCCAACAATTCTTTTCTGCCTTATTTATATTTTTTTCATCAGCAAATACATAATAGCCAAGCATAAAGAGATACATATATTCTACAAGGCTTTTCCCACCTATAGACAGCAACTCGCTTAATAATGGCAAAGGCAACCCCAAAAGGCAAACAAGCCAAAATGGGATTATTATTTCTGATTTCAAAACAATTCTTTTTGATAGGGTAATTACTCCTACACCTACAACAGAAATAATGAAGAGGTATAGTAAAAACCAAAATTGACCTAACGAAAATCCTCCATCCGCTCCAATCAAATCCGTATATTTTGTAAAAAATATAGCATAGTGTTCCACGAAGCCACCGTTGTAGGAATAATTAAATCGATCCGCCAAATACGTCATAATCGGCATTAAAACGATTGTTCCAAACACAAGCGGTACAAACAATCTTTTTATCCTCTCGACTAGGTATTCCTTATTGGTCCTCTTTTGCAACGCAAATTTCGTACTTACTCCTGCTAACACAAACAACAACGGCATAAAATACGGACTGAAGAATACAATGATACTGCTAATGAATCTATTTCCTTCAAAATAAATATAATTCGGTTCGACCCATGTATTCCACGCCATAGCTGCATGATATGGTATCAGTATCAAAAGGATTATCCATCTTAAATTGTCAATATAATGCTTTCGCATACTCAAATTCATATCTTTGCTCCATATATACTCTCAATCATTTCCAACACTGCAGATCTTTTATCATCATCAACCATTATCCATCTTACTTCCTCCATGGTTTTTTAATCTCCATTTTTAATGTTTCAATATGATAGCGCCTATGCCACACATTATACCATCTACAATATGTGACTACAACCAACAAAAAGAAGTCCTATGCAGCATTTTCTCTGCTTAGGACCTCATAATCTATTTGATATGATACACCTTTCGTGTCTCATTCTTCATATAATACCTTGCTAATCAAACCATCAAAATAGACAAAATCTCCATCCGGATAGTTCCATATCGCTTTAAACTTGGTCGGATACTTGATTCCATTTTCCGAAACAGCATATTCTTCACACACTGCAGACCAAGGGATATATTCCATCGTTCCATCCGGATTGCTCACTGCCCTGTCATTGGTGGTAAACGAAACAAATTCATACTGCTCATTAAATGTAAAAATACCGCTCACCATCTGACCTTCATATGAAATAGTTGCTTTCACTTCATAATCACTAATTTCCTCAAAAGAAATATAATCCTGTAACAAAATGGACGGAGCAAACATAACCTCTGCCAGATATGTCGCAAGACACGCTTTATCCATATCTGCTCCGGTCTGATCAAACAAGGTTATCCCTTTCGCAATAACCCCTTTCATTCCACCCACACCATTTTGATAATAGTCATATCCTTCAAAAGGTACGCCAAACATACTGCTATCAATGAACGCCATTCGGCTTGGTTTCGCAACAAAATCATATTGGGTGTAATCAATTTTCAATGCCGGACCATTTTTCCCCTGCATAAAATCCACGTCATGATATTCCATTTTCAAATAACTCATCTGAGGTGTTCCTATGTATCCGCAAGCTTCTAGATAGCGTTGAATCGCAAGTGGTAAATGAGAAAAATCTTCCATTTCAAACAAATGCCCCTGCTGTTTTAGTTGATTATCTTCTTTTAATGCATCTATATCACGTGAAAACTCCTTTTTAACCGGTGAATACGGAATGTGAAACCATACTAAAACAACTCCAATAATAATGAACAAAACTCCAATCGCAACAAACACCTTATCAGACCTCACTTTTTTCATATTCTAATTCCTCTGTATAATCATTTACTTTATGCCTTGTATTCCTCACCCAGAAAATCATATATTGGTTGCAAATACTTCCGGTCTGTCCAGTCACATTTTTGTCCAACTGCGCCCATTAAAGCCTTCTCCCATATTTCATAAGTGGAAGGGTCTTTCTTACCAACAGCCTTTTGCAACATCTTACACAGGGTTCGATCTCCAAATGTCATTGCCTCCTCATCCCATGCGCCACGACAATAAACCAGTGGTATATCTTTCAGTTCTTCTTTGAAATGAAGACTTCGAGCCTGCTCAATGGCAGCTTCATCATAAGGAGAGGCGCCAACACAAAATACAATAA
>SVEJ01000019.1 GCA_015057435.1 Lachnospiraceae bacterium
GGTATTCCACTGCTCCACCTTCTGTGTTTCCCGCTGCTGCTATCATAAGTATTCCATTTTTATCTGCCTCTTTAATTGCATCATGGAGTAATTGTGAATCAACAGTTGTTCCAAAACTCATATTAATAATGTCACAATCAAGTTCAATCGCCTTATGAATGCCTGCGATTACCTGACCTAATGTACTTTGATTATTTTCATCTAGAATCTGGATGGAATAGATTTCCGCATCCGGATTGATACCTTTTATTCCTGCTCCGTTATCCTGTGCACCAATCATTCCTGCCATACTTGTTCCATGCCCTGTGGCATCATCAAACAGAACATTTTCCACTTCGTTATTCTCATTAATGGTAATTCTCTCTACTATCGGAATATCCTCATCAAAGGAAACACCACTATCTAATAGCGCAACCTTAATGGTATCTTTGCTCTCCATACTATCTGCATAACGAATGGCATCCAGATTCCATTGATCTGCTTCGCTACTGTTCTTATGTTTCTTACTCTCTATTTTGGCTCTTTTTTCTGCCAGTTGTTTCTCATGCTTTTGGTCTTTCTTTGATTTATCTTTCTTATCGTCTTTTTCCTTTTTGTTCTTGTCTTTGTCTTCTTTCTTAGATGTTTTTGCCTTCTTTTCTTTTACTCGCTCTGTCGCTTCATCTGTAGCTTCTGTTACAATCTCTACACTCCCGGAATCCTCTGCATCTTCCTCTGTTGCTGTTTCACTCGTTGTAATCTCTTCAGATGTTTCGGTAATCATCTCTGTTGATTCTTCTGTGACAGATATATTCTCTTCTTCCACCGCTTCATTGCTTTCCATCGTATTCGCTGTGAATAGGATATTTTCTTCCACAACTATATTCTTGTCTTTTTCAAGCTCGGCAGCCTCTTTGGCAGTCAACTCTAAGACTACCATATTCTCATCTTCTAATTCCTCAACGCTTTCATCCTCAACTACTGCGGCTTTGTTATCTTCTGTCACTTCTTCAAATTCCTTCTCATTATCCACCTGAACAACATACTCTTCTGTGGCATTTGGTTGCACATCTGTCTCTGTGGCATTGACACTCATACTTGCCAATGGACTTTGCAGTGCCAAAAGCAACGCCATTGACATTGCGATTATTCTTTTGTTTCTCATTTTCACTTTCTCCTTGTAATATTTACACTTATCAGAAAAAGTGATATACTTGTCCTAGGTACTTTTTCATAAGTGCTTATAGTGTGGGGACTCTGGATATTTTCGCGAATGTTGTCAGAGTCCTCTTTTTATGTAATCGTTTTAAACATATCCAAAACTAGCGTCATAATAGCACAGCCCAAACTCTACATCAATAGTTTATAGGTAACTTAAGATATTTTTAAGAATTTGCATATCTAGTTTCTTCCTTTAATAGTTTAAGCAAAAAAGCCCCCGGAATCCTCCAATCCCAAGAGCTTCTAACGTCCATATATCTCATAAATCTCATCCGTATACACATTCTTTTCTTTGTATACCACAAGCGGCGGCTCAATGGTAATTCGCTCCTTACCACCTTTCATTCCTTCCACTAACACCATCGTTGGTTCCTTGTCAGCGTATGGATGCACCAGGCGCATGCGCTTAGGCTCTAGATGATACTGCTTCATCACGCGAAAAATCTCTGCCAGACGAAATGGCTTATGTACCATATAGAAACTTCCATGCACAGGAAGCACATAGCTTGCTGCAGCAATCACATCCTCTAAGGTCAGCGCCACCTCATGCCTTGCAATCGTCTTCGGTTCATAGAGATTTTGCAAACCGTGGTGGTCCGTCATGTAAGGTGGATTCACCGTCACAACTTGAAAAGAAGCTGGTTCGAACAGCTTCTTTATCTCTTTTACATCACCGCATACGATATTCACTTTGTCTTCTTGATGATTCAATGCAACACTTCTGCTCGCCATATCTGCATAGGCTTCTTGCAGTTCTAAGCCGGTAAATGTGCTCCCTTCCGTCTTAGCTTCCAACAAAATGGGAATCACACCACTGCCGGTGCAAAGGTCTAATACCTTCTGTCCACGTTTTACCTTAGCAAAACCGGATAACAATACCGCATCAATTCCAAAACAAAATCCCTTTGGCTTTTGAATCAGCTGATAACCCTTGCATTGCAAGTCATCTATTCTCTCATCATCGTATATCATATATTCACCATGTTATGAAATCCGGATTAGCACTATCTAACACATCCAAACTTCACATTTTTAATCAATCTTAGAGCCACCTTCGTTACGCTCTAACGCTTCTAATGCTTTCAATTCCTCATCACTAACCTTATCATGGTTACGACGTTTCTTTGTCTTGAACTTCAACTCATCCGGTATATATTCACGGATTTCCTTGTCGCCGTTATCCAACTCTACGACAACCTTTACTTTTTGACGAAGCACATTCACACTATGTACTTCACCCTTCAAACCATCAGTCGTTTTTACAAAATCACCAACATTCGGAAGCTTATCATTCAGATACTCATAAGTCTCTTGCTCATTCTTAAGACAGCACATCAATCTTCCGCACACACCGGAAATCTTGGTTGGATTCAATGAAAGATTCTGTTCCTTTGCCATCTTAATCGATACCGGAACGAAGTCTGACAAATGCTTATGACAACACAACTCTCTTCCGCAGATTCCAATTCCGCCAAGAATCTTGGTCTCATCACGCACACCAATCTGGCGAAGCTCGATTCTTGTCTTGAACACTGCTGCTAAGTCCTTAACCAACTCTCTAAAGTCAATTCTTCCGTCTGCTGTAAAATAGAATAGCACTTTGTTATTATCAAATGTATACTCAACATCTATCAGCTTCATCTCTAAGCCGTGCTTTGCAATCTTTTGCAAACAAATGTTGAATGCATCCTTACATTTTTGCTTATTCGCCTCATTCTTCTTGTCATCCTCAGCAGTTGCTTTGCGAATTACAGGCTTCAATGCAGAGGTAATACTTCCTTCTTCAATTTCTCTCTTGCCAAGTACCACCTTTCCGTATTCCACACCTCTGGCAGTCTCTACGATAACTGCATCACCAACGTTAAGTTCAATGCCGTTTGGTGCAAAAAAATATATCTTGCCGTTTTGTCTAAAACGAACACCTATTACTTCTACCATTACATGTTCTCCTTTATTGTAAGCAAGGTAAGCTCTATTGCAATATCAAAATTCACATTAGCCTCCAAGCGAATCTTTAACTTATTCATTGCCTTCAAAATCTCTTCAATTCCTTCATAAGAAGTGCGACTTGCCTGTTTCTTCAGATAGGAAAACTCATTTTTGAAGATTGTTTTGTTCGGCGAATTCGAAATCTTTACCATCAAAATGTCTCTAAACCACATCATCATAATATCGATGTAGTCTGTAACGTCAAGCTTGTATTTGCCCATTTTCTTAACAGCTAATATGATATCTTCCATATCCATCTCGTGAATACGTCGAAGAAGTCGTACGCTGTCTTCCTTAATCTCATTATAATCCGGCGAAATTGCAAGCCTTACCGCTTTCCCAAGATTGCCTTGTGCAAAATCTGCACAAAACTTCGCCTTTTCCTTCTCTATGCCGAGTTGTTCCTCTAGATATTCTATCATCTCAAGTGGCTGTACCGGTTTGAAATTCAACACGATACAACGACTAAGAATTGTCGGAAGGAACTTGTCCACATTGTCTGTAAGCAACATGATAATTGCATACTCCGGCGGCTCCTCTAGTGTCTTTAACAACGCATTCTGCGCCTGTGGATTCATCATCTGCGCATCCGGAACAATATAGATCTTATACCTACTTCTATACGGTTTCAAATCTATATCATTGACAATCTGAGAGCGAATCTCATCTACCGTAATGACATTGGGTTTCTCATGATTCACCCAGATAATATCCGGCTGGTTATTCGAATCCACCTGCAAGCATGAAGTACACGTTCCGCAAGGATCCGGACTTCCCGACTCACATTGTAATGATTTTGCCACAACATGTGCAAGTGTCTTCTTACCAACACCTTTTTCTCCATTTAATATATATGCATGTGAAACCTTTCCAAGCTCAATACTGCTCTTAAAATGTCTCACAATATCTTCATGTCCTATAATATCACTATAATTAGCCATATTAACACCTCCATATCAGGTCGAAATGTCTAACAACATTCCTCTAATATCATCTATCTTGTTAAGGATTGCAAGATTATCCTTCTCATCCTTCAACAGTTCTTGTGCCAAGTCATCAAGCGACTTGTCCACTTCTTTCACGATTCCGTACACTCTGTGTCTTCCTCGTCTGTCAAGGAAATTCTCTCTCGAAAACTCATGTGAATGTGCGGTTACCTCATTCATAAATTCCTTTACAAGACTTCTGTATCGCTTCATGTCGCGGATATCCATATGTTTTGCAAGCTTGCTTCCTTGCTCCTCAATATCCTTCATAAGACCGGAGAGTTTTTCCTTCAATTCACCATTCTCAATGTGACTAACAAGCGTAAACTTAAAACTGTCATCACCCTTAGGTGCCTGCGTGTGATTTTCAATTGGTGCCTGGTTGGTCATCTGATTGACTCGTAAATCCATATTATCTCTCCTTTCTCAAAATTAGTATTTGAAAAACATACAAAACGTGCTTTCTTGTATGAATTTAACAAATACCTATTTTTCACATTGTGTTATGAAAAAAATCTCTTCTCTACTTCTTCCACAATCATACTATGTATCTGTTCGATTGGCAACGTGGCATCTACTTGGAAAATACGTTCCGGATACAACTGCGCCAACTGTCTGTAGCCTTCTACTACTCGCTTGTGGAAACTAAGATCTTCCATCTCCATACGATCTAGCTCTGTCTGATTCTCTTTTCTCTTAATTCCTTCTTCAGCATCAAGATCCATAAAAATTGTAAGCTTTGGCTTCACCTCTCCGAGGGCATAATTATTAACCTCATATACTGTTGATACACCAAGACCTCTTCCAATTCCCTGGTAAACCGCAGATGATTCAACAAAGCGGTCACAGATAACAGCCTTGCCTTCCGCCAATGCCGGCTTTATCACCTGATTCACAAGCTGCGATCTTGCCGAAGCATACAAAAGCAACTCTGTCATATGACTCATTTCCTGATAATCCTTATTCAAGATAATCGCACGAATCGCTTCACTAATTGCAGTTCCGCCCGGCTCTCTCGTAATAACAATATCATATCCCTTATCTTCCAGATATTTTTTCAATAGCTCAATCTGCGTTGTCTTGCCCGATCCATCCGGACCTTCCATTGTTATAAATATTCCTTCCACAATATATCCCCTATCTTCCTATATTCTAACTGTCAACTGACACTCGCCATTGTCTGTCTTCGTGATTCCTTTTGTATTCAAACCAAGCTGTATCGCCTTTTTTATCTCAAAAATCAACTCTTTCGATATAATCTCTCCCGGCACAACAAGCGGTATTCCCGGTGGATAAATGTATATATATTCGCCACTTACACTTCCTTGTGCTTCGTCAATCGGCACTTGTGTAACGGTACCTTCTTTCGCCTCAGCGATTGTCATCTTCCGCTCTGCCCCTATCGCATAAGAAATGCCGTCCTCATTATTGTTATCGGCACATTCAGTAAGATTCGTTAACTGACTGTCAATTGCCTCCATTGCAAGATACAACGCTTCAAATGCTTCCTTTGTGTCGGCGACAGATGTCATGGCAATTACATAATTTCCCGCTGCCATCTCCATCACCTGTCCATACTCCTTATGCAACATTTCACCAAGTGTCACACCGTTAATAATCTTCATTCCTTGTTCTTGTAAAATGCCACAGTTTTCTACCACAAATACGAGCTTTCCATCATCGTAATCGTACACGCTGTTCTTTTTGAAATCCGCTTCCTGTACGAGATGTATATGTTGCAAAGACGCAAACTTCTTTCGGTATTCCGAAAGCAATTGCTTATACACGATAAAAAGTCCGTCTCTTTCATGGTCCATTTTCTCTATACACGCTTCCATTGTCGCCAAGAATACATACGATGGTGATGTACTTTGATAAATGGATAGATACTCTTCTAAGCGTTCCTGCTTTATCAGGCCACTCTTGTAATGCAAAATTCCGCATTGCGTCATAGCCGGCAGCGTCTTATGCAAACTCTCTACTACGATATCCGCTCCCAATCGAATTGCCGGGTCCGGCACATGATTATAATCGGTCGTACTAATCGTTTCATTGACGTTTGCCATATATTCAAAATGCGCCCCATGTGCTGCATCAACAATCAACGGAAGATTAAACTTATGCGTAATCTTCGCAATCTTCTCCACATCGCTTACAACACCCTCATAGGTAGGTGACACAAGAAGCACCGCTTTCGCATCCTGATGCATTTTCAATAACTTCTTAACTGCATCAGGTGATACACCACCAAACATCTGCAGTTTTTCATTCCAATCCGGCATAACATAGACAGAACGCAGTCTTAACAACCGAATCGCATGATATACGGATTTGTGACAATTGCGTGCCACAATAATCTTATCCCCGGGATTACAAACCGCAGAAATCGCTGCAAGAATACCGCATGTAGAACCATTGACAAGATAATAGCTCTGACTTGAACCATATATCTCGGTCGCCCGTTCAAGCGCCTGCTTAATAATCCCTGTTGGATGATGCAATTCATCTAAGTCTCCGACTTCTGTCACATCAATCGCAAACGGATGTTCAATAAGGTTTGGAAAAATCGTATTCAATCTTCTTTTGTGTCCCGGCATATGCCATGGATACGCACCTTCTGTGTTATATGCAATTAATCCGTTAAGAATTGTTGTTTCCATTATGACTACCCTTTCTGCTATCTCTATAACGCAGCTGTCTTAACGAAATAGAATAATCCAAATAATTATAACAAAAAAGGCAGGGTTTTGCAAAACTTATATCTGCAATCCCTCTGCCAATTTTTCTACAATCTCTCCATCATAATATTCTTATAACCTTCGCCATATATTTCACTGGCACTTGTCACAATCATAAATGCTGCCGAGTCTTCTTCCTTTACAATGTCCTCCAATGTCGGTGTTGCTCTCTTTTTCACCACACACATAATAATATTCTTCTCATGGTGTGTATATGCACCTTTGCCCGAAAGAATCGTTGCGCCGACCGACATATCCTGTAACAAACGATCCACAACCAATTGCGCCTTGTCAGAGACGATAAACACAAGCGTTGCCTCGTCCTTTCCGTAGAGAACGGACTCCATCACTTTACCACTCAATACAACTGCAATAAATGCATACATCGCAATGTTAAAATCACGAAACAGAATACCCGCCGCAGAAACAATCACAATATCAACAACCATAAAAAATGTGCTCGTCTTAATTGCAGGATACCTTCTTCTTAACAACTTTATGATAATATCCGTTCCACCAGTCGTCGAACCACTCCTTAAGACAATCCCAATACCAACACCTGTAAGCACACTACCTGCAATTGCTGCAAGCATCAATTCATCCGTAACCGAACCAAATCTTGCAAAAAAGTTTGTAAAGACAGAATTGGCTGCCACGGAATAAAACGTCCAGATGATAAATTTGCCTCCAAACTTCCACCAACCGAGCAATACAATTGGTATATTGAATAGGAAATACCAGCTTCCCGTCTCACCGCCAAGTATATGACTTACAATGACAGAAAGACCAACCACGCCACCCGGTGCCAAACCGTTCGGGTCTAGGAATAACCCCACACCTGCAGAATATATAAATGTTCCAAGCAATATGAGAACAATCTTCTTTACTAATTTCTTTGGATTTTTCAGTACAGCCTTCATCATAATCCCTCCATCATATATCATCTTAGAACATATCAAACGAATCATTATCTATTAGTTTACTCATTTTTAAAAGTTTGTAAACACAAAAAAAGATGTTTCGCGCATGATACGCAAAACATCTTTTTCAAAAAATCAATTATTTAATAACGTCTGTAGCCAAAGCCTGAGCAAGCGCTTCATTCGCCTTCTCTGTTGACTCGTACTGAGCAGCGATATCAATCAAGTCATTTGAATACTCTGTAATCATCTTGTACATATCGTTCATATCGTTCTCTAACTTAGCGAACTGCTTCTTATATGCTTCTGATGCATCACCAGCCCATGTAGAACCGTTGATTGACTTAATCTCGCTTAACATCTTATCTGTTGTTGTACGAACCTTGTTTGCCTTTGCCTTGAAATCATTTGCTTTACTCTTTAACTGTGAAGGAGTTACCTTTAACTGTGCCATTGCCATAATATATACTTCCTTTCTACTCTTAATCTAATATTGTAAATTTCTTACTTGTATGAACGCTTCTTAGCAGTCTGGATATTCTTCTGCTCTGCCTTCTCATATAATTTCATGATAGACTCTAAAGCACCAACATACTTTGTAACCAAATCTGTAAACTTCTCAAATGACTGTCCGTCCTTGTCATATGCTGCATCGAAAGCCTTCGCTGCATCACCTTCCCACATACCCATCAAAGATTTCTCTGTTGAGTTCATGTCCTTAATCTGTGACTTTAACTGTGTGTTCAATGTCTCAAGCTCATTTTTCTTCTTAGCAAGAGCGCTCTGTGTTAACTGAATTGTTGAAACTGCCATTTTCGTTTCCTCCTTATTAATTAAAAATCATCCTTCTCCACAAATACCAAATGTCATACATGTTATGTATCATATTGCTATCTGTTCGGTTTTGTTTCGATGTATGTACTATAACACAATCATTTTACAAATGTTCATTTTTTGGATGAATAACCAGTTTTTTGGATGAATAACCAGTTTTAAGATAAAAAGGGGTAACTTCCTTATATCTCAAACCTGAAATCCACATCTGACAAACGAATCATGTCCCCACCTTTGATAGGTACATATTGTCCGGAAATTATCTGTTCCCCATTAACAAATGTGTGGTTTGTCGAATTATTATCTAGTATAAAAAATTCTTTTCCTTTTCTCATAATATCTGCATGATGTCTACTAACTGATGTATTATCTGTAATTACGTAGTCAACTTCCGGTGCGTGCTTACCAATTTTGAAAATCACGTTGGTAATTGCAATCTCTTGCAAGGAATCCATACGAATCAGCTTCGCATATATCACTTCATTACTGTTGGTATTTCCCCCAAGATTATATCTGTTCTCCTCTTGTAATTGGTTGATTGTACGCTGTGTTCTAAAACCCAAAATTAAAAAAAATAAAATCGCTGTTGCAAATCCTAATTGCAACATTCGAATCGGATGATCTTTTTTCTTAAGTTTTCCCTTGTACTTTTCCAATTCCTCAATTGCCTTTTCATATTGATCATATGTAGACTCATTATTGGATTGTATTTCCATTGCCGAGTCAATTGCTGTCTTTAACTTGTCAATACTCTTTTTCGTATATGCATCTTCATCCATTGCCAAATTCTGACACTCTAGTAATAAGATATCCAATTGATGAGCAATCTCTTTCGTAACTTCGTTGTAATGATTATCTATACTAATACCCACATAAGGAATACCAAGCACATCTAACGTTTTCTTAATAGTGTCAATCGGTTTGATACAAATCCCTGTTTCCCTTTCAACAAGCATACCCACTACATAGCCATTCGCATTTAATACCGGCATACCAATGTCTCCAGGCTGTGGTTGAAAGTCTGTAACAATCTCTTCTTCTGCAACTGCCGATACAGCTCCTGTTCCATATCGCAAATCCATATTAGTTAAATCTTCCTGTCCTAAAATACTCATGTTGCCGCCATATCCAAGCATATATAATCTATCGTTCGCATTAACAGCCGCACTATTGCCCAGATTCAAGCTGTTCGAAACGTTAATGTCTTTTTTTAATTCTAAAACAAGGAAATCCTCTCCCTCATGTTTTATTTCCGCTTCAATTCTTGTTCCTACCTGTAAAACAATATCAACACACACATCAAGACTTGCTTCCGCAGAAAGACCGTACTTAAGGCGAATGTTATTCAATTCTGTATCATCAACTTGCGTCAACCTGTCATTGGTTAACACAATCTCCGATGACGCTCCATCATTCTCTCTCGTTTCAACTAAAATTCCTGTTCCCTGTCTAAGGTTATATTGTTTCTTATTCTGATCTACTACATATACAATTATCTTAACCGCAGCTTCCTTTTTTTCATTGATTGCCTGCGGTAATTCACTCATCATTTCTGTCGTGGTTGCCATTACCGTATCACACATACAAAACACAACCGCACACACAATTAATATAAATTTTATATAAGTAAGTCTCATCTTATCTGCCATTATTCTTGTCTCCTAAATACAACAAAAGGTACAAGAGCAAATAATGCCCTTGTACCGCTAATGTCTTTAATTATTTAATAACGTCTGTAGCCAAAGCCTGAGCAAGTGCTTCATTCGCCTTCTCTGTTGACTCGTACTGAGCAGCGATATCAATCAAGTCATTTGAATACTCTGTAATCATCTTGTACATATCGTTCATATCGTTCTCTAACTTAGCGAACTGCTTCTTATATGCTTCTGATGCATCACCAGCCCATGTAGAACCGTTGATTGACTTGATCTCGCTTAACATCTTATCTGTTGTTGTACGAACCTTGTTTGCCTTTGCCTTGAAATCATTTGCTTTACTCTTTAACTGTGAAGGAGTTACCTTTAATTCTGCCATTGCCATAATATATACTTCCTTTCTACTATTATTCTAATGTTATTATCTTCTTACTTATAAGAACGCTTCTTAGCAGTCTGGATATTCTTCTGCTCTGCCTTCTCATATAATTTCATGATAGACTCTAAAGCACCTACATACTTTGTAACCAAATCTGTAAACTTTTCGAATGACTGTCCGTCTTTGTCATATGCTGCATCGAAAGCTTTCGCTGCATCACCTTCCCACATACCCATCAAAGATTTCTCTGTTGAGTTCATGTCCTTAATCTGTGACTTTAACTGTGTGTTCAATGTCTCAAGCTCATTTTTCTTCTTAGCAAGAGCACTCTGTGTTAACTGAATTGTTGAAACTGCCATTTTTGTTTCCTCCTTATTTTTAAAAAAATCTATGTATATCTGCATTGCAGATATCGTACCATGTAATCATTATTGCGAAAGTTTGGCTTCTCGTTCTCTCGCAATACGCAAAGCTTCCATCTCTGCATCGTATATCTTCTTAGCCATTGTCTTAATTGCACTTGCAATCGCATCGATATCATCTGCTGAATCAACCACTTTTGCTTTCAATTGTCTACTCTTATTAACAAACTTCTTAGAACTATCACCATCCCAGTTCTTGTCAACTGTCTGGATGCTAGTTTCCATCTTGTCATTCGCCACTTTTCGAATTTCTTTTGCTATATCAACTAAATCATTCGCTTGATTGATGGCTTTGTTATAATTAAATGTGATTGAATATTCACTTGCCATAATTAACCTCCCTCAAACTATAATACATCCGTCGGCAACGCTGCTGCGATTGTCTTAATAGTAGTCTCTGTCTCTTCGTATACACCTGCCATTGTTTGAAGATCCTTTGGATGCTCTTTCAATCTCTTAATAATTGTCTTGAAATCATCCTTCATCTTGTTGTATCCCTTAATATGTACGTCGCTTGCATCGCCTTCCCAAAACTTCTTCGTGCCCATTACATATTGATCAATCTTTTCAAAATCTTTCTCGATTGCATTAATCTCTTTTGTAATCTCGCCGGATTTTTTCTTAAGCTCATCCGGAGAAACCTTTAAATTAATAGAAGCCATACGCCACCTCCTAAACTGTAATCTTATCGACTAATTCTGAAACTTTTTGTTCACAACTGTCATACTCGGTCTTTGCTTTTTTCTCATAATCAATTACACTCTGAATGTTGTCACAGATAACTCCCAAGTCTTTCATATCATCCTGAAACGCATTATTGAATGCATCATATGCATCACCTGTCCACATCGAATTAAGCGCTTTCACGTCCGCTTCCATCGCTTTTATCTTGTTCTTAATGTCCTTGAGCGCATCCTCAATATCGTTCGTTGTGTTCTGCAACTTGTTCGTATTTACCTTAATCTTGTCAATCGCCATCTTGAACCTCCCTTTCCCTACGTTAGAGTTATATTAAAATCTTCTAATATCTTCTTCACATCACCAATATCAATCTCTCTTGTTCCGGCTCGCTTGTTAAACAGCCCCGAAGAAGAATTCATAATGTTTTTCTCCGCTTGTTCGTAACTTCTCACAATCTCCGAAAGCGTCATCTTCAATTTCTTAATCTGCTGATATTCCTTTTGCAGGTCCTCTGCAACAAGTCTTAGGGCTCGCTTATCATTGCCCTCTTTATCAAGTGACTTAAAATCATGAAGAACCTTGTCAAAAGCATGAATCTGTCGCTTGTACGATAATTCTGCATCCTGCAGATCATCGATTACTCTTTTCAGTTTTCCAATCGAAATCATCATAACTATCACCTTGCTCTCTCATGTCTTCCACTCTATGTACACTATAACATATAAATTTTATTTGTGTTATTTTTTGGATGAATAACCAGTTTTTTGGATGAATAACCAGTTTTCCATAGTCTAATCAACCGTTTCAATCACAGCCCGAATAGTTTTTCAATAGATCCATCAATTCTTCGTTATTAGATTCTTCAGCATAATTATATGCTGTCTTTCCCTCTTTGGAAACAATTGACGAATCCGCTCCTTTTTCCAAGAGCAATCTGCATGCATCCGTATTTTTTCCTATAACTGCAATCATAAGTGGTGTCATTCCATCTGTTTCTAGGTTGATATCAATAATTCCTTGTTCCAAAATATAATCGATTGCATCGCAATTTCCATACTTTGCAGCCTCTCTTAAGGGATTGCTCGACGAATTTGTAATCACTTCGTTCATATCTGTAGTGGCAAGCAGTTCTTTCAAAAGTTCAAAACTTTGTTGCTTCGTTTCATCTGAATCTCCTTTTAGAGTGTGCACCGCACTATTTACTGCAATACGTTTATTCCTATCAATGTGGTTAACATCCGCTCCTCTTTTGATTAGTTCTGCTGCCAGTTCAAATCGCTCAGGATGATTGGAAGAAAGCGCATAAAGAAGTGGTGTGGAGTCCAGATAAGGATCTACAACTGAAACATCTGCTCCGGCTTCCAAAAGCGCGTATGCCATCTCAGGAGATTTTTGACAAGCAATCTCTAATGGATAAACATTTTCATAATCCGTATTACTCAAAATCCTTCCTAAAATACCCTTTTTTGAATTACTCTCTTCGCTTCTCAGTTCATTAACATCGCCGCCCTCTTTTAAAATCGCATCAAACTGCTCCTTATCACCGTTAACAATCGCCTGATACAGGCGTTCTGAATAACTATTAGAATTCACATCACAACCTCCTAATAACACAATCATACCAATCAGCATCGTTACAATTATTATCTGCTTTCTCATCATTTCTCCATCCACTCTCAACTTCCTCCAAAAACCAGCATATACAGTCTTTCAAGAGGCCATGTTTCATCATCTTCAGAGTTTCCAAAAACAATCCAAGGAATTACGTCTTTTTTCGCATGTCCCACAGGGTCATCATTTGGACTACAATAGTTATAGGTACCATAATCTTCCGGAGCGGTCACAATACGACCAGAAGAATCAAAGATTACTTCATACTTCCCATCTGGCGAAACCCATTTCTCATTAGGCTGATCACCTGCCGTAAACTGATGACAGTTTGAAGCCACACTATCGTCCCACCCCAAATCTGCTGCTTCGGATGGACTCTGTGGAAGATCTTCAATCGGCATATTGCTGTTTCTGTCATAGTGCTGTTCTCTTGTAAGAATCCAGCCAATGCAATCATCCGTACTACCTTCAAACCCAAAAACTGTATGATATGCCTTAGTAATCAATAGAACTGTATAACGCTCCAGGTCATCAATCGTTTGTTCAAGCTCTCTAATCCATTTATCTACTTCTTCTCCAACGTCCTTCAATTCCTCTTTTACCATTTCGGTAATATCCTCTAGGCTACTTATCCGTGCAGCAGACTCAACAATATTGTTCTCCGCTGACTGGTACAACTTTGTAATAGTCTGAATCGTCTGACCATATTTTTTCATTTTTCTTTGTTGCTCGTCAAGTTCATTTATCTGGGATTTGATACTTTTCTTTAAATTCTCATAGCCCGCTCCAACGCATGTTAGACCGGCACATACATCTTCCAATCTATCTCTGAGCTTTTTCAATCTGTCAGCATATTGACTAAAATCATCTGATGAATGCTTTAGATTCGATATGTTCACATATAATTGGTATGACATCGTTCTTCCTCCGTTTTTTCATTTTTTGAAATCATATTTTTCTTTCTTTGATAATTTTACTATCTGCATTATAGCACACTTCTTTCATTTGTATCATTTTTTGGATAAATAACCACTTTTTGGGATGAATAACCAGTTTTCACTTTTCGGATTCCAAACTATCTGAATCTTTCATTTCACCAAATATCTTATTTTCCGCGTCTTATTTCTCTATAACATTTGCGTTTACAATCGTATCTATTAAAATCCTAGACAAATACAAATACTTTGCAATACAAAAGACAGATAAAATGATACTCATTAATCTGCCTTTGTTCAACCACTTTTTATATTAATCAATCTTTCCATTCATCTGAACATTAGGAGCAATTCTGCTCTGTAATATTTCAACCCATTCATCTGCCTCATTCACCACAAATTCTCCGCTTTTTCCATCCTTTGTCCGAATAGCGATTCTGCGCCACCGGCTTCCCTTTGCCACACTAGTCATATCTTGATATGGAATAACAATTTCTCCAACTTGTACATTAATTGCATGCGACAAGAAACACAAACGATCTTCGAACAGATACATCCAACCACCAACACTTACTTTATCCATGATGTAACTAGCTCCTCCATCATAGAATGCCTGTTCGTGTATCCCATACCGTTCCTTTAATCGATCTTTCCCTGCTGCGATATATGCAATAAATGCTACTAACACACTGGCAAATAACAAACCGCCAATCACTCCTAGAATTATTCCTTTCCAAACTGACATAAACAAAAGAGAAAGAAACAACCCCATCGGAATAGAAAAACCCAAAAAACATAGGACAAAATTCAACAAAAGCTGGTTACTATTTTTTTTCATAAAACGATCTACTCCTCAAACTGCAATTGTAATCTTGGATATTTCACATCTTTGATAGCTTCTTTGTACATTTCACAGAATTTCTCCTCATCCTCATCCCTATATCCTTCAAAGAAAATCTCGTCAATATCTTCCTTGTTGAAGAAAAAAACCTGTTGATCTGTCTGACCTGTCGGATATAAACATGCAGAATAATCAAAATAACCGATTGTTCCTTCATTATTGTAAAGTGGCAATCTACAAATAATCATAATCTTCTGATCTCCGTTTTTCAAACGAACTACTGTACCAATTGGTAAAATCTTATCCATATCTTTGACTCCTTCTCATCTCTATTCTTTAACCAAAAACCGTTCCCCAGAACTTTCCTACCGAAGAAGCTGCATTGCCAATTCCCTCTGCAATGCACTTAGCTCCGTCTACTACAGCTTTTCCCGCAGCCTTAGCACCATCTACCACTGCAGTTCCAATCTCTTTTGCAGTCTCTGTAATGTCATCCCAGTTGTCATAAACATAGTCAAATGCCATACTTCCTAGCGTGGTAATTCCTACACCTATTACAAATCCTGCAACAGCACCGACTACCGTACCAACCACAGGAACCGGAATTGCGGTACCAATAGCCGCTCCAATTTTCGCTCCTGCAGCTCCTCCTGCAAGACCAATAGCCGTGTGCGCAATTGCTTTGTTAGCAGCTTCCCCTCTCCCAACACCAGAAGAACGCATACCCGCATAATCAATAATACCACCTATTATTGGTAATCCAATCTTTGCTCCTGTTGCCACTTTCGTACCAATAGAAATCATCTTAGAAGTAGTTGGCATCACACTAGGATTTATAATCACAAAACCATTCGTTGTGCTAGCACTCCTTGCTGTTGCAGTAACAACATTAATCAAACCTCCAACTCGTGCCACTGTCTCTCCACCACTTGTGAGTATAGCCTCAGGCAAATTGGACCAAAAATTGCTCTTGTAATTATCCCAAAACGATGGATCGTCTCCACCTTTTGCATCTCCACTCTGTGCATCCTTCACTACACCTGCGTCATATCCCGGTACTAATGCTTTCTCTGCATTTGTATAAGTCTGAGCAATAGACTCCAAACTATTGCTGATTGCTGCACAACTCTTTTGTTCACTTTGTATCTGCGACATCACAGTACCTAGCGAATTGCCAATAGATGCACCGCTTGAACCCAAAACACCTGACAGACTCTTTTTAATATCACTGATTGAATCATAGTGTTTTTCTAGCTTTTTTGCCATCTTGTCAAAATCATCCGCCTCATTTTTGATACTGCTAATCTTAACGTCAAATGTTGCCATAACACACCTCCCATTACATTATAAAAATAACCTTTATTATATCTAAATTTCTTCCTTTGTCTCACGTGTTTTATAAAATGCACACAAACGCTCAATAAAATCCTCTCTAGACGCATCCTCAAAACCACGGAATACTACTTTCTCAATATCATCATGATTAAACATAAACTGAGAACTCACACCCATATTACCTTCCGGATATAAAACACCAATATAATCATACTCAACATTGTTATCTAAGTTTGTCTGACGGATTCCAAATATCATTAATGGTTTCTGTGCATCCCTTAACCAAATAATTGAACCAATCGGTAATAACTCCTTAATCTTCATACTTTTATCTCCTTAATTATATATTGTTATATTCCTATCCATTCACAAAATGCATCACCTGCACTTGCCAATACATTTCCTGCTTTTTCTGCCTTATCCATAAGCCATTCTGCACCATCACACACCGCATCGGCTGCCCATTCACCAACATCTTTTCCGGTAAAGTATTCGACTGCTGTGTTTACACCCCATACAACACCACCGGCTACTGCTGCTACTGCCACTGCTGGTGCTGCCACGCCTAATGCAACTGCTCCTGCAGTTACTGCTGCTGTTGCTGCAATGCCCATTCCTACATCTACTGCCGTTTCTACAGCTGTTTCACCCCAAAATCTAGCATTCGCCATTGTTCCAAATTCATCATAATTATCCATGCCGTTGTCGACAATTGCCACTGCCCATTGTGCACCAACTGCTAAATTTTTTCCAACACTATCGCCAAATTTGTATCCACTTGCTATTTCTTTCCATGCCGCTTTCGCAGCCTCTCTTGATGAAGTTCCTATTGCAATAGACGTTAATCCGGCATTCACTGCATCATCAACCCCTAAACCAAATAATAAACTCCTCAAATCTTTTGGATTTGGAGAATATGCATTATCTAACAATTCACCAAACAACCCTACACCACCAACTGCTGCATTAAAATACTCACCAGACACCAGATCATTCACCATTGAAGCATATTGTCCGGTTATTCCAAATTTTGATAGAATTTCCCACGCACCTTCGCCCCAATCTACATCTCTACCATCTCCATTCGGATTCCTAACGGTAGTTGAACCATGTACAACTCCCGATATTTTCTGCTCTGTAACTTTATACAAAAATGCAATCGCTTCTATCGTTTGTCCTATGGTTTTAATATCCTTAATCTGCTCGTCTACATTATTAATTACCGTATTAATTGTATTGGTAACATTGCCAAATCCACTCATTCCTGCCAGATTTGATTTTACTTTCTTCAAGCGATCATTACAATCATCTACTGTTTTCTTCATGCTTTCATAAGTTCTGCCTTCATCCGCAATCTTTTCCCATCTTACCACAAAATCACTCATATTCTCACTCCCATCTTTTATCAATTCATTGTTGTGTATGATATGTAATACCAAAAAACAATTTCATTAGTTTTAAGCTACAAACACAACATATTATACCTATCACAAACTGTATGACACTTCCTAACCTCGAGGAAACTCTTCTCGATTGCGTTTCTGCATCTACCGAAATAGTATAAGTATCACCTTCCGACAAACCTTCTCGATTTGATATGTTTCCTTCTGTCTGTATTTCCCCATTCAAATCAACCCATTCAATATCCTTTTTAGGACCTCCCGGATTATGTGTATGCACATTATGATGAGCTTCGTAAGTATCAGTTACTACTGCTTCAATCTCAACTGTTTCTGCAAATAAATCAGTTATTTTTAACATAAACGCCAATCCTATTAAAAGCAGAAAACATAAGCCCAAAAATCCCATCTTTTCACTTTTTATTTTATATTTATCTAACTTCAAGTCAATACATACTTCCTTCCACTCTTACTTAATACTCATTAACTATAACATATTTTTTGTAAAATGTTCACTTTGAGGATGAATAACCAGTTTTTTGGATGAATAACCAGTTTTCAAATAAATAACCATATTTACACTCACCTATCCTCAGCCTTTTACTCATCGATTCTCTCACAAAAAAGGGTATGCAAGCAATCTGCTACTTACATACCTTTCTTTTTACTCTACCAATTCACATCTCAATAATTTTTTAATATCCCGCTCTGCTTCATCAAAGTAATTCTGCTTACTTCCCAAAGCGCTACCGAACCTCCTGTTTCACCTCCTGGAGATAATGCAAAACCACCAATTCCTCCTGGATAAAGCGTACTAAGCAATTATGATATTGGAACATTTTCTAACTTGCAATGCATGTATTATCAAAAATATAACAAACATAACCGAACTCATGATTTTAACATCTTCTAATTTTTCATTATTCATATTTTTCTTCCTTTTCATCTAGGCAGTTCATCAAATAACAACATACATCTTACGCATCATGCACAAAGGGGAAACCGCATGCTCCCCCCTTCTTAGTTACAGCTATAAATCAAAACAAACGTCACATAGTGATTAAAAAGTACAAACTATAAACGTTTACAAAGAAAAGGGAAGTCTTACACTTCCCCTTTGTAATAATCATCCATGCGTCTATTATTCCTTGATGTCCATGTTCATCGCATCCCTTTGAGTCTTTAAATCTTCGATAAACCAAAAATAGTAGGTTTTATCATTGGCAGTAAATTCGATTACTTTATCAACAGATTGTCCATCGACAGTCATGTTCTTTACCTGCTCGCTAACCGATAGACCCCATGCCGGAAGAACACCATATACTTCGCGTATATTGAGAATATCCTTATATAAGTGGCTTGTACTATAACCCAGATCAGAGCGCACAGTTTGTATCCAACCATAAGAAGTAGATAACATGTCGTGATTGCTATTGCAAACACGACGCCCCACATAACTGACTGTGTCATTCTCATTTACTACAAATTCGTAACAAATAATAGTTGGAAACTTATACTTTGCTAAAACAGTTTCTTGTTGAAAGAACACAGCAGAATAATTATCAATCCTCGTCTGGTATATTATCTCCCCGTCTTTATAACTAGAATCATTCTTTGTGACAATCGGAAGCGCATCTTCCACGGAATCAAATGATAACCTGTTTAATATATCCTTTTCGTATTCTGAGCCACCCGAATTGTCACTGACTATCATATTACTTGAATCATAAACATCAGTATCTTTATTTTGAATTAAAATACTTAATCCCAAAATAAGAATTGTGACAACAAGACATATCAATAAAATTATTCTTTTTTTCATGAACATCCTCCTTTTTATCGCTAATTGGTGCATTAAAAATACAGTGCTATTATTCCACCAATAATAAAGATAAGGAAAAATGATATTACTATCCATAGAAAAATCTCAGGAAAAGTAATCTTTTTATTGCTGTCTTCTATCCAATAATATTTATCCCATCTGGGTACATATAGCAATGAAATACTATCACCCTTTTGATATTGTTGACATTTATAATTTGTCGTAGTCACTTTACATCTAGAGTTTCCCTTGTTATCTTTAACATTAACGTCCATAGAATATCGATTCGGGCGTCCTATTATTGTTTTTATCCTTATAATCTCTCCGTTATGCAACACGCCTTCTTCATTTTGAATGTTTTTGACTTTTTTATTCCAAATCAACACAAATGAACTTATCAAAACGCCGAAAAAAGCGATAATAATTAGATTCATGCCAAATCTCCTTTGTAATAATTATCCATCCGTCTATTATTCCTTGATGTCCATGTTCGTCGCGTCATTCTGCGTCTTTAGATCTTCGATAAACCAAAAATAATAGGTTTTATCATTGGCAGTAAATTCAATTACTTTATCAGCAGATTGTCCATCAATGGTCATGGTTTTTACTCGTTCATCATCTGAAACGCCCCATGCCGGAAGAACACCATATATTTCACGAGGTTTAACATATCTGTTGTATCCCTTTTTTGTACTATTACTAATATCCGCTCGTACAGTTGTTTCCCAATCATATTCACTAGATATGAATTCACCTGCAAAATGACTGGTACGAAGGCCTACATAACGATATGTTCCGTTATCGTTAGCAATAAATTCATATCCGGTTATAGAATAACTGACCGTCTTTCCTTGTTTCCATTCTTCCTGTGTAAAAATAATTCCTAGTTTCTCGTAATGGTTTTTATAGAAATAATTACTAATAATATCTTTATTTTCTTCTAAGACCTTGTCGACACCTGCCTCTAAGTTCTTAAACTCTATGTTATTTAATTTCCCTTTTTCATAAGTACTAGTAGTAGAATTATTGCCCAGAATCAAATTGTTGGGATCATAAATGCCTGTTCCCATAAAAACCACAGCAATTCCGATACCTATTAATAACATAAGAACAACGAGTATAAATATTGACCTTCTTTTCATGTGAATCTCCTTTTAACCAAAAACCGGGCATACACCATTATTCATCCAATTCATATACTGCTGACATATTATGCTAGGATCCATTCCCATACTCATTGCACATAGCAAATAAGCAGCAAAAGCAATTGCATATGCGTATCCCGTCTTGATATAAAGTCCTGCACTTCCTGTAGTTGTAACATTTCCGTCTTTTGTAGTCATATGACCACCAACTTTTATATTGGAACCTGGGTTTACACCTCCGCTCACATCAATGCCGACAGAATCATCACCCCAACCTACATTATAGCTTGAACCTTGTGCCACCCAGTCTCCCGAGTTAAACCCTTGATTTGATGAATAATTGTAATTAAATTTTCCTATATCTATTCCTATATTAGTATCAAAAGCAACCCCATCCTCACCGACTGTTATACCAATTGAAATAGGAAGACCAAATTTATTGCCATTTCCAGCATCGTAACTTGGAATATTTATACTATATTGTGAAGAAATATTCATTCCTCCTCTTGTATTATATTCTGTAACAATATTGGTTTGTACTACTTCTCCAGTATACTTATCATTTGACGTTGTGGTGCTAGTCGTCGTCCCCCAATAGGCGATACCTGCCGTTTCACCAGAAGTTGTGCTATCAGTATATTGTTCACTATAGATATTAGTATTCCACCAATTTTGAACATCTTCTCCCGAAGGGAACCTACCATCCAAATCAACGAAATCCAAAGGTCTATTCCAACAATAGCCATAATGATTCAATGTAAATGGAGCAATAACAAATCCGGATATTTTATCTTCACTAATAAATCTGCCAAGATGAGCATTATATCTTCTTGCTTGAGCATAATACATACCACCAACTTCGTCCATTTGATACCCTGCAAATGCGAATGGCTGTTCTCTATCAGATAACACATCATTACTCACACCAAATTCATCATATATATAATTATTTTCGAGAACTCCCTTATGATTGGTTGTTCCCACGATGCTACCTAAGGAATCATGCAAAAGGAAGGAGCTCTTCTCATCTTCGTGTACAGATAACAGATTAGAATCCCAAAAATAATCTTGAATCTTTCCACTGATTCGGTCACAAGATTGCAAGAGATTATTATAATTCCTCGTCCAATCAGATGTATAATGCATGTCTGTTTCTACCGGACTATCTACCGAAATAAATGTGTCCAGATCTTGATTGTCACTTGTTACATATGGCTTATAAATCGTTTGACTTACTCTCTGACCAACACCATTATACTCATAACTTGCCATTTTAACAAGGTTATTGGTCAATTCATAAGATGCTCTCATTTGATTGGTATTATCAAAATCAAATTTCTTTACAAGTTGGCCTGATTGCATTACCGCAAGCAAGTTTCCACGTCGATCATAATTATATGTTTTTTCATTCTGCAACCAATCATTGTCTACTTCTGAAATAAGTTGATTATTCTTATTATATGTGTATTGAGTATGTTTTACATTTTCAGCAGAATAATCATGTTTCTCAATTCTGTTACCAAAATTATCATACGTGTAAGAACGTAATATTGCTTCATCTTGGTATACCTTGGTAAGTTGATTAAGCGCATCATATTCGTATTCAAAACTGTTGTTATTATCGATTTGTCCATTCACTATACGAGTTGTATGAATTTTGTTTCCTGCAGCATCATAACCAAAAGAATATCCCTCTGAGATATCACTACCTTCATGCATTAACTTTTCTACTCTTCCTAGTGAATTATAGATATATGATGTATGTATACCATTTGGTAAAATCTTTTCGGTTAATCTTCCGGAAGTGTTATACATATATCTAGTGGTATTATTCCCCTCTAACAATTCTTTTAAGCGACCCATCTCATCATATTCGTAATGTACAACTGCTCCATCCGGATAGATAATATCAGTAGGATTCAATTCTCTTCCCCATTGATAATGAATCGTTTTTCCGTCAGGATTGTTTATAGAAAGAGGTCTTCCAATGGAATCAACTTCAATTGTCGTCTTCCCAATCCAATCAGTTACTTCTTTTAGATGACGTAGTGCATCATATTTATATGACACAGTTTTTCCATCATGGAAAGTGACATCCGTAAGATTACCAACCTGATCATATAAGAAAGCGGTATGGTAACCGTCTCTATCAATTTTTTCTGTAAGTAATCCGCGCTTGTTATATTGATAAAACTCCTGATTACCAAGAGGATCTGTCATAGATGCCACTTTACCCATTTTATTCCATTCGTACGTTGTAACCTTCGTGTCATCCAAACTTCCTAGTTGTTCAATCTTGCATAATCTATTCATGCAATCGTATTCGTAACGAGTTTCATTATCTAATGCGTCTTTTACTTTTAGTAAATTTCCATTAGGCGAATATTCATATAACGTTTCGTTATTTCTTTCGTCTATTTTTCTAATAACATTATTCGCTTTATCATATTCATATCTTCTTATTCCACCTGCTGCATCTGTTCGTTGAATAAGACGATTTAATTTGTCATACTGATAGTCATAAGATTGTCCTAAGCTAGTCGTCTCCTTAATTATATTGCCAACAGCATCATAAGAAATGTCTATTGTTGAATTATCAACTTTGGTAATGGATATTATTCTACCTAATGAATCATAGTCATATGTTTCCTTTGTATTATTAGGGTATGTAACCTGTGCTAATAATCCGCCTAGAAGATAGGTATATTTTTTAACATTTCCCATTGGGTCCGTCGCACTGGTTTTCCTTCCCATATCATCATATGTGTAAGTATATTCATTTCCCATAGGATCGATAATCTTTACCAGGTTTCCATTACTGTTATATTGATACGTTGTTTTGCTTCCATCAGCAAGTATTTCAGAGGTTTTGTGATTATGTGCATCATATGTGTAACATGTCTTATTACCTTCCTGATCAATTACGGAAATCACATTACCGTTTCCATCATATTCTAATTGTGTTTGAATTTCTCCATTTATAGATGTTTCACACAATCGATTATTTTGATTATATAAATATCCAAGTACCGTTCCATCAGGATTGGTTTGCGAAGCAAGGTTCCACATACTATCATAGGTATAGTTTGTTTCATATCCCTCTTTGTCAATAAAAGATTCTAATTTATTAAGATCATTATAATTTTGTTTTATAACATATCCATCAAAATCAATTATTTCTGACACTTTTCCTATTTCATTATAAGTATATTGTTTTTTCGCACCAATCGGATTGGTAATACAAGTAATAAGATTTGCAGAATTATACTCATAACTTGTTTTATTACCATTCGGATCCGTAGTTTCAACAACACGACCAGCTTCATCATACAAATAATGCGTTTCGTTTTGTAACGCATCAACAATTTTGACCACATTACCAAAATCATCATAAAATAGATGTTTGATATTGTTCCCATCTTCTTCTATGCAAATAACACGACCGTTTTCATCATATGACATTTTACTTGATGTACCATCCGCATTGACAGCTTGTAATAAATTTCCTTTTTTATCATATGTATTTTGTAGTATTTTTATTCCGTTCATCGTTACACACAATAACTTGTTATCACTATTATATGTATAATTATACTTTACTTCTGACGAATAATATTCCTGTGTGATATTTCCATGGTTGTCATATGAATAATTACAAACATTTCCGTTCCGATCAACTTTTCTCGTTATTTGATTTTTGCTATTATATTCAAAATGCTCAGAGGTACCATCTTCATATATGATATCTGTATTTCGCAACTTTTCATCCTGTACATATGTTATTCTACTACCATTTCTTTCAACAAGTGTAGTTCGATGTGTGCGATTATCATATTCAAAAAACATACTACTACCATCAGGGAAATCTTGCTGATACACCTGATTATTACTTGTGTAGTGGTTTTTGACCAATAAAGTATCCTTAACATTTCTAATTTCATTGATCAAGCCTTTTTCCGAATAATTATATGTCAGTTTATTTCCCTCTGGCAATATAACTTCTCCTAACATATCACCTTTATATGATAAAACGACTTTTTGATCACTGTTATGAACACTTACCAATTTCCCATTATCGTATAAGTAAGAAAGGCTATATCCATTATCATTTTTTGCTTCTTCTAACAAATTGGTTTTTGTATTGTAGCAAAAAGAAATGCCCCTTCCATTAGAATTTTCTTGACGAACTAATTTACCTAGCTCATCAAAAATGTAATGTGTTCCATCTAATGTGTGTAGCTTGTAAACACCATCCACAACCTCCAACTTTTCTAAAACACCATTTTGGCCAACATACTTTCCATCCTCTTCAAAAAAGACTTTTTGTTGTCCATCTCCCATACGCAAGATTAAGTTTTCATTATCTTTTGCCTTTTCTAAAGATATTTCGTAGTTATGAACAAAACCTGTACCTAAAACGCCTATACGCGAATCAAATGCATTGTAAAATCTTCTGAATGATAGGGGAATCTCTCCATCTACCGCTATATCTGTATGCTCATAAATAAAATTACCTGTTGCGAGATTAACCGGATCTTCAGACATTGGACATGTTTTGTCATTTTCTCCATACTTTTCTCCGTTAAACAAATCATCAAAAAAATCCGAAACATCATCAATTAATTCTTTGATTTTTTTCTTTGCATCGTCTTTTCCACAAATGTTTTTTTCTGCTTTCTTGTATAAAGAAATAGTTTCAGATAAACATTCATTAAGTTTATCTGCTGCTTCAGAATTATCTTCCAATTGACTAGAAACTTTTTTCAATGAAGCAATTATAGTTTGAAATGACCCACTAGATAATGCAGACGAAGACGCAATACGATTAACTTTTTGCATCTCTCGTTTCAACTCTTTAACTGCATTTTTCTGTTCGGGTACGATTTTGCTCATCTCGTTAAGGTTAATTTTAAACTCGCTCATATTTTACCTCCTCAAGAACTTTTTAATTATTATATTCTATTTTTTGAACAACTTATTATTTTTCGGATGAATAACCAGTTTTTTGGATGAATAACCAATTTCTCATTTTAACCAATCCTCTTCTCATAAAATGAGGCATGCAAGCGACAATCTGCCACTTACATACCTCTCATCTTAATGAATCAATATTGGCACTATGCTCTCTTCTTGCGTCTCACAACAAGGAATACAATAATACCCGTAACTCCTGCGATTCCCGCAAGGATTGCAAGCCAGTATGTATACAGCATCTGCACAACAATATTCTGGGTTACAATCAGGTTGAAATCTTCGAATATCTTATCATATGTTCCATCCGCATCTTCACCTAGCACATTACCCGCCATATCCGTTGCTTGAAGCTGGATAGTCTGGGTAGTAAATGATTCCTCTACCTTGACAGGAATCAATCCGTCATCTAGCTTTGCAATCTGCTCTGCGTCATATGTTGCATACGCGTCGCCGTTTAAGAATACGGTTACATCCTTTAATGCCATATTGTCCTGAACGTCTAACATAACGGTTCTTGATTCTTCTTCATAGATACCACCATTTTCTGTTCCTGTTACAACAGCACTTGGTGCCGTCTGGTCCACAGCAAATTGAATATCCAGATTGCTGTTGCTATGCTTGTTGCTGGCATTACTTGTATGGTTGCCGGCCTTATCTTTTGAATCAATCTGAACGCTGTAACGACCTTCATTTGCAAAGTTATCGGCTTCAATCGTATACTGATATTGATACCAGTCTTTTCCCGAACTAAGCTTTCTTGTCTTGAAATACGTTCCCTGACTCTTTTCTTCGTTTGTACAGTCTGCCTGTTCTTTTACCTCTACTGTTTCCGCATCAATTCCGCCGGATGTATAAGAAATGTTGCGTTCCACAACCTCATCCACATTGGTTTCAATGATAACGACATCTCGTCCTTCCTGGATATATGAGCAAACACCATTGGTAAGCCATTCGCCAGTCTCGTCAGCAAGCGTATAGACGGAACCGTAACGGTTAATTGAAAACTGTACGCTTTCCTCCTTTTCGTTACCTGCTTTGTCTTCCATCTTAGCTGTCAATGTATAGATATCATCCATTGCTTCTTCTTTCGGGAAAGTTAGCGAGAATTCCTCTCCGTTTGCAATCGCCTTTGTTGCAAGGCCTAATTTTTCAAGATTGATATCGCCTGAGTTAGCACTTTTTACAGAAATCGTAACTTTATTCTTGTCATAATTCTCATCTGTACAGGTTATCACTGGTTTTACATCACCTTTGTTTGCCGATTTGTCCTTGACATTTGCAATCTCAATGACAGGTTCCTTCAAATCCACATGGAATGTACTACCTTCATGGGATGTTGCATCATTGCCTGCTTCGTCAGTAAATGCCACATCAAGACTATACGTTCCGTCCTGATTAAATGCTACACTTGCAGTATGCTTGTCGCCATCACTATGGAAGTTAGATGCTCCAACAGATGTGCCATCCGGTTGTGTTATATTGATGTCAGCCTTGCTTGCATCAAAGTTATGCTCTGTAATTGTAATCGTTGCTGTTACAGCATCCTTGTAGTATCCGTCTTCCTCTACCGTTCCGCCACTATAACTTACATCAATTGTTGGTGGTGTTGTGTCAAGTGTGAATTCTTCTTTCCACTGCTTCGTTGCCTTGTTACCGGCTTTATCGGTACAGGTAACGAAAAATTCATAGTCATCATCCTCTGCAAAAGTAAATGTACTTTTGTATTTTCTTTCATCTGACTTATCTTCATCTTTTTCTGGTTTTAATTGCGGAATTTTTACCACTCTTCCGTCTTTTCCACGTGCATACATCGTTACATCATTTTTTACATCCAGATTGCGTTCCTTAATTGTTATTGTTGCCGTTCTTTCCCGATTATAATACTTTCCATTAATAATGTTATTATTGTCGTATGTTACATCAATCGTCGGTGGCTTATCATCAATCTGAAGCTTAATGGATTCTTTTACCTCATTACCCGCCATGTCTGTTACTTCAATCATGATTTTGACATCATTGTTATTATTGTCAGCAGCTTTTACCGGTATCTTAAACTCTCTATCATTTGTTCCTATTGTTTCACTCTTATTCTCATATATCGTTTCTTCCTTTGTTGTCTTATTATCAGAAAGAATCTTATAAGAAATTTTTTGCAAACCGGAGATGCTGCCATCTACCACATTGGAAATCTCTTCTACTTTTACCTTGTATGTAACATCACTATTGTAGAAACCTTTTTCATTAGACTCTTTGTCCACTGTGTATGTCACAACCGGTGCTTTTGTATCAGTCAACAATCCGTCTGTACTTATATAGGTTGTATTCCCTGCCTTATCAACAATCTTACCATATACAACTTCCCGTTTGTCAGCAGGAATTGTCACCTTGCCTTTATATTCTTCCCACTTAATTTCGTCATTTTCTGTAAAATCCTTTTCCTTCAGTGGTTCGTCGATTTCTTCTGCTATGTAGTAATAGCATGCAACAGGCGATACGCTATCCTCACCTTCTAATTCAAATGTAGCTGTTTTCTTGTTGAAAAGCTTATATGTGATTGCATTCATTAACGATGTCCACATATTCTCTTTTCCAAAACCATTCACTGCTATTGTTCCTGTTGGCTTTTCATTATCAACTGTCAAGTAGTATGTTGCTGTATTTGAGTGATTTCCTGAAAAATCCTTAGCGTCAACGCGTACCGAATAGTTTGCATTTTCATTAAATACTAATCTATATGTCTTTCTTACAGGAGCTTCATCTTCCCCTTCTTCTTTCGGAATATTCGGATTTGTTTTCAAAAGGTAATATTCTTCTTGTGATGGAAGTTGTTTGCCGTCCTTATCTGTTACTGTTACAATAAATTCGGCCTCACATGTATGCTTATCTTTCAAAACAATGTCCATTGTAGCCCATTCGTTCGGAAGATACTTTCTATCCTTTTTCTCAGTCGGACAATCGAATTTTACATTATTACTATCATAAAATGCTGTTGTTATTGTTGGTGCTGTTGTGTCGATTACCAAACCGTTACTGATGTAATACTGTACATTCCCAACCTCGTTCGTAATTTTCATAAAAAGTGCATAATTACCTTCTTTAGAAGGTGCCGGAACACAGTAAGTTGGCTTATCATCATCTTCCTCTTCTTCTACCAACGTTGCTTTACTTAGTGTTGTAATCCCCCATTTCTCCCATGGCGTCTCTTCATACTCTTCACTGTATTTTTCAATGTCTACATAATTTTCAATGCTTCGTTCGTTCACATTTTCCAGGTCAACATATCCATACTCAACCGTACTTCCTTTTGCGTCTATATCCAAAGAAAAAACAATATCGGCAGATCCTGTACATATATATTTTTCAGCTGTAATATCCCTTTGTGCAGTAGTTTCCAACGCATCTTCTACAAAATCCACATTTGTTTCTCTATCATCGTAGAACAAGTTTATTACCTGATAGATTCTGCCGTTGGTATCCTCTATTGTATTAGATAATTGTGGCCACTGATTCCCATTCAGACTAGATTCCTTTACAATACGAACAACCGCTGCTACTGCAGGGTAATTTCCGTCTGTATCAGAGAAAATGATATCATAATAAGCAACCGCCCCTCCATTCTCAAACTTCACTTTTATATCTTTACTTACTGGATTGGTTTCACTTTTTATATCAATTATATCTCGATCTGTCACCTTCTCACTACTCTGTTTGCGGAAATATATATCCGGATAGGATTCTTTATAAATATTACCTTTATGCTGTGCCACTATACTATTTCCACCAACGCGACAATTATCATTAACACAATCACTTTTAAGAGCAAGTTCTTTTTCTGTATAAAACATTTGAATAACATCTTGTATTCTAATTATATTAATTTTCTCTGAAATAGTTTTAAATGCATAATTATCATTTTCAAAAAGCAACCTATAATTCTCTAAATCACACATGTAGTATTGGGGATTTGTTTCTTTACTGAGTCCTTGAATTTGAGCTCTTTTCACCGTATTTTCTGAATCTAGTTGTACCGTTACAATTTTGGTGCTCAAGTTTGTCTCTTCTATTATTTGTCGATACAATGTTTTATCAGCTAACACTTCATTGTAAACCACTTGCTCATCTGTAGATTTCCCTTCATCCTTCATCACGTAAAAGACATTATAGACTGTCTCATCCCATCGAATGTCATTCGTACGATAGGAAATCATGAAAGAATCATCTATTGGTCTAATTAATAAATCAGGTTTCAAAATCTCAAAGTTAACTTTAATTGTCTTATCCTTTAAACTAGTAGTCTCAAAATAAAGATTTTCACTTTCTCCCTTTTTCACCTTAGCATTTGTTATTTTTATTGTACGTGTTCGTTCACCAACACTAAAATCATCATTCTGAATATCACCTTCTAAAATCAATTGATATCCATCATATTTACTTTTAGTCACGTCACTATTATTATGGCCTTTTAACATAATGTCAGAGGAATTCAAATCACACGCCAATTCGATTTTTGACTGTCCTGTATAATATATTTTGTTAGTAATTGTCAAATTATCTTTTTCCTCTTCATTATCTGAAAATTCCACTTTGGAATATGCTTCTGTAGTAATTATGTTGCTCTTCATTCCTGCACATTCAAAGTAAAAGGAATACTTACCATTTTTAGTAAGCTCCACCTCATGTTTTCCTGTATTAGGTATGACTATCTCAGAACCATCATTAAACTTGTATTTTCCAATCCATATATTATAGTTAACCTCTGTATGATTTTCGCTTATCAATAAAATTTTATCTCCTAGATAAGACTTCTCGGTTATCGAATTCACTTTAGGTACAATAATAGTGTCCGCTGTCACATTTATCTTTTGTTCCGTATCTGTTAATTTGATCTCTGGCTTATCCTCCGACAAGGTAAAACCCTTAATCGAAGTAACCTTGTATGTCGAACCCATAGTAACATTCGACCAATTGGTGTTTTCTAATGTAACATCCCCTTGTGGAACCTTACATGACGCATCTCCTACCGTTACGTTGAAAATATATTCTGTAAACCCGTTAATCACCATCTCCATTGACGATTGTTCTTTCCCATCATAGAAAAACTTAATGGTATTCTTTCCGTCCTCTAATTTAAATGAAGTCCCATCCTTCAATAATCTAGGTATTATTTCCCCTTGTGGATTATTATCCTTTCTAATAGGTTTCTCTACATCATTTTTATCAAATATCTTCACTTGCCACTTTTCGTCGCTACAATCATCCGAACTAATTGTAACTGCTTTGTCTTTTTTCCAAGTCAATTCGCCCGAAACAGCAGCACCATTAATTTTTACAGTTGGTATTGTTATTTCTGGGGTCGGAGCCTCGGTTGTAACCTCCTGTGTAGTTGCCTGCTGTGTTGTCGCTTGTTGTGTTGTTGCCTCCTCCTTTTGTGGCTCCTCTACTTCAACAGGTTCTTCTGTTATAGTCTCTTCTGTTGGTTCTGCCTTTACATAGGGAATAGCCGACCATCCTGTATTTGAAAACATCAATGTCAACATCATCACAAATGCAACAATTCTTTTCCATCTGTTCTTCATCTAAATCCTATCCTTTCTTAATCTTCATTGTTTTCTTGTAACCGATTTTCTTTTGACTAAATACTTTTTTATATGTCGTGTATTTTTTCCCTTTTAATGATTTTGGCAGTTTAAATGTTGCCCGTTTGTCTATTCCCTTGAATGCATTCTTTCCAATCGTATTCTTCGTAAGGTTCTTTGTCTTAACTGTGATTGTCTTTAACTTCTTACAACCGGCAAATGTCTGTTTCCCAATGCTTGTCACATGTTTTCCAATGGTTACTTTTGTCAGCTTTTTGCAATCTTTAAAAGCCTTTGCTTCAATAGACACTACCTTGTAGGTAATTCCCTTATACTTCACTGTATCAGGTATTGTAACTGACTTTAGACTTTTCTTTTTACCCGATTTCAATTTATAAGATACTGTATTGGTGTCCTTTGATAAAATCTTATAAGATGCTTTTCCTGCATTGAATGCTGTAATCTTCTTCGCAGTTTCCATCTCTTGTGGTGTAACCACATCTGTCTTCCCACCAGAAGTTGTACTATTCGGATCTTTCCAGCCTGCATACAAAGTGGTGTCCTTACTTAACTTTGTTACAAAATCATATGGCTTCGTACATTCCTTGTCTGTGTACCAACCAACAAACGTATATCCACTCTTTAATGGTGTTGCAGGTTCTTTTGCCGCACTGCTTGTTAACATTACTTGTGGTTCAATCTGCTCATCTGTTCCTGTGTAAAAACTAACCTTGAAACAGTCGGATAAATCGTAAGATACAGTAGTTGCAGGGCAGATACCCATGCTAACAGTTGCGTTCATTTGAACATTCGCATACATCGCATAAAGCTTTGATTGCCCAGGTGTACGAATCCAATATCCAATCGTATAGTCTCTCCAACTCTTAGGACGTGCTTCTACCGCATATGCATAATCTGTAGACAAAACATCTAATTGTATACAATGCTCATCTTTGCAAAATCCATATGCCTTATTATGCAAATCTGTATAATTCAAAATGAATACCTTGTCATCTGTATCCGTCCCACCATGCACTTCATACTCTTCATTCATATCTTGCTTTAAATGTGTTATTTCTACTATCCTTTTCTCATTATCTGAAAATGCATAATAATAAAAACCTGGTCCTGTGCGATACGCCTTTGCGTGATAATTTTTATTATTTTCTTCATTATGCCACGGAACCCCGTCATAATTTAACCATTTTCGCAAATCACAGGTCTCCCAAAATCCTGACATCTGGCTATTTTCGCACGCAAAAGGCTGACAATCTATCGACTGAACCGATTGCAACAAAAGCTTATTTCCATCATTATTAAGTATTTTCCATTGAATTGGCTCATAGATAAAATATCTGTACTTATCCACACACTCAGAGTGCCAGTCTTCTTCATGATATTTTTTTGCCACATCTTGAAGAAGCAACCTTGTCTGGTCATAAGTGATTCTACGATATTTTCTTCCTTTCACTACCGCATCACCATTCGCATCATATGTTGCATTTCGAATCTCTGCTGTAAGCTCTGCACCTTTGATTTCTCTTTGCGGATATGTGCCAAAGTACACATAGTTATAATCTGTCTGGTGATATTTCTGTCGTTCCTCGTCAGTTGGGTTAATATCAGCCCGCACTGCATGACTCTCTACATCCATGACCGGCCCAGCGAGATCATCTGCGGTCACCGCAGCCTCTACCGGCTTCGCCAACCCTAACGTCAACAATATACCCATTGTTGCAAGAATTCCGCACTTCACTCTTTTATGAATTCTATTACTTTTAATTATAAGCATTCTTTCTGTTCCCTTCCTTTTTCAATGCTTGTATGACATCTCATCGTGCATAAGCATACTACATTTTATATCGGATAAATCCTATCCTTTCTTAATCTTCATTGTTTTCTTGTAACCGATTTTCTTTTGACTAAATACTTTTTTATATGTCGTGTATTTTTTCCCTTTTAATGATTTTGGCAGTTTAAATGTTGCCCGTTTATCTATACCCTTGAAAGCATTCTTTCCAATTGTATTCTTCGTAAGCTTCTTTGTCTTAACTGTGATTGTCTTTAACTTCTTACAACCGGCAAAGGCCTGTTTTCCAATACTTGTTACATACTTTCCAATCGTTACTTTTGTCAGTTTTTTGCAATCCTTGAATGCTTTTGCTTCAATAGACACTACCTTGTAGGTAATTCCCTTATACTTCACTGTATCAGGTATTGTAACTGACTTTAGACTTTTCTTTTTACCCGATTTCAATTTATAAGATACTGTATTGGTGTCCTTTGATAAAATCTTATAAGATGCTTTTCCTGCATTGAATGTAGTAATCTTTTCTGCTGTTTCCATCTCCTGTGGCGTTACCACATCTGTCTTCCCACCAGAAGTTGTACTATTCGGATCTTTCCATCCTGCATACAAAGTGGTATCCTTACTTAACTTTGTTACAAAATCATATGACTTCGTACATTCCTTGTCTGTGTACCAACCAACAAAAGTATATCCACTCTTTAATGGTGTTGCCGGTTCTTTTGCTGCACTGCTCGTTAGCATCACCTGCGGTTCAATCTGCTCATTCGTTCCTGTATAAAAACTAACCTTGAAACAGTCTGATAAATCGTAGGATACGGTAGTTGCCGGACAGATACCCATGCTAGTTGTTGCATCCATCATGGCCTCAACCTGTATATTTCCATACATGGGACGCCCTACTGTTTTCCCCGGTGTTCTAACCCAACATTTTGCAGCGTTTTTCTTTTTATCACTTGTGTCTCCCTCAAGAGCGAATGCATAGTCTGAATAAAATACTCCTCGTTGTATACAAGTAATATTCTTGCAATATCCATAGTCTATATTATTCAACTCATTATAGCTTAAAACAAAAACTTTATCTTCCGTATCATTCCCTCCATGTACACCATATCCGATACACTTATCTTGTACAAGATTCCTTGTTTTGATTTTTTTCTGCTCTTCTGGCGAAAACGCATAACAATAAAACCCTGCACCCGCCCCATATGCCTTCGCATGACATTTTTTATATATGTCATCTTCATGAAATTCTTCTCCATTATAATTCAACCATTTACGAAGATCACATGTTTCCCAAAATCCCAACATCTGACTTTGCTCACAAGCAAAAGGTTGACAATCTATTGCACAAGATGCTTGCAATATAAGCGTATTTCCCTTACTCTCAAGTATTCTCCACAGAATTGGTTCATAAATAAAATATCGATAATTGTTAACACATTCTGAATGCCATTTTTTGTTATAAAATTCCTCTAATCCGTTTGGCACCACAAGACGTACCTGATCATAACTAATTCTACGATACTTTCTACCCTTCACTACCGCATCACCATTCGCATCATATGTTGCATTTCGAATCTCTGCTGTAAGCTCTGCCCCTTTGATTTCTCTTTGCGGATATGTGCCAAAATACACATAGTTGTAATCTGTCTGGTGATACATTTGCCGATCTTCATCCGTTGGATTCGATATCACTTTCTCAGTATGAGTTTCTTTTTTTTGAACTGGCCCCGCCAAATCATCTGCAGTCACAGCAGCCTCTACCGGCTTCGTTAACCCTAACGTCAACAATATACCCATTGTTGCAAGAATTCCACACTTCACTCTTTTTCGAAATCTATTTCCTGTAATTATATGCATTCTTTCTTTTCCTTTCCTTTTTCCAATGCTTATATGTCGTGTATTTCTCATTTTTCATGGGGTACTGCTATTTGCATATTTCAGTCTATGCTCTCATTTGTTTACATAACTCCCCACACTGCCACATTATACTACTTATTCCATGTTTTTCCAACTATTTTTTTCAAAACGCGGTTCTCATTTACAACAAAGAAGTGAATCCGTTCCAGCTTCCACGACATACATCTAAACTAACAATCCATGTGCTATTACAGATTCACTTCCTATTCTCCATTTTTCTTTATTTCAATAACAAGATATATTTCTAAAATAATCTGTTTTTACTCTATAACGCCAACAAACTTTGTTACCCATTTCGACGAACTCGATTCACTAAACACATACAATTCGTCGTCAAAATACTCAAATATCAATCGATCAAATCCTTCATCTTGTAATATCAGCTCTTCTGTATCATTTTCTAAATTGTAGCGATACACTGATCCGTCCCTCAACAAATAAAGACAATTTTTCTCCTCAGAAAATCCAGCAATCTGTTCTTCTTCTTTTGTATGATATATGAGTTCACAAGCTCCGGTTTCCGGCACAAGGCCAAATAATGCATCACAAAGCTTAACACTACTAGATGGATTTTCCCGATATTCGCTTGCTCCTGTACCATACTGCACTAACATGTAGATTTTATCATCAAAAAAACCAATTTGAGATGCAGAAAGACCCGGAAATCCTGTTACAAAATATTCTTCGCATAATTCACTTATTTCAGCTATTTCTTTTTCTTCCTTGTATCGATACTGCATATCCCGTGTTAAGCGGATATATCCATCTGTAGCCTTTCCATATGTATGGTAACAATAGCATGAATACTGAAAACCGACTTCATTTTCTACAAAAACAATTTGTGGTAAATCTCTTTCTATCGACAAATCTTCCAGTATCTGATAACCATTAAATTCATACACGTTGTACGCATCTGACCATTCAGTAGGCGTCTGCTGACTTGCCCATTCATTTATATTCATTCCTTCTTCTGCGGCATGATAATACATCAATTCGTATGGATAGTCCATTGCTAATTCTCCATCAAGACCATATTCAATTCCTTCTTTTGTACATTGTAACATAAAAATATCATCTCCACAGGCTTTCATACCGACAACCCTTTTTTCATCCATTACCAATGTAGTGGTCCCATCTTCAAAGTCATAACAGTACAATTCTCCACCACCTCTACCATTGGAATAATATAAAACATCATTATTACAAGCCATATACTCCAAGCTTTCAACTTCAGTTAACTTTTGCATAGTCTCAAAATTATAAATTCCATTCTCATGATATATATACGTCCCCGCGTCATTTTTACAAATATACTCATGGTTTCCATTGGTTCCATCAACAGAATTCACCACGCAACTTGCAGCCGGTCCTTCCTCATCATTCATCATTTCACCCACAAACTTAGCTATGGGAGCACATCCTGATAGTGCAAACAAGCATGCAACAAGCATGCATAATGTACGTTGTTTCATTTTTTCACACAAACGAATTTTATTATCTTTCATGCTATAACTCCTTTGTTTTATCTAATTCCAATAACCACAATCGGCTCGCCATTTCCTTGGTTATATGCATTAGTTTCCTCTGGCATACCAACTTTTGAAAGTAATGCATATAACGCCAAAACCGTCTGGTCAGACACATTTTGCGGAACATATTTATTAATCCACTCTTTCCAATTTACATTCTCTTCGGTCAATATAACAAATCCTCAAAACTTTGATTATTCACAAAAAGTGAATCCATTCTAGCTGCTGTGGAAAACGTCCAAGCTGACAATCCATGTGCTATTACAGATTCACTTCCTATTTTGTATTTTTCTTTTTATAGAACCTATCACTGTGCAAATTAGATATATAAGATATATCATGCTAATACGCATATGATTCATATATTTTACATATCCTTTTCGGTATATCCTTCCTTCATCCGTTACATATATCTTGATCTGATCACCTAGCGAATCGCCATATTCTCTATATACGCAATCTTCTACCACTTTCACCTTATCATCATAATACTCCACCAAACAATAATAATTTCTATATCGTCCGCTCGTTTCCCCAAAATCGAGAATTTCAGCAACGTATTCAACATATGAATCCGAATCAGCATAATAGTCTATTACATCTCTTATATCAGTTACTGATAATAGAAGTATCGTTACTGTAATAAAAATTATTACATCTTTGTATTTATCCCATAAAGTTTTTTTATCCATAAAGTCCTCTTTCATTCAACATTATCTACTCTTCTTCAGAAAAATCGCCCCTTCTTTGCAACTCGTCCTTTAAACAAGTGTAAGTTTTCCTATCTATACAGTATTTTGTTATGGCCTGTTCTTTCGTTTCAATAATAAGATAATAATACAACTTTCCAAACGCGTAGTTATATGCCACCGATACAATTTCATCCATAGAAACCATGAAACTAGCATTCAGTTGACGAATAAACAAATAGTTCTCTCCCATCCAAACTGAGTCGCCACAATATAATGCATTTATAAATTCTTTGTTAATCTCTTCAAAGTTCAATTGATGCTCTTTGATGTAGCGCAGAATTGCGTTTCCTCTCGGTCTAAGACCATCACATACCCCAACAATATATACAATTAAAATTATACATATTAAAATGTGTCCAAAAAGAGGAACCATGTACACACCAGAATCTCCCCAAGGAAAAATGCCCGCTCGTCCGTTTTTATAAAACCAAACATTATATCCCGAATAACCCACAATCATTGTTAGCACCACAAAAAAAACCAACAAAAATATCTGTTTAATTGGCTTCGCATGTATTAATTGTTTCCACAACCGAGAATACTCTGCATTTTCACCAAAATCCTCAATTTCGTAATTCCTATAATCCGAACACCCCACCAAACCTAATATTTCCATATTCTCTCTAAGGGATAAAGATACTAGGGCTTGATTGCTCTTTTTGTCCCTTAACAAAAAAGATAATAAAGCTGATAGTATACATATAACCAGGCACACAATAACTGTTTCAATCAACAACCGATTCGCTCTTCCTTGAAGATAAAGTTCATATATACTAACCGCCAATAGAATAGTCACTATTCCAGAACCCACTGCAGTTAATATACATATATACCTAATCTTATCTTTCGTGCTTTCTTCTTGCATTTATTTACTCCCTATGGTTCTTCATTTTGTTTATCAACCGAATCCAAATTATTCAAAATAATTAACCGCTGATGAATTTCATCGAAATCTTGATAACCCAAAAAATATATCATCAAAATCTGATCAACATTAAACAATATTACATTCTCTCCATCTAACCCTAATGGATATTCACATCCTATAAAATCATATATTTTCTCTGACTCTGAATACCTTTGTTGTCTTCCACAAATCATAACTTTTTTTTCTGATCCAATTATTTTAACTACAGTTCCAATTGGCAAAAATTTTCTCTCTATATTTTTTTCCATTTGTCAGCCCTCTTTTATAATCTCTTTGTTCTATCTAGTTTCTTTTCTCGATTGTCTTTCCTTTTCCACCAAATTATCGACGGTTTCTTTATATCCTTCTTTTGCCATTTCCGCCGGGTCAACTAAATCTTTTACATTTTTTTCATATTGCCTTCTTACTTCTTCCTTTTTTGCTTTCTTAGCAGCTTCCACTGCTTTTCTATATTCATCTTCTTTCCTTTTTTCATAGTTTCTCATTTTTTCAGCGTCTTTTTTCCATTTTTCTGCGCTTTTCGCTGCTTTAGTTCCCTTTTGAGTACCACCCGTTTTAGCTGCTTTCTTCGCTGCTGTTTTTGCGGTCTTCTCCGCATTTTCCTTTGCAAGATTCGCCGAGGTTTTCGCCAACCTTGTTGCATTTCTTCCTGCATCTACCGTTTTTGCCAACGCTCCTACTTGTAATAAATCTCCTGCTACGGAAGCCACTCCAAGAATAATCGCTAGTTTCTCTGCATTTGTATACTCTCCATCTTCGCCCGCTTCCACGACAGTATTCACTAAATCTACAACATCGTATATACAATTTACAACAGGAATACAACCTATTATCAATTCTAGTCCAGTCTTAAAAATCTCCCATTCCTGATCTGACATGCCTAGATTTTCTTTTAATTTATCTTCCCAATCCTTTTCTTCATCCGTTTCAATAGGTTTAACGTTTTTATTTAAATTAGTTATAGTTTGTCCCTTGAATTTTTCTTCTACTGATATTTTTGTTTCTGTCGCTTTATACAATTTAGCAGCATCTGCTAATGAAGTCGAAAGTTCCTTCAAACTAGTTATCTCTTCATTCAAATCCTCTACTCGGCTTACTAAATTTTTACGAACAGTCTTATTTCTTTCCTTTAATGCCAAATCTTTTCTTATATCTTCGACCTTATTCGTAAGTCTTGTTAATTCAGCCGCTTCTATCGAAAATTCACTTTTTACTTTATTTATTTCTTGTATATTAATTTTTAAGCACGTTTCCATAATTTCTTCCTCTTTAGCCTTAATTTTCCAATTAACAAGCAGTATCAGTTTACCATACTCACAGTATAAAGTCTACAGCAATGTCGACTTTAAACTACAAAACCAAATCATCCTTCCTTCATCCAAAATCAGATTCCTTATTTCCCTACTGCAGTTATTGGATGTTTGGCTCTATTATTTTTTATATCATAAATTATAATACAAGACACAGAACTATAAAAAAGAATTTGCAATTAGGCAAGGATCAAGTTCTCTACAACCATAGTTATGCTCTTATTAATATATTAATCTTAATTTCCATATGGGCAATAACCGCTAATTTCATGGACAAGGTAGCTACTGTAACTTCTATCGATAAGTACAACAGCGAGTTAACTCTGTATAAAGAAGACGCAGGGAATCTAGGATTCTTTCCTGAAGATTTACCAACAGATGTCACCAACGTATCTTTCTATTCTAAACGAGGAATTTGGATTGCAAGTAGTCGAATGTTTTTAAGTTTTACAGCCTCTGATGATTATATATCTGACATCGAAACAAAATATAGGGATGAAGTAACTCCTCTAGATTGCAAAAACATGGACCCTTTTGCAATTCAAACAGACACCGGAATAGATACTTATACCTTTAGGGATTATATTGGGCTCCCCAACTGTGATATCTATTTAAAATCAAACAATTCATCCTATGGATATGCAATTAACCGCACAACCAAACAAATCTGTTTTTTCTATGATGGTGAAAATTAAACTTATGTCTCATATATATTCTAATTACAAATAACAAAAGCGTGAAGGGGAAATTCTAACGATTTCCCCTTCACGTCTTCGTCTCCTACACCATAAACAATCTACATCCATTAATGATTCCGTTGTCCTCTAGCGTAGAGTCACCATTTAATATAATTCCCTGTTCTGCCGAACATAAGAAAAACTCCTCCGGTTTGCGGTTTAAGTCTGTCTTATACTTCTTACACATCATTTCGCTAATTTCCTGTACGACATTTACAACCTTGGCAGTCTCATCAATACGAAAATCTAAAGTTTCATCCATAGATGGAATATATACGTCAACTAATATCATCTAAATCCTCCTTTACCATATCAAGCATGTACTGGTAGAATTCTTCTTCCTGTAGGTGTTCAAGTTCTTGCTTTTCCTGTGTATAGCGAATCCATTTTTTATCCTTCTTTGCAATCATTCGACATCTGACCTTATTCTTCTTCGGTGTCATTTTTTCAACCACAGTTAAAATGTTACCCATATCTTCTATCGTCTCATCTGACAAAATCTTCTTTTCTTTCATGCCCTCTTGTAATAGTTGCTCTTCATCTAGTATGATGCGGTTTGTTTCTTGCTCACCCAACTCCTCTTCAAGGAGGAACGCTTCTAACTCCTCTACCGGTATTTCATACAGGCGCACGGTTGACGGGTCCTGATTCTTTTGTTCGGTAACAACAAGCCTGTCTCCAATATAGACAACCTTCACACCGGAATCGTCAAAAAACTGTCGCAACATCACAACAGATTTCGCCTCTTCGATTGACTTGATTAATTCTCGCAATCCGTCTTCTAACACGAAACCTTCGCCATCCGTATTATAGATAAACTCCTTTTGATACAGATGATTCAACGCATAGCACACTGCACTCTGATCAACAACATGCTCGCTGTTTTGCATACCAAGCATCCCTTGAATATTACGTGCAGCCGCTATCACGGTTAATTCCTGTGGTGTTAATATATAAACCTTATTCACATTAGTTTTCAACTTTTAAAACCTCCTTTATCACTGTTTTATAACTTCTCGATAATGGTATTTCCTCATCATTAGATAATAAAATCATGTTCTGCGAATACCATACCTTATTGATATAGGATGTGTTAATAATATAGCTTCTGTGACATCGTTTGAAACAATCCGGCAATTCTCCTTCTAGCGTATCTAGTGTTGCATAGATTCCATACTCCTTGTTTTGAACCCGAATATAAACTCTTCGATTCCTTGCTTCAAAATAAGCAATGTTGGAATACGGGATTTTCCTTCTCTCTTTTTCATCATCAAAAGAAAAATATTCCTCTTCATTGATACTTGCAAGCTGCAAGGAATCAAATAACTCTTTAACACTTGTTTCTATCATTGAAGTGTTTAATGGTTTTAACAACAAAGATGCCGCTCTGACAGTCGGTGTCAGATACACCATAGGTGATATCGTAGGGTCAGATATAATCAAGATTTCCACATCAGAAAACCCAGCCCGCAGGTCTTTTGCGACCTGCAAACCATGTTCATCTGTAATATCAACATAAGCGAGATCTACATTCTCTATTGCTTTCATATCAATATCTGCATAGTTATCAAATGTCATAATCTCTAAGCGTTCCTCTGTTCGAAACGCCATAATATCCCTTGATATCTCTTTCAATAATTCAATTTCGTTCTGCTTACAACTATAAATAAGCATCGAAATCATTCTCGCTACCTCCTAGCAAGCGGAACAATCACCTGTTGTACGGTACCATTTAATCGGTTAGAAACCATACCTACGCCTGCTTTATATAATACTGTCTGATCTTTGTATGGTACTGCATCAAAGTTAAAGATGCGATTATCTCCAACATTACCACCAAAGTGAATACCTGTCTTGTAATTAATGAATAATTCACTAATCTTTTGATAATCAATCATTGGAATATTTTCCAAACTGATTGCTGTTACAAAGTAAATATTCAATAAGCTTCCCTTTTCCATAATATTTTCAAGGAAACCATGCATATTCACTTCTGCATTGTATATCAGATTTACGAACCACTCAAAATCAGAAATGAAGAAATAGATTGCTTCTTCTTCACACATACGGTTGAAGATGTCAATATCTTCTGCATCATCATCTCGCATCTGCGCTCTGATTTCGCTACGCTTTTTGAACTCCGGAATAACACTTGTAAAACTGTTGTATACTTCCATTTCCTCCGTTGCATATGTAATACCTTCCGTATCTGCAAACATCTTAAGCGGTCTTGCTTCACTATCGAATACATGTATCTGGCTGTTACGACGTAACGCCGACTGTACCATTACCTTCATGTAATTCTTCTTACCTGAACGTGGCAAACCGGTAATAAGATAACAGTACGTTTCACTAAGATCCACGCTGAAGATAGAAGCATTTTCTGCATTGTATCCAACAGGCAAGTATCTCTTGTCCTCCAATGCCTTCTCGTAATCTTCCAATTCGCTAAATTCTGACCAAACCGGTTTTTCCGGAATTTCCGGAATCGGACGTGCTTTCTTCTTCGTCCAGTTCTTACGCATATCCTGACAAAGATCATCAATCTTTTTGATTCTCTGATAATCATCCTCTGCCTCACATGCAAGTGCCGTCTGATACTCGAGAATTCTGTTTCCATAATACGCCAAACCTCTACCCTTGATGTTAGCTTCCGGTACGACATCAAATGCAATCGTATGCAAAATGTCACCGTACGCATACTTGTCTGCCATCTCTGTAGTAAGGAAAGTCTTAATATTCTCAGCTGCACGAGACGGAATATCAGCAGCACCTATTGTTGCACCTGAGAGCAACATATAGATACCATGACTTACACCTTCCTTAGAAAGCATAACCAAGTCATCCACATATGCTTCTTCTGTCTTCTCAATAAATGCTGACACATTATCAATGATAATCAAAATCATAGGAAGTGTAACACCATTTACCTGAACATACTGACTATAGTTACCACCACGGAACAACTTCTTACGCTCATCTAAGATGGTGTGTATCATATTGAAGAACTTTGAAATTCTCTCATAATCACCTTCATACATTACACCACCCATATGTGGCGCATTCTCAAATGCTGTCATCATCTTACTACTGAAATCAATTGCATAGATATTGATATACGATGGTGTATATTTATTAATCAATGCATATGTAATTGTCTGCAAAGATGTACTACGTCCACTGACAACCATACCACATACTGCATGATGTCCACCCTCTGAGAAGTTAACTTTAACCGGCATTTGTGCCTGGTTTTGTGGGTCATCATATAGTCCTAATACAATTTCAATATTCCATTCTTGTTCAGGAACCGGCCACTGACCATTCTTGTAACATGTGTTATTGTACTCTTCAAACTCATTTAGGTACATGTGTGTCGGTAATACAGGCATCCAAAGCTGTAATTCATGTGTATATCCATTTTCTTTCGCTATGATTCCCAAGTATTCCTTCACAGCATCAAGCTGTGTTTTATCTTTTGCCTGTGGTAACTTAATGTTGTTCTGCTCCGCGCGAGTAAGCATTGTTGCAACAACATTTTCTGTACCCTCACATGCACTATAAAGATCCATATAATCCTCTAGTCGTGCTGTATTAAATGCACTAATCGGATACTCAATCAAATCTCTTTCTAAGAACGCATAGATATTATCAATGACAGCCTGTTGCTTTGATTTCACGCGCATACACTCTTCTAACGTTGTCTGCTCTAACGCCAAAGACTCATTCATCTTGCTTTCTAACACAGTAAGCCACTCAAGCTGTGCTTTTTCCTTCTGAGATGACTTTGCATAGTTACCGGTCATATCAACCTTACCATTCAAAGTAACTAACTTCGCAATATCTGTCTTGCTGTCGCCATCATCCTCTGTATATGTCGCACCACTAAATCCGGACTGGAACAACTCGAATATCTCATCGTTACCAACCTGCAAGTAGGCACGTCCCGCCTGTGTAATATAAGCTGCGTCAGGCTTATGCAACATATCATTACTATCTTGTTTATCCTGCACACGAAGACATAGACGGAACTTCGAGTTACTCCAGATATTATCATCTACCGTACCACTTGGCTTCTGTGTTGCAAGAATTAAGTGTACGCCAAGGCTTCGACCAACCTGTGCAACACTGACAAGTTCCTTCATGAAATCCGGTTCTTCTCTCTTCAACTCCGCAAACTCATCGATGATAATGAACAGATGCGGAACCGGAACCGTTACTTCGTTATTCTTATACAACTTGGTATACAAGTTAATATTATTGACTCCATTTTCGGTAAAGATTCGCTGTCTTCTGCGGTTTTCACTCTTAATAGAAACCATAGCACGATGTACCTGGTTACCAGATAAGTTGGAAATCTGTCCGATCAAATGCGGAAGTCCGTTAAACAAGTTTGCCATACCACCACCCTTGTAGTCGATGATGAAGAATCCAATATCATCCGGGCTATAGTTAACCGCTAAGGATAACATATATGTCTGTAATGTCTCACTCTTACCGGAACCTGTTGTACCAGCCACCAAACCATGCGGACCATGATATTTTTCATGAACATCCAGATAACTTGGTGCACCACCGGCTTTTGCTCCGGTCATACCCTTAATATTGTCATATGTACGATTTTTTCTCCATCTATCCAAAACATTTAGATCGGATAATTTATTGGCTCCATACATTTCAAAAAATGTAATAGATGATGGGATATCTCCGCCTGATTCCGTTTCCTTAACATAGATATTCGCTAATCTCTTTGCAAAGGTATTTACCTTCGAATCTGATACGGTATCAAATGTTACCTTCAAGCGTTCATCCTGACTATCCTTGACATCGTATACACCTTGAAAATCCTTATCATTTTGTATGATATATTCACATTCATTCGGAAGACCGGTATAAGAATCCGACACGATAACTGTCGACAATCCATAGTTCATACCCGTATCAAAAACATACTTCGATATCAGCTCTCCTTCCATCATTTCAGGGTTCATCAAGAACATTATAAAATAAGGCTTTTGCATGATTTCATGCTTCTTAGCTGTACCCATTTCTTCTCTTTGACGGAACACTTTTGCCAAACTATAAAAGACATCTCCAGCCTGTTGCTTATCCGATGCGATATATCTTAGTTTCTTGTCTTCTGACCATACGTGTGGAAACCACTTTATATAATCCCACTTTCCAAGATTGGCTGCATCTGAGCCATCATATATGAATACCATCTTTACATCGGTATAACTGTTGTTAGCAGCAATTTGTGTTGCTAATATCTTAACTGCTTCAACTGCGCCAACAAGATTTTGTCCTCCAATCATACCAACTAACTTGTGTTTTAATAAATCCACTCCAACCGGTACACCGAATAGCGTACTATAGTTTTCTTTGATAAATCTTGGTTTTTCTGCAAGACTGTCTTCATGCAAGGTGAACTTTTCCTTTGCCACTTCGATCGGTGCCTGAAACGGAATATCTCCTAGTCCGAGTCGATAATACAAAAAGTCATTATGACGGAAGTTTCTGTTCCATAACACAAGATTGTTTTCATCATATCCTGCACACGTTTCAGCACTTTGATACATAATATTCATAGAACGGATATTATTCTCATACTTATCCTTAACAATCTGCGTACGTTTCATAAGATAATTGCTATACGCTTCAAAACGATGCAGCTTATCTTCCTTTTCCTCTTTTTTCTGGAATACAATACCTAAAACTGCCCATAAGACACCAATAAATGCCGAAGAAACAGACATAATCAGACCGGAATACATATAGATGCCTCCGCCTCCGCCACTTGCCTTACTAGCATATACCATGAGCAAACTACCCATTAACATCGGAATCATCATCGTAAAAGATGGGCCGATTGTCATAATAAGTGGTTGTTTTTTCATTTTTCCCAAATCAGGTGGATTCTCAATCTCTACCTTCTCTGTATCAATCTTTTCAATATTTCTTGGGGCACGACGCAAGAGCTTCATTCCCAATTTCTTTTTCTCAGGATCCGGCTTGAATTCTGTTGTAATATCCCTAACGCTGATTGGTCGAAGCTTATGCTCATTAATCTTCATCTCATAGTTTGCCTGGTCAATTGCAATGCAATTACCAAGCATCATAATATGAAGACCCATAAAGCTAATCAAATCACCAAACTTTAGAGGTGCTGTCTCTGTAACTAATGTAGAATTGACATAGATACCATTCACACTCTTATTTTCAATAATCCAGCCTCCTGCCGGATTCTTAATAATCTTAGCATGCGATCTTGACACCAATCCCTGATAATCATAACAGATATCTCTGTCTTCATTTTTTCCAATTGTAATTTCATCTACACCATCTATTGCATACTTGTTAAAAACTGAAATAGAATATTTCACTTCTCTTACAATGATTGTTACATTTTCAGATTCCTTCGTAACAACATGAAAAATGTCTTGATCTTTTACAGGCTTATTCTCAAATCTCTCATTTCCTTTCATGACAGAATATAGTTTGTTTTCTGCAAAACGCCATACTCCATCAATATTTTCTAACAATATCTCCATATCCTTTGACAGATTGAAAATATCTTTATATAACTTGAAAGAAAAGTCTGTATTTACTAAGTTTGGTAATCGAATTTCTTTGAATGATGTACTTGTAAATACGGATAAAATTGTTACCATAACCTATCTCCTTCTCACATAAAATGTACATTCAACACGGTTTCGCCTAACTCAATGTAATCATTATCCATTAACTGTACTGCATCCTTTGTCAGCTGCATCGCATTACGTTTTCTTCGCAGAATAACCGGATGCGTTTCCTCTAATGTCTGAATATACAAGTCCTTTTTCTTACGAACGATTCGACACTGCTGCTTCGCAACCTTCAAATCATTCAACACAAGTCCATTCTCAACACCTTGACCAATCGTAATAAAATCCGGCACGAAAATAACATATTTTCTTGTGGCGAGTTTTCCTTTCTCTATTACTTGCAATGCCACACCTTCTGATTCCTTGTCATTTACTCTTTGTTCCTCATGGAAAGTAACATCATAAGCAATATTGTTCTGTAAGGCTTTATCAGGATCACCCTGATAAAGCCTGTTCTTTAATAATTGATCAAGCTGATCTTCACGCGCTTTGTCTTTTTGCTGTGCATTCATTTCTGCAACATATTTCTTTTGTTTTCTAAGTTTGATAAATCGACGAACGACAAACCCTAGAATCACTCCTTCGTAAAAACAAATCGCTGTATTGGAAAACAAAATCTCTATGATTTTATCCATCTCTTTATCTCCTTATCTCTACTGTTTCTTTCTCTTGAATACGACTAACAAAATCACAGCGAGTAGAGCACCTGCTCCAATCACAATATATAGCCAATATTTGTACAACATCTGTATAACAATATTTTGCGTTACAATTAAGTTGAAATCTTCAAATGTCTTGTCATACGTTCCGTTTACATTCTCACCTAACACATTGCCTGCCATATCCGTTGCCTTAAGCTGAATCGTCTGTGTTGTAAATGATTCCTTAACCTCTACCGGAATCAAGCCGTCTGAAAGTTCAGATAGTGCCTTGGAATCATACGTTGCATAAGTATCACCGTTCAAGTATACCGTTACATCGCATAATGCAAGATTATCCTGAACATCTAACATAACAACTCGTTTTTCTTCCTGATAAATACCACCATTCTCCGTACCGGAAACTACTGCACTCGGTGCTGTCTGGTCAACAGCAAAAAGAATTTCCAAGTTGCTGTCACTATGTTTGTTACTTACATTACTTGCATGGTTGCCCGCTTTATCCTTTGAATCGATCTGAATGCTGTAGTGACCTTCCTTGGTAAAGTTATCCTCATGGATTGTGTACTGGTACTGATACCAATCATTTCCTGAGCTAACCTTCTTAGACTGGAAGTATGCACCATTCGCCTTTTCTTCACTACTACACTCTGTGTACTCATTAACCGCCACGGTTTCTGCACTAATTGAACCTGCCGTATAAGAAATGTTGCGCTCTACAACTTCATCTACATTCGTCTCAATAATTACAACCGGTTTTCCTTCCTGAATGTAAGAACATACACCACTTGTAAGCCATTCGCCGGTTTCTGTTCCTAGCGTATATACAGAACCGTATCTGTTAACAGAAAACTGTATGCTTTCCTCTTTTTCATTGTTAGCTTTGTCATACAGCTTTGCTGTTAATGTATAGATGTCATCCATCACTTCTTCCTTTGGGAAGGTTAGATAGAATTCTTCACCATTCGCAATAGCTTTCTTTTCCATGTTAAGCTTACTTAAGTCGATCTTTCCGCTATTTGCACCTGTTACTGTAATCGTTACTTTATCCTTATCGTAATTCTCATCCGTACAAGTAATAATCGGTTTTACTTCATCTTTATTTGCCGACTTATCCTTCACATTGCTAATTACGATCTCCGGCTCTTTCAAGTCTACATTAAATGTATTGCCACTGTAGGATTGTGCTTCATTACCTGCCTCGTCTGTTACCGCAACATCCAAGCTATATGCACCATCCTGGTTAAATACAACACTTGCAGTATGCACATCACCATTGTCGCTAAAGCTAGATGACCCGATTCTTGTTCCGGCAGGACCATTTATTGTAACGTCTGCTTTGCTTGCATCAAAGTTATGCTCGGCAATCGTAATCGTTGCTGTTACTGCACTGTTATAGTATCCATTTTCTTCAACCTGTCCACCACTGTAGCTAACAGAAATGGTTGGAATTGTCTTATCGACTGTAAATACATGTGCATCCTTTGGATCAATATCTTTTCCGTTCTCACCTATCGCATCATTCCCTGCCTTATCCACACAGTCTACATAGAATTCATAATCATCATCCGCAGCAAATGTCAACTTACATGTGTGTGTTGTTGCATCCGGATTTTCCGTATTTTCTTTAGATGTCCACCCACTAATCTCCGGCTTACTTCCATGCTTAGACTTTGTCACAATCTGAACGTCATTCTTTGTATCAAGATTTCGCTCTGTAATTGTAACAGTTGCTGTTCTTGTGTGGTTATAATACTCTGCCCCTTCTGCATCATCGAAATCAACCTTGATAACCGGTTTGGTTGTATCAATCTTGAATACTTTTTCTGCCTCTTTTATTGGGGTCTTATTGCCGGCATTATCAATTGCGGTAACGGATACCTTTACTTCATTATTATTAAATGTCTTTGCATTAATCTTACCAGGAATCTTGTGTTCCTTTTTAACTTTTCCCGGCTCCTTGTCTCTGTTGTCGTATATATAAGACTCTATTATCTCTACCTCGCCATCAGCTTCAATTCTACACGACACATATTGTAGTCCTGAACTTGCCTGCGCGCCTTCTAATACTTCATCTTTTACTACCACTTCAAACGGAACCGTCTGATTGTAGAATCCATTTTCGTTTTTCTCAATTGTTGGCTCTATTGCAACCTTCGGTGCTACAATATCTGTGATTAATCCCTGCATTCCGGAATAAGACACATTACCCGCTTTATCTTCTACTCGCTGATAGATGGATTGTGATTTGTTTACCACTAAGCTATATGTAAATTCTATTTCGCCCTTTTTATTAATCGTTTCGTAGTCTATCCACGATTTATCATCCAATGCTTTTAAATCAGCTTCTGTTAGTTCTTCTGACGTAACATAGTAACTTGCCTGCTTACAACCGGAAATATCATCCCATGCAGTAAGCGTATACTTTGTTACATCTTTTCCATAGATACCTTCGTTAACCGCATTCACAATCTTGTTGTAGAACTCTCTGATTGAATCACTAGTTTTCTCAATAACAGAAATATCTCCTGTCCGCTTATCTTTATCCGACAAAGTTGCCAACGTTCCGAATACTTTCACACCCGCTTTAGGAACATCGCCATCTAATATGAACTGATATGTTACACCTTTTGCGACCTTGCTAAAGTCTGTTGCTTCTGCATCTAATTCGCTTATTGCCTCATTGTTAGCCGTATCTGTTGCATTAATTTTAATTGTGTAAATACCAGGATCTGTTAATGTCTTTTGGAAAGTATGATCTTGATTCGACATAATACCTTCTTGGATTTCCTTTGCCAAATCATCTAACGATGCAACATTACCATGCGAATCTTCTATCGTTACTGAAACCGTACAGCTTACCAAACTCGTATCTTGAATCTGGAATGTAGTCGTAAGTTGCTTACTCTTTACATAAGGTTTCTTGTTTGCAAGAATATCCTCCTTGTAGTTCTTACCTTCCTTATCCTGGAAATCAGCAAAAACAATCGGTGGTTTGTTGTCTACCACAAAGGCGTTGGATATCGCTAGTGATGTAAGCGCACCCTCAGTCTGAGCTTCCACAAATATTACGTAATCGCCATCATTTTCTTCCGGACAAGGAATTACATAGTCATCACCTTTTTTCATGTCTGGTGTTGTCGGACTCCATTCGACAGAGTCTGCTTTGTATCTAACTTGATTAATCCACGAATACTCGCCATTATCTTCCCACGAACGTACATCTGATATATTAACAAATTTATATTTTACTGAAGCTATTGGGAATCCGGTGTTAGTAACATCAACAACAATGTTTCCTTTGGCCTTGTTTGTATACTTCACCGTATTTTCATCTCTATTAAGTTCAGCATCTTCAAATGATAGTATTGCACGCGAATTGTCATAATACAAGTTAATAATAGGATATGGGAAATTCTCTACTGTCGTTGGGTATTCACCATCTTCTACCTTATCTTCTGGTATTACTCTGATAAGTGCAACACCCGTTTCATAATCCCATCTATCACTTATTTGTCCCGGATAATCTCCTTCAACTTCAGAATATCTTGCAAATACAATCGCATAGTAATGAACTCCGTTTCCGTTTGGATTCAATTCCGTGGTTCTTCCGGCACGTCCTACGGCTTCTTGCATATTATCCGGTATACTACTTCCAACATCAGCAAATCGAACTGCATTATAACCTTCTCCTTCATCGTCCGCTTGATAAGGGGCTAACACTTTACCCGTAATAGCCTCTCCATTACACCAAGATCCACTTACTAATTCATTCGCTTCAAAATCTCCATTTCCATCAACATCCTGCGATAGAGAGAATGCGGTTGTTGGAATATTCTGAATATCTTCACTCGTGTATGAAAAATCAAACCAAACCTCTTGACTTTTGTTATTATCGTGATCAGCATATTCACCATCCGAAAAATAGATAATAGCATTAGATGTATCAGCATCTGCTCCATCATAAATAAAAGCTTTTTTCGTTGATGCATTGTAGCCCACACCCGGGAAAGAAACCTTCTTAATATCTTCACCAATATACACGGTATTCGTACTTCCTTCCGGTTGCATCTTAGTGTAGAGAAAGGTTTGGATGTCGTCTATATTGCCTAGATTTAAATCTTGCATCTCATTATTTTTTAGTTTGATGTTCAGCTTATTCTTCTCATAATTGATTGTATTAACTCGATAATTTAAAATAAATCCCTGTTCATACGACAACGTCACGTTAACTTCAAGCTGCTTAATCTCATATTTCCCTATTGGTTTTTCTTCGCTTATTACCCCGATATCAACTTCTCCTGTTGCTATTTTGCTCAAGTCATAACGTTTATCGACAGAGCTGTCTTCTTCATTTTTTACTGATACATCCTCAATATTCAATATTCTGTAATTGCCCACATTGCTACCATCTAGTGTATCGTCTTCCCCAACAATTGTTCCTTTAATAACCAACGTATCCTTTTCAGGGAATGAATATGCACTCTTCTCTTCTTCATAAACATCCACAGCTACCGTATCTGCGATATTCATCTCTATTTGAAATTTCTTCGTTCCATCATAGTATTTGCTATCACCTGCAAAGTCATCCCAATTCACTACAAGTTCTGTTTTTTGAACAACAACCTTAATACGATTGTAGCTTGTAATATCCCCTGACTCATAAGTAAGGTAATATGTGCCCGGCTGTTCACCAAGTTTAAGAATGTTATCTTTCTTATCGATTTCCAAGGACTTACCATCTTCACTGACACATTTCCATGTCCAACCTATGACACTACAATATTCGCTAATATTTAATACTTCGGTTAAATCAATTGAACCACCGCAAAAATCTTTTAATTCTGTAACACCTTCGTCCTTGAATGATAATGTTGGGCGTATGAAATCACCTGCCATCTCGTCATCTTCTATATCATCTGTTGAAGATAAATCTATTATCACTTCTGCACTTGTTCCATCAAATGAAAATTCCGGCGATTCACCGCGTACACCATTCCCTGAATAAGTTAAATGATAGGTTACATTTGGTTCAATATCCGTTTCATTTACTGGTTCACCATTCTCTTTAAAAGTTAAAGTTAAGCCCTTTATTTCCGTAGTACCATACATTGCCTTAACAATATAGTTGTCAACTGTTTTTATCTCATATGTGTCCATTACTTGATTACAATATACCGTCTGTATTGTAACATTGGATTCACATACAAAATTATCCTTACTTTCACTTAATTTAAGTTCATCTGTAACCGTTTCCATTTGTTGTGTTTCTTCATTTTTTTGTTTATATGTTATTTTATAACACCAATTGTCAATATCAAATACCTTGCTTCCATCAACAGAAATTTTTATCTTACTACCCACTTTTAGCTTTAGTTCATCATCCATTCTCATATCGCCAACTTTAACAACAGGCTTAGCGATATCTAATGTGATTTTTACCGTTTCGGTATCTCTATTAGTTTTATTTGGCGCTACAAATGAACCTGTTTCACCAGATTCTACTCCATATTTATTATACAAACTATATGTATATGTTTCGCCTTCGATTAAAGAATAAACACCATCTGTTGGATTTATCACTTCGTTGTCTTTTTTAAGTTCACATGTCTGATAGCTTTCACCCACACTAACTTTTCCATTTTTTGTCTGTACTACAAAGTCCAACTTACAGTTTACCTGTAACGGCTGAACTGTAACCGTTGTAGATGCTGTGATTTCTGGTATTGTTTTATGTGTTTTCGTAATCTTAGTACTTCCAACTTTCAGACCTTTTAGTTTACCATCCCCATCTATAGATACAATCGTATTATCCTCTATCGTCCATTTCCATCCAAGATTCCAATCATTTTCCAAAAGATCTATCGTTGACCCTCTATCGCATACCACAGGTTGCATCTCTATTATCAATTTGTCATGCGGAACTATCACATTGTGTATCTTTATAGACTCATTTTCATCTAACGCAACTGCATCAATCTCTCCTGTAAGCTTTTCCTTAAGTTTGCTACTAGTTATCTCATATGTATATTTTTTTCCTACTACTAAAGAATACACATTATTTGTAGGATTCACAATTGTACTTGTAGAATCCTTAATTACAAATGTTACATCCGAAACATTCGCATTCCCATTTACAGTAGAAACCACACAACCCAATTGATATGGGACAGTCACATTTTCATCTGTTATTTCATCCCCATCATCTGTTGTTTTACCTTCATCATCTACTGTTCCCTGCGTATTGGTTGCAATCGCTGTAATCGACCAGATATTCGAATCTGCCAACACAATACTAAGCACCAATAGTATCGCTATTATCCTTTTCCATAATCTTCTTCCCTTCATTTTCATAGGTGCCCTCCTTTACTCTACCTTAACAGTTAGTCTTACAAACTTTCCGTTTTGTGCATATGCATAGATATAACAAGTTCCTTTTTTCTTGCCTTTTATTACACCTTTTTTCGATACAGTCGCGATTGCTGTATTGCTTGTTTCATATGCTATCGCTCTGTGTTTCTTTATCTTTTTGCCTTCTCTTTTCTCTGATGCTTTTAGCTTATACGTCTTGCCCTTCTTTATCTTTAACGTATATACGCCTTTCTTCTTTTTCAGCTTGCTGCTCGTCTTGAACGTGACAGACTTGGCATTTCCGACGGAGCCTCCCTTGGTCGCTGCGTGGATCGTCTTGGATGCTGCAATGCTAACCTTCGTTCCTTCTATCTCCTTATACGCACGGACGATATACTTATAATACGTTCCTTTGCTAAGCTTCTTGTGTGTAAAACTCGTAGTCTTTTGTTTATCTATCGTCTTGATTAGCTTGTAGCTATATTTCTTCTTTCCTTTGTTACACTTTGCTCCATAGATGATATATCCATCTGCACCTTCTACCTTCTTCCACTTAAGGCGTATCTGCTTCGTCTTTGTCTTGTCTGCCCTTGCCTGCAGTGTTGCAAATGTTGAACCAACTATATCTGTATCTTTATTCGTATTAAGAATGGCTGCATCTGTGATTGCTGCTACTTCTGCCGGTATCTTGTTAGTTGTTATATAATTATTTACCGCCTGCTCTACCGAGATAACCGTTACTTTCACTGCATCACTTGGCTGCAATTCTTTTGTTCTCTTATATCTTACATACCATGTTCCTGCTGATAGAACAGTTGTTGTTCCTGCTGTACATGGTTTCCATACTGCGTCTGCTCCTGTACTTGTTGCATACTCCATGTCTGCTGTCGTTCCATGAATCTTCATCGTGCCGCCGCTAAGTCCGGTTGGTGCTGCTTTTTTCC
>SVEJ01000020.1 GCA_015057435.1 Lachnospiraceae bacterium
CCTTTAACATATTCTTTTTCTTATCCTTATAGCTTTTTGAAAACTCATGTTTTTCTTCATTTGAAACAAATTCTTCAAACTCAGGAATGAATGATTCGATACATAAATCTTCCTTCTTCATTCTGCTCACTCCTTTTCTTCATCATCTTTTTCGCCCGTTCAAACCGCTTCCGAACATTCGGTTCACTAATCCCTAATCGAATTGCTACTTCCCGAACCGATAAATTCTCAACAACAAGTAAATGTACAACCTTAGCGTATTTTTCAGGAAGTTCATTTATCATTGTCTCCATGTCTATACCACAAATCTCTTCGTCAGTATCGGAACATGCTTGCTGGATGGTGTCTTCATCTGCTAAATACATCCACTCAGTATCTCTCTTGTTTCTTCGGTAACTATTGAGAGAAACATTTTTTATAATCGTATATAGATACCTTTGACAATCCTCTGACGAAGCATCTTCAAAAATTTTCCCACTTTGCATGAGACGTATAAATGCTTCCTGTACCGCATCCTCTGACATCCCCACATCATGCAATATGGAATATGCAATGTAATACATCTTATGTTCATAGAGTGTATAACACTGTTCTATAAAACGAAGCTCTTTGTTTTTCTTGTCCACGCAGCCACCTCCTGTCTCTCTTGTTTCATAATTACATACACGTGTCATGTCCTTACACTAATCATAACACTCAAAAACACACATTTGTGACAAAACGAAGAAAAAAAGAGAACTTTCTATGCTATTATAGAAAATTCTCTTTTAATTAATATACTGGATATATGAATCATTCATATATCTTATTTACATAACCTATTTACATAATTATTTGACATAAACAATTTACATAAATTATTTACATAACATGTTTACATAATTATTTTTATCAAACACAAAACCCTTATCCCACTTCACTAAACTGGTCTTTTCCCACCATACAAAGCGGGCAAAGGAAATCCTCCGGAACATCTTCCCATTTCGTTCCTGGTGCAATTCCCTGCTCCTCATATCCTACTTCTTCATCATAGATCCATCCACACACATCACATACATACTGCATTTTAACACGCTCCTTATATTTTAATCTTGTTCTAAACATTTCAATATACGTATCATTGTGTAGGAGAATTGCAAAAATAATTAATAAGCTACATTGAATTATAAAGATAAACAACTACCAACAAGCAGGTGCGTTCGCAATCCGTCGGTACTTAATGAGATATTTCATCGAATTTAGTACCGCTACGCATTGCGAGCAGCGGAAACGTGCTTGCGTTGGTTTGTTTATTTTTATAATTCTCTTAATGTATCGCTTATTTTTGCAATCTCCAACTCTACAACAGCGGATGCTCCGCTCTCGCCTTCAAGCGCTCCCATCTTCGATCCACTTCTGCCTGAATACTCTCCACAACGCTACGATACTCCTCTTTTCCCAGATGCTTGGTTCTTCCCATCATGACAAGCCAATCAGAAACCGGTATTTTCTTCTTAGAATTCTCCGGATCATAGCTTAAGCTCGTAATCCCCTGTTCAATTTCAAACAATGGGAAATAACAGCTATCCACTGCAGCCGCAATAACGCTTCGTTCATTGTTTGGCGGATCACTCCAATTGAGTGGGCAGGCCGAAATTGCTTTTACATAAGCTGTTCCATACTCATTGGCATATTTTTGTGCCTTTGCTGCTTTTTTCATGAAGTCCAATGGATTGGACTCTGCTACCGTTGCCACATAAGGCATATTGGTGGCTGCCATCAGCATTGGAGAATCCTTGTGAAAAAATGTCTTACCGTACTGCATATTTCCTACATGGGATGTGGAACTCTTAGCACCCATCGGTGTGGAATAAGAAAGCTGATAACCGGTGTTCATATATCCACCATTATCGTATTCAAAAATAATCAGATTAGCACCACGAATAGCAGTTCCGAGGGCAGAACCCATACCGATATCCATTCCGCCATCTCCACTCACCATTACAAAGGTAATATCTCCTTCCGGATACTCTCCACGTTTCTGTTTTTGTTTGAACATTTCCACCAAACCCGATAATGTGGCAGCACCATTTTGGAATAGGTTATGCACATAAGGCACCTTAAATGCGGTCTTTGGGTAAGCCGTAGTCACAACCATACCACAACCGGTCTGGAATAAAATCACTACATTTCCTTTGATACCTCGCATCAACATATTCACATTAACAGGAATTCCGCAACCGGGACACGCACCATGTCCCGGAGCAAGACGTTTTGGCATCGCTGTTGATTCATTCAACGTCTTACATTCGATTGCAGTCTCCTTCTCTCTAAGTGGCGCAAATAGCGGTGTTACACTGTAATCCTGTTCTCCGGTATACGTGCCAAGATAGTCAAATGCTATCGCATCTTTTTCGTATCCTAATTCAAGTAACGCTTTTGCATCCTCTTCATAGAAATCTTTTCCACCAAGTCCATATACACGGCTAATGACTTTGATAGCAAGCTGATATTCCTGCAACATTGCCTTCAACTCGATGGATAGATTGCCACCGCCCGCACCATAGCTGTCCTGTCGATCAGCAACCACAATGGTTTTTGCATGCTTACATATTTCATATAAAGCCTTTGCCGGATACGGACGAAGCAATTTGGTTGTGAACACACCAACCTTTTTTCCCTTCGCACGCATCTTATCAACTGTAACCTTCGCAGTATGATATGCGGAGCCTAATACAAATAACAAAATCTCTGCATCCTCATACTGATAGCCCTGTACAATATCATAGGTTCGTCCTGAAAGTTCCTCGTATTCTTTAAAAATAATCGGTAATTCATCCAGTGCTTCCCTCATCGCAAGGTGCAACTGATACTTATTATTAATAATATCCGGTTCATTCATGTAAGATCCAATCGACACCGGATGCTCCATATCAAGCGCAGAATACTTTGCTTCATATTCTCCTACAAATTCCTTAACAACACTATCATCCACAAACACCTGACTGTTTCTTTTTTGATGACTCGTAAAAAATCCGTCAAATGCTACAATCACAGGAAGGTTTACTTTCTCTGCCCACCGCAATGCACAGATATTAAAGTCATAGACTTCTTGCGGAGTATTGGCAAATAGAATCAGCCAACCTGTATTTAACGTATACATGATATCACTGTGGTCACCCTTTATAGAAAGAGGACCTGATACCGTACGACAAGCAACATTCATCACCATCGGCATTCTCGTGCCCGACTGTACCGGCAACTGTTCAATTGCATATAATAACCCATTCGCACTTGTTGCGTTAAATACTCTTCCGCCTCCGGTCGTTGCACCGTAACAGATTCCCGCTGCACTGTGCTCTCCTTCCGCTGCGATCAAAGAAATATCGTGCTCTCCATCTGCTTTCATTTGATCCAGATATTCCGCAATCTGTGTTGATGGTGTAATCGGATAATATCCCATCACATGATAGTTAATCTGTTTTGCTGCATAAGCGGCAAGTTCATTCCCGCTTTCAAATAACATTTTTTGTTCTTTCATTACACCAGGCCTCCTTCCACGCGTTCCTCAGTAAGATATGACTCACTCGTCACATAAGAATTCGGTCCTACCTCTTCGTATTCTATCTCTTCTTGTAACAAGTCTTTGTTGCGCATAGAAAATGCCGGATCCGGATGTTCTTTTTCAACACCTCGTACAAGCGCAGCTACCGGACATACTTCCACGCAACGAAGACATCCTTTGCAGTGATGATAGTCTAGTCCCTGATTAACCATCATTTCCTTACCCTTATATTCTCCTTTTTCAAACTGGAACACCATGTCCGGACAGGTGCTGTCACATAAGCCGCAATTGATACAGCGTTCTTTAATGAAAAGAGGAATATACCCTTCTCTAGATGCAGACAAATCATTCGATACCGTAGAACCAAAACACGGATTCACACCACCGATTGGTGCATTTTCATATCCCCATCCGCTCTTCACATCCTCATATGGTACATACTCAAAGTCAGAATCATCTTTTAGCGGTTCAAATGTTTTACTAAGAAGTTCCTCATACCCTCTTCTTACACCTGCAAGATTTCCCTCTAACATTGCAGGGTATTTTTTTCCAATTGTATCCTTCACAATTGATTCAACTGCATCTAAAGGAATGAATCCGGATACTTTTGCAAGTGCTCCTAACATGACCATATTGATACGACTTTTTTCCTCCATCGCAATCGATAATGCATCAATACAATGAATCGTCCCTGCATATAGTTTCATCTTTTCACGCATCTCATCCGGCGTGGCTGTCGTATTGATTACAATCTGTGTATTCTCATCCACACCGGCAGTCACTGCACTTTTCCCAATCATTGCTTCATGAAACAAACCTAAGATATGTGGTTTTTCTACCGGTGAATTAATTCCGATTTCTCTATTAGGTGCACTATAACGAATAAATGCTTTCACAGGTGAACCTCTTTTTTCAGAACCATAGCTGGAAAAACTGGCTGCATTTAATTTTAAGTACATTGCACCAAGTTCTCCTAACATTTTTCCGCACAAGTTTGCACCAAGACCACCAATGCTCTCTAATCGTATCTCGTAATATCCGTTTTCATTGGTAATAGGTAATAACACACTCTCTTCCATCCGTTTCCTCCTTGCCATACCTAATTACGGGCTGTATGTATATGCTGTAATACAATCTTTCTTCTACATACATTTTGTCCTCTTTATAGTATAGAAAGGTTTAGAAATTTTATTCTTTATTATTGGAATTTATAAGACAACTATCAAAGAAAATGCTATTTGCAACGGCTTCGGGTGTGGCGGGATATGAAACAAAAAAATCCTGCCACGTTATGCATTGAATAGCATATAAAATGCTTATGAAATGTATTGCATACTCGGAAGATAACGTATTTGGTTAGCAGATTCATTCGTATCAGGGATATGGCGACAGGACGTCGGCATAAGGGTGCATGAGCCATGGATGGCGATTTGCACCCGACCCGTACGGTACAAAAACATTTACGAAGCTGCTTAGTAAATACGTTGTCTGTAGAGTAGCATGCATTTTATAAGCAATTTATATATGCCAATACATAACGTGGCAGGATTTTTCTTCCCCGTTTCATATCAGGGAAGTTGATTTATAAGATGGTATCCATAATAAGCATCACCACGAATCCGATTAGCAAGGAATACGTTGCCGTTCTTTCATATCCGTGACTGTGCGTTTCCGGTATCATTTCATCACTAATGATATATAACATAGTTCCTCCTGCAAAAGCTAACGCAAAAGGTAAAATACTCGTTGAAACTGCAGCCAAAAAATATCCGATAAATGTTCCGACCACTTCAATCAATCCGGTTATCGCAGCAAGTGCAAATGCTCTGCTTCGCTTTACACCTGCAAGTACGAGAGGTGAAACCGTTACAATACCTTCCGGCACATTTTGCAACGCAATACCAACTGCAACAGTAAGTGCTGCGCCTGTATCTTCACCTGCAAAACCAACTCCCGCTGCCATTCCTTCCGGCAGATTATGAATTGCAACTGCAAGCATGAACAACAATGCACTATCGAGGTTGCGATTATTATCATGCGTTTCGATATCGACACCTGTCAGTTTGTGCAAATGTGGTGTCGCTTTGTCCATAGCATTTAAAAAAATTGCTCCTGAGAAAATTCCGATAACCGGTAACCACAGACCGCTTGCTCCAACCAATTCTACCGAAGGCAAAATTAATCCAATCACTGCAGCTGCAAGCATAATTCCTGCTGCAAAACTTAATATAATATCATTTATCCGGTGTGACACATTGTGAAAGAAAAATCCAATCATCGCACCTATAATTGTTGCGCCTCCTACTCCTATTGCCGTCATTAAAATCATTTGCATATTATCACTCCTCATCTGACAAAATCACAACTCTATTACTATCTTATGTTAGTTTCCAAAATTCGTCACTACAACCCGTTACCATTTACTTAAAATCCGAAATCTTCATAATCTGCCGGTGTATAACGATGATACGTCACGTGATCTGCTTCCACCGCAATACAGTATCTGTAATCGTCCGGTATTCCATCTTGAAAATACACAAGATACTGAAACTCGCCATTATGCATCTCTTCCACACACACCGAGTCTGAATGCTTTTGAAAAACATGAAAGAGATCCTCCCATGTCGTGCCATGCATTCTCACTGTTTCTATTAATTCGTTCAAAAAACCATTCGCGCATATATGCTGATGCACATAATCCGCACCTGCCGGTGGCACAGCGATACAAAACCGTTCTCCCTTATTGGTGATACCGACACCGCCAAGCTCCTCTGTACACCAACTGCTAAACCGTTGTAACAAATCGGTCATTTCTTCTATCGTAGCATCCACCTGTAAAAAACGATTCAAAGAAGACAAAGGATAATACAGCCTCACCGTTTCCTTCAAATACCCAAGCTTTAATTGCTGCTCTTCTACAGAATCTATTATATTTTGTTTTAAGGATTCAAAATTAGCACACATTATCATATCACTCATACTCCAGTTTGCTCATTCATTATGTCTGTTATAAATGTTCTAAATCAATGGCGCTATCACTTTTAATAAGCTACCTCTCACCTTGATCCACCATTTTTCCTTTTTTATCGTTTCAAATGTCACTTCACGACATTTTGTAAGGGTCTCCTGAAAATCCTTCTCAATGTCTGCAATACAATCTACATCATACATATAGGCTGCACACTCAAAATGATGATAGAAACTTCGATAATCCAGATTAACGGTTCCTACTACACCCTTCTTATCATCACTGACAAACACCTTTGCATGTACAAACCCAAGGGTATACTCATATATCTTTACGCCGGACGTTAACAATGCCTTATAATGCATTTTTGCCAAAGAGTACGGACCTTTCTTATCCGGAATTCCCGGTAAAATAATCTTTACATCAATACCTCGCTCCGCAGCAAATTGCAAAGCGGCCTCCATTTCCTCATCTAAAATGAGATACGGAGACATGATATGTACATATTCCGTTGCTTGATTTAAGATATCCATATAGATGCGTTCTCCTACTTTATCATCATCTAACGGATAATCGCCGTATGGTAACACAAATCCCTTGGAAAAACGCTCTGTGGATCCATTGTCTGGTTCTATATTACAGGTTAGATATTTGTTAAAATCTTCTTCCTTCGTATCCACATTCCACATCTGTAAAAACATTAAGGTAAAGCTTTGGGCCGCCTCTCCTTTCAACATAATGCCGGCGTCCTTCCAATGACCATGCTTTTCTTTCACATTAATGTATTCATCTGCCAGATTGATACCGCCTGTAAAAGCAGTATGCCCATCAATCACCAAAATCTTTCTGTGATCGCGATAATTATACAGAGTAGATACAAATGGTGTCAAAGGAGCAAACATCTTGCACTGAATACCAAGCTTTCTGATTCTTTTAGGATAATCATGCGGCAAAGTAGCAAACTCGCAACTTCCGTCATATAGCAGACGAATCTCTACTCCTTCTTGCGCCTTCCGTGCAAGAATTTCTAATACCTTCCCCCACATAACTCCTTCTTCAATAATAAAATATTCCAAAAAAATGAATTCCTTAGCTTGTTCGAGTTCAACCAACAATGTATCTAATTTGTCCTGTCCCAAAGGAAAATATGTTACATTGGTATTCTCATAAACGGGATAACAACCTGTTCGATTCACGTAATGAACCAATGTTGCACTTTCCGGATTGACTTCTTTCAAATTTTGTAAAACAGTTGGATTCTGCTTCAAACTATCATCAGTAACCGCGAGCAAATGCTGCATTCTTTTTTTTATAGCCCGATGTCCAATATCCAAACGGGTATACAACAAAAACAATGAACCAAATAACGGAAGTACCATAATCACCATGAGCCATGTCAGTTTCACATCACTGTCAAACTCGCAATTAAACAGATAGACAATCATCAAAATTTCAAACAACGTCATCACACCGGTGAACTGTGGCATAAACCCACTAAACCACTTATATGCCAATAGTAAAAATCCTATATTGACAAAAAATAACAACGTGATTAAACCAAGACGACTAAACACAACACTTAACAATCCTTGTTTACTTTTTTTCAACAAGCGGATTCCCACATGTTCTTCTTGTTCCATGTTCTCACTCCTTCAAATCTATCTTCATCAACTTCCTGTAAAAAACAAATGACAAGAATGTGCCGACAATCCATCCTATCGGCCAAGCACACCAGATACCTGTTGCACCAAAAAATCTCGAAAAACCTATCGCCAACAATACTCTAATAATAAGATCGGTAAATGTTGCAGTCATAAACCATTTCATCTTACCGGCTCCGCGTAAGATACCGTCAGTAACAAGCTTTATAGAAATCACAAAATAAAATGGTGCCACAATACGCAAAAACATGATTCCTGAATCAATTGCCCCCATTGTCGGTTCTTTCATAAAAAAACTGATAAACTGTTTTCCAAAGAAAACATATAGCATCACAAAAGGAACACACAGTGACCATACCATTCTAAATCCAGCACAAAATCCGTCCTTCACACGGTCATACTTTCCTGCTCCAATATTTTGCGCAGCAAAATTCGATATTCCGTTTCCCAAAGTCGTAAATGATGTAATCACAAGGTTATTGAGCTTAATTGATGCTGCATATCCGGCTATCACCCCCGGACCAAATCCGTTAATGACGCCCTGTATCAATATATTGCCTACCGAGATAAAGCTTTGCTGTAAGATACTCGGAATCGCAATTGCTGCAACTTTTCGTAGCATTGTCCCCGAAAACACGGCACCTTTCTCAGAGGTCTTAATCTTACGTATTCTTGTGAAAATCACGATTAACGCAAGCAAACAACTAAACCCCTGACAGATAAATGTAGCCCAAGCAACACCTGCTACGCCCATTCCAATTCCTTTGACAAACCATATATCCATAAAGATATTTGCCATCGAAGAAAATGCCAAAAAGAAAAATGGCGTTTTCGAATCACCCATACCGGAAAATATTCCGGTCGCAACGTTATAAAGCAATAAAAACGGAAAACCCAACACATAAATATCAAGATATGTTTTTGAATCAGCCATAATACTATCAGGTGTCTTTATAGATGCAAGCATATCCGTTCCAAACAAAAGCCCTATCACAGTTAGAATAAGGCAAAGAATCGTTGCAGCAATCAGCGTTGTACTAATAGCTAACTTCATTTCACAAAATTGTTTCGCCCCATACAGCTGCGATACAACCACAGAACATCCGATGTTACACCCAAATGCAAATGCGATAAAAATGAGCGTTATTTCATAGCTGTTTCCTACCGCTGCAAGTGCATTTTCACCTACATAATTACCTACCACCAAGCTGTCGACTATATTATATATTTGTTGAAAAATAACACTGGCAAATAATGGGAGACAGAACTTTATTAAAACACGATAAGGCGCTCCCACTGTTAAATCTTTGTTCATCTATACTACCTATACCAATTTCTATTATACTAATATTTATCCAAAATAAAACTGCCTCGTAAGAGGCAGTTCCATTACACGTATTTCACAATTATCCTACATAATCAGCATCGCCGAATGCAAGAATCAAGAGAAAGATTGGTGACAATAATACCATACCAATTCCGAATCCAACTCCCTTACCGAACTTGCCTGCTAACATGTAGTAAGCAACAAGTACTGCGATAGAGCCAACTGCAGGAATGAATGATAATAAGAATAACCAACCATTACCCATGGCAATCTTGAATAATACATAACTGTTGTAGAATGGTACAATTGCTGCCCAACCAGGCTCTCCTGCCTTAGCAAATACCTTCCACATACCAACAATAATTAGTACGCAAAGTAATAATACTACTACAGAATAAGTACCCATAAATGCAGCTAATGCGCCCATACTTGCATCGTTATAACCATATTCCATTGTGAAATCCTCCCTCCTTATATTTGCAGTAATCTGCATGACATTAATCTACCAATATCGACAAGATTTGTCAAGTAATAACACTTCCATCACTTCTTTTTTACAACTTTTTTGGGCATACATTCCTCTTCTTTTTTCTTCGTCGCATCTTTTAATAACTTATAGGCCGCAGCAGATATTGGCACACCTACCAACATACCAACCACACCACCTAATCCGCTACCAAGCATAATTGCAGCAAGCACCCATATACCAGGTAATCCAATAGAAGAACCAACCACTCTCGGATAGATTAGATTACCTTCTAATTGCTGTAGGATTAACAGATAAATAATAAACACCAATGCGAGCTTCGGATCAACAGTTAAAATCATAAATGCACCTAATGCAGCACCAATATACCCTCCAAATACAGGAATCAATGCAGTAAGACCAACCAAAGCACCAATCGGACCTGCATAAGGTATTTTAATAATCCACATACCAATTGTACAAAGTGTTCCAAGAATTACTGCTTCTGTTGCCTGTCCGACAAAGAAATTTGAAAAGCTATTGTGAACAACATCCAAAACATAGATTGTCTTATCGTAAATTGTTGGCTTCATAAATGCTTTCATCACACGATTAATATTCCCTGCAAGTTCTTCCTTACACGCCAACACATACATACTAAAAATCAACGCAACAACTGCATTGGTTACCGCTCCAAAGAATGAACCAACAATTGTTGTGGCAGAAGAAAGAATTCCCTTTGTTCCGCTCATCAAACCTGATGTCACTTTGTTAATGATACCTCCCCAATCAAGATTCATATTGGTTAAAGACTCCTGTAATGCAGGAATTCTGTCAGAATTCTCAACCAAAAAATCCCATCCTTTTTGTAATAACACCGGAACATCTTTCGAAATTACAACGAAACAATCTACAACCTGCGGAATTACTAAATACATTACAAAAATAACAATCAGCACTAACAATGTAAGTGACAACACCATACAAACTGCACGTCTTGTTTTAATAACAATTTTCTTTTTACTCTTAGGAAAATATAATTTCTCCAAACGAACCATTAGTATATTCAAAATATAAGCAATTACACATCCTAACGTCAACGGATACGCCACAGAAAGTAATGTATTCACACCACCTACCACAGCCGGAAAATTCATCACGATTAGAACCAATATTGCAACTGTAATTCCATATTTCAAAAATTTCTTATACGCCAGATCTTTCATAACTTCTATCCTCTCTTTTTTGATTATTACCATCTTTACTATTGTATATCACTTTCAACAAGATATCTAGAGTTAATTTTATTATATATATATACAAAATACATGAATTTTCTTCAACGTTTGGTTGATAGCCTCTTATTTTTTTGATATCATAGAGACATCATAAAAAATGAGAGGATAAATTATGGATCAGGAAACACAAGACGTATATAAAACAACTATATCAATTGCTGAAAAAATCGACAAATATATGATGAAAAACACAATGGAGAATGTGTCTGTAAGAGAACTTTTAAGAATGGATTTACGCGACTTTCTTGTTTTTCTTACAATTGCAGATCGCGTTGTTGCCAAGGATGAAATTCGTTACATTAACAAATCTCTCGGATACACTTTTGACTCAGATACAATGAAATCTTTTGCAATGAACAGTCGGATTATTCGGGATGATTTTCTTAACGACCCACCTGCATCTTTAAAGTATTTTCTGGACTTTGCAAAAGATGAGATGATTATACACGAATCCAAGTATTACGATATCAAGAAACTGTATATGCTGACATTCCAGATAATCGGCGAAGATTTTCTTTCATGTTGCAAACATGTAGAATCCCAAGAGGTAAATCAACTGACGCGATATCGCTTTATGCTTGAAAGTGCAATCAAATCTCACACAAAAAGTGGTGGTGTTGCGCCGCATAGACCTGACAGCATCCCATTTAAACTAAAATCAAAAGAAGAAAAGGAAATCGGACATTCTGACGACGATACCAGCGACATTCCTTTTGTTGGCAATGTCAGTGGTGGTGATAAGACAATCCACGATTTAGATGATTTATTGGAAGAACTTGATTCATTAATCGGTTTGGATTCTGTCAAACAGGAAGTACGTAATCTGATTAATTTATTAAAAATAGTGGAACTTCGAACCAAGAATGGATTAAAAGCACCATCTGTTACAAAACATTTTGTATTTACCGGTAATCCGGGTACAGGTAAGACCACTGTCGCACGTCTCTTATCCGAAATCTATTGTTCCTTAGGTGTTCTTTCTAAGGGACATATGGTTGAAGTAGACCGTTCAGGAATGGTTGCCGGATACATGGGACAGACTGCCATCAAAGTAAAGGAAGTAATAGACAAAGCAAAAGGTGGCGTTTTATTTATTGATGAAGCTTATGCGCTTTCTAATGAAACACCCGGTGGAGATTTTGGTCAGGAAGCAATTGATACACTTGTAAAAGGTATGGAAGACAATCGTGAGGATATGATTGTAATTGTTGCCGGATATCCCGATTTGATGGACAAGTTTGTGAAATCTAATCCCGGATTAAAATCCCGTTTTCAAAAAACAATTCATTTCCCGGATTACACTGCAAAAGACTTGTATTCCATCTTCCTTCGTTTTTGCAAAACCAATGACTATGTACTAAGCAACGAAGGCTCTGTTTACTTAATGGAACAGTTAGAACAATATGTTGCCAACGCCGACAAATACTTTGGTAACGCCAGAGATGTTCGTAACTTTTTGGATATTGCAATTTCTTCTCAAGCAAACCGCTTGTTAGAAGAAAATAATACCGACCCAAATGCACTTATGACATTGACCCCTGCAGATTTGGCACATATTTTTGACAAGGAGCATTAATATGACTTTATTAGCTTATCAGATTTTTCAAACAGTTGTAGAACAAGGAAGTTTTCAGCGTGCAGCAGAAGTGTTGAATCTGACACCATCTGCTATTAGTCACGCTGTATCAACCGCTGAAAAAGAACTCGGTTTTCCATTATTCAACCGTAACAAAAACGGAGTAACGCTTACAAGTTACGGAGAAAACCTACACCCTTATATCCTTACAGTTCTCAACAGTGATGCGAAGCTACAACAAGCAATCTTGGAATTCAACGGACTAACACACGGTTCAGTCAAGATAGGAACGTTTTCATCGGTTTGCAACAACTTTATACCTGATATCGTTACAACCTTTTCAAAATCACATCCGAATATTGAAATAAAAATCTATCAGGGTACGTATGACGATGTCTATAACTGGATTAAGACAGGTGTTGTGGATCTTGGATTCTTATCCGAATCAAGTTGCAAAGATATTCCAATCACTCCTGTATATGAAGATGAATTACTTTGTGTTACACCAAAGAATTTCAAGTCTGCCAATAAAAAGTATATAGAATTAGAAGATTTATCAAAACAAAAATTTGTCTCGCAAAGAGAAAGTACAGATGCGGATATTCAGAATCTATTCAAGAAATATCAGTTTTCTATCCGCTCTTCTTGTCATGTAGAAGATGATTCAAGTACAATTGCGATGGTTGCCGCAGGACTTGGTGTCTGCATCATGCCACAACTTGTTATGAATAATATAAACTATGATGTTAATATGTATTCATTAAAACCTGCCGAATACCGTACAATCGGAATCTGTGCATTGAATAGCGAAACAATGGCGCCTGCTGTAAAAACAATGCATAAGCATATTATTCGGTATTTCAAAAATCTCGAAATCTAATCGCAATAAAAAAGCTTCCCTTTTGGGAAGCTTTTTTTATTATAATTATCTGATTGTCTCATAAAACTGCACACGAGCTGCATTCATGTATGGTGCAATCCAGAAGAAACCGATTCCGCAAGTAAACGAAGCAAGTAAAATCCAACCAATGAAAGTCAAGTCCAAAATGAACAATTCCATCTTATGTCCATCCATAATCTTCTGACTTTCATCAATACATGTTTTCCAATCCCATGTTGGATTATCTACCTTAATATAATATGCCATTCCATATGCATACATTTTGATGATACCAGGAATCACAAACAATAATGACCATAAAAATGTAAACAATGAAATCATCAAACCTAACAAGAAATACTCCAAAAAGTCACTGTTAAATGCCTTGAACGTATCATTAATATTAATCGGCTGACCATCTCTTGCCTGATTCAAGAAAATATAACTTAATCCATATGTCATTGGACCTACTACTAAGAAACTTCCCACATAAGGAACAACACTACCTACGATTCCGCTGATTGCTCCTACAATCAGACAAACAACACCGGCCATTAACCATGGTGTTACAAAAGGGCCTCCACCTAACTGTTCTCTTGCTTTTGCTCTTAAATCTGCATAATTCATTAATAAATCCTCCTATTGTATCTTTTTATAAATAATTTTCCTAAAATTATTCTTTACTGAATCTTATCCTTGCCACCCATATAAGGACGCAACGCTTCCGGTATATTCACGCTACCATCCGCATTCAAGTTATTCTCTAAGAATGCAATCAACATACGTGGTGGAGCAACAACCGTATTATTCAATGTATGTGCAAAATACTTGCCATTCTCACCATCTACACGAATTTTAAGACGTCTTGCCTGTGCATCTCCAAGATTAGAACAACTACCCACTTCAAAATATTTCTTCTGTCTTGGTGACCATGCTTCTACATCAATTGACTTAACCTTAAGGTCTGCCAAGTCACCGGAACAACACTCTAGTGTACGAACCGGAATATCTAATGTACGGAATAAGTCTACAGTATTCTGCCATAATTTATCAAACCACATTGGGCTTTCTTCCGGCTTACATACAACAATCATCTCCTGCTTCTCAAACTGGTGAATACGATATACACCACGCTCTTCAATTCCGTGTGCACCTTTTTCCTTACGGAAACATGGCGAATAACTTGTAAGCGTCTTAGGAAGCTGGTCTTCCTTAATAATTGTATCAATAAATTTACCAATCATAGAATGCTCACTTGTACCGATTAAGTAAAGGTCTTCTCCCTCAATCTTGTACATCATCGCATCCATCTCAGCAAAACTCATAACACCTGTAACAACATTTGAACGAATCATAAATGGCGGAATACAATAAGTAAATCCTCTGTCAATCATAAAATCTCTTGCATAAGAAATGATTGCAGAATGAAGCCTTGCAATATCTCCCATCAGATAATAAAATCCGTTACCGGCAACTTTACCTGCTGCATCCAAATCAATACCATCAAACTTTTCCATAATCTCTGTATGATATGGAACGTCAAACTCCGGAACAACCGGTTCACCATACTTTTGAATCTCGACATTCTCGCTGTCATCTTTACCAATCGGAACAGATGGATCAATAATATTCGGAATCACCATCATAATATTCGTAATCTTTTCCTGCAATTCTTTTTCCTGTTCTTCCAAAGCCGCAAGTTCTGCAGAACGTTCTGTCACAAGCTTCTTGGTTGCTTCTGCCTCTTCCTTTTTGCCCTGTGCCATCAATGCACCAATCTGCTTAGAAATCTTATTACGATCCGCACGAAGCGCATCTGCCTTACCCTGTGTCTCACGTGCTTTCGCATCCAATTCGATTACTTCATCCACCAATGGTAACTTGTCATCCTGAAACTTATTCTTGATGTTTTGCTTTACTACGTCAGGATTTTCGCGTAAAAATCTAATGTCAATCATGTTCTCTCTCCTCTTACTTTTAATAGCCTAAGACTTTATCATATAACTGCATATATTTTACTGCAGATTTGTCCCATGAGAAATCTTGTTTCATTCCTCTAACCACCATCTTATTCCAATCATCTCTATGATCATAATAGATTTCCTTTGAATAATTAATGATTTTTAGCATTTCATCAGCATTATAGTTACTGAATGAAAAACCTGTTCCCGTTCCTTCATATTCATTGTATGGAATAACCGTATCCTTTAATCCGCCGGTCTCTCTTACAATCGGAACCGTACCATAGCGAAGTGCAATGAGCTGTGTCAGTCCGCACGGTTCGAAACGTGAAGGCATAAGCATTGCATCTGCTGCAGCATACAACCTGTGAGCTCGTTCATCATTATAACAAATGTTTGCGGAAACTCTGTCAGAATATACCCACTGATAATGCTTAAACATATTCTCATACTTTGCTTCTCCTGTACCGATTACGACAAACTGTACATACGGATCCACAATTCCTTCCATCACCCAGTCAACCAAATCCAGACCTTTTTGATCTGTCAGACGGGAAATAATACCAATCATATACTTATTCTCATCTACAGGCAAGCCCAATTCTTTTTGCAATTCAATCTTATTCGTTGCTTTTCCTTTTTTGTAGCTTCGAACATTATATTTCTTGAACAATTTCTCATCTTTATGCGGATCATATATTTCATAATCAATACCATTGACAATACCGCATAATTTCTGATTATGAAATCTCAATACATCATCCAGATTCTCACCATACTCAGGAGTCTGAATCTCACCGGCATACGTATCACTTACTGTTGTTATATAATCTGAGTAAATCATACCTGCCTTTAACATATTACCATCTTTGAAAAACTCCATTCTGTCCGGTGTAAATACATAATCAGGAAGACCTGATATATACTTAAATGTCTTCACATCCCATACACCCTGAAACTTCAGATTATGAATCGTCATAATCGTCTTCGTACCATAGAAAAACGGATTCTCTCTATAAAGTGTATGTAAATATACAGGAACCAAACCGGCCTGCCAATCATGACAGTGAATTACATCCGGCTTAAAATTAATAACCGGCAAAATCGCTAAAGCTGCTTTACTAAAAAATGTAAATTTCTCAATATCAAAACGAATCGTTCCATATGGTGCCCAACCCGAAAAATAATACTCGTTATCAATGAAATAGTATGTAATGCCATCCAACTCCATTGACATAATACCAACATGCACATTTTCGAAACGTTGACCAAGATCCATATAAAAATGATGCACATACTGAAATTTTTCTCTATACTCCCATGGTATACATGTATAATTCGGAATTACGACACGAACATCATACTCTTCCTTCGGAAACATCTTTGGCAATGCTCCCACTACATCTGCCAAGCCACCTGTCTTAATAAAAGGTACACATTCCGACGCAACAAATAAAATATTCTTCATACAATCACCCTCCATTACGATTCTAATGAAATCAGATAATCAAAAATGACCATCTATATAATTATACCTTTTTTTGTAAAATATGTCTACGAAAAACAAGCATTCACAAAAACATCTGTGATTTTAAAACATTCATTAACGCAATTCATCCAATGTCTTTTTGTATGCTTCCACAAAATCACGAAGAAAGACTCTTACTTCCGGAATATCCATCTCTGTCAGTTTCGCATATACTGCAGATTTGGCGCTTGAAAATTCCTTATTTCCGGCCTTTTCCTCTTCTATACATTTTACATAAGCAGATATTCTGTCTGCTGCTTTTACAAGTTTCCAAAGATATTCTTCGCCTTCTTGCGGAAAGAATATTCCGATATATTCTTCCTGCAAATAATCAGGAAGCATCTCAATCAAATCTTTTGCCGCCTGTTCCTCTACAAACTTATAAGCTTCCACTGTCTCCTTATTATAATACTTGATTGGTGTTGGCATATCACCCGTAATGATTTCCGTACAATCATGATACATACCAATTAACGCAGCCTTTTCAGCATTTATTCGATTATTGAATTTCTTATTACTAATCAAAGCTAACACATGTGCAATCATTCCTACTTCCAACGAATGCTCACTAATATTTTCCGGATATGAATTGCGCATCAATGCCCAACGATTAATATACTTCATACGCGATAACATCGCAAAAAATGAACTATCATAATCTCTATACTCTTTCTCCATTATCCATCCTCCTTGCAATACAATCAATCTACAAACACTTACCCTATTGTAACATGATATTCTTCATTTGTGTGCTTTTTATGTTTTTCTATATATCGTAGACTTTTTTTCATGATTTTGATATAATATGCCGAGAATTGGCAAACAATATTAATACGCCAAGAAATGGAGCATACTATGAAAAAGAATAACGTTAAAAAAATAACAGTAGTCGAAATTGTCATTACCGTATTCATTGTAATCGGTCTGATAATTCTACTATTCCCAATTGTTTCAAAACATATCAAAAAATGTCAGTTGCAATCCGATATGGAAACTGCAAGAACTATAGCATCTGCTATGACAACCATATTAGAGAACGAAAAAATCCGCGACAATGCAGTAGAACATGCAACACCTCAACTTGTCTCGAATATGGACGGTAGTGATTTTAGAAAAGCTGTCTATGCAGAATTAGAAACAGAAGAAATCATCGGCAAAACCAAAAAAGATACAGACGGTGAATTTTTGGCAGTTCCGGAGTTTTATTACACATTAAATATCAACAAGAATCAGATTGAAATCTATTATGGCGGAATCACAGAAGAATATAAGATTTATCCACGAACTGGCAGCAAGTTAGTAAAATAACATAAGACTATAACTTTTCAATTTGCAACAGACAAGTCGACCATCAAATACATAAAATTTCATATTATGTATTGACAAAGCTTTTCTAATATGATATATTATCAACTGTTGTGAAGACATGCGCGAGTGGCTCAGCGGTGGAGCACCTCCTTGCCAAGGAGGGGGTCGCGGGTTCGATCCCCGTCTCGCGCTTTCTAACAAAAACAATATTTGATATATTATCAACTGTTGTAAAGACATGCGCGAGTGGCTCAGCGGTGGAGCACCTCCTTGCCAAGGAGGGGGTCGCGGGTTCGATCCCCGTCTCGCGCTCTCAACAAAAAAGAACGATATCGATGATATCGTTCTTTTTTTGAGCACAATCATACGCTCGAAGTTCGGTCTTCTACACTCCTCTTCAATCCGCGCTCTAAATGCAAAAGAGGAAACCTTACGGTCTCCTCCTTCTCATTCCTATCTTATAAAGGTAACATATCAAGATTCAATTTCTTAATTGTCTGTAATGTCTTTGAACGAATCTCTTCTGCATCAAATGGTGATAACAAAGAGTCTTTATCAAACTTATTCTGCATCAACATATTAACCCAATCTTCAATATAAGACTTAACGTATGCTACGTTATCTTCACGACGGTCCTTCAAGAACTCTTCAATTGTATTAATATGCTCAATTACAGTAGGCTCGTTACTCTTACTATTCACAGGCTTATCATCTGACTCATCTGAAAGTTCAATTACTTTACCTGTCTTGGTAATAATAACCTTCTTATTCGGCGATGCTTCCGGTGCCGCAGCCTTACTCTTACGAACAATCAACATCTCAACAATCTTAATCAAACAAGCAACACTGTATGTTCCTTCTTCTTCTGTCTGACGCTCCTGACCTTTTTCTGTATGTTGATTCCATAACCATTCTGACTTGCAAAGCAACTCTTCCATCTGCAAGTTTGCAAACATCTTGCTCAATTCAGGATTGTTAGCATTCGATGCATTCGCAACTACCTTACCGAATCCAAACTTCGGTGCCGGTGCTGCTGCTTCGTGCTTACCCGAATCATACTTAGATGGCAAATTCACTTTCGCATATGTATCCTGGAACATCTTCTTTGCACGTTCCATGTTATAAGAATCATGCAAAATACGAGAATCCTTATCATTCAATCCATGACGAATCATATCATCAGCTGCTAAGAATACAAGATGTTTCTGTCTATCCTCAAGTAACTGCTTAATCTCATAATTCGTCTTACTCTTCTCAAGAATTGTATTCTTACGAACCTTAAATGCTTTGATCTTTTCTTTCACGCTGAAGAACAACTTAAGCATTGATGGATTCGCATTCACATAATTACCAATCCAATTAAGCTCTACGTACTGATGCTCAATACGATTAGAAATCTCATACACATTGTATCCATCGAACACAACATTCAATGTAGTATATAACATTTCGAGAATCTCATATTTTTCTTCCCATGAACGAGTTGAAAGATCCTGATTCACTAACTGCTTAATTCCACATTCATGGAACACAAGATTATACTCATATAAACCTTCAAATACATTTGTCTTATCTGATAATGAAGTACCTGTACCGAGAATCTGAAGATTTCTCTTCATTGTTGGTTCATCTTCAATATAGCGATATACCTTCTTAACAAATGTTGCAACTTCTACTAACAAACTGTCAATTCTCTTGTTATAGATATCCTGCTTAGAAATTGCAGAAATAACTGTTCTGCTCAATACATTCGTATATTGTGTGCTGTTACAGTTACGAATCAATTCCTTGAAGTTATCATATACAAGCATATTGTCTACAGGAATGTATTCTGCATTCAAACCATAGAACTCAAACGCTTTGTTGTAATCTTTCTTACGAATAAATGAATTAAACATACCCATACTGAACTGAATCTTGTAATCGTTACCTACATGGGTATCCTCTACAAAGTAATCATATAAGACTTCTAAGTTATTCATATAAGATTCTGAATTCGCTGCTGAAGGCGGAATATCCATCTCCATTACAACATTAATCAAATCCATATATCCCATAACAGCCTTATCGTATGTAGCCGGACGATCATCTGCGTCTGCAATCTGATAACATGTATTAATCAAAAGCGGTGCAACTCTTTCACCGATCAAACGCATTGCCTCGCCAAAATGATCTAATTGATATAAGTAAATCAACCAAATGCTGTAACGGTAAATACCTGTCGTATTAATAATTGCATCTGTATCTGTCGGTTCAATATCTCCATATACAAACTTGAATAATGGTTCAATCCACTCTTCAATCTCATACTTGCCTTCTTTTTTGATATGCTCGTCTACAAATTCACCTAATTCATATAACTTCGTACACTGAGCCTTCACATCGTCATCTACAAGCATTGTAGATAAATCAAAATTATGATCTTTCAAATAGTCAATTACTAATGCATAAAAGCCTTCTTCAACCTGTTCATTCAAGAAACGAATCAACATTCCCTTATTAGAAGACGCTGCAATCGAAATAATATTCGTATCGTTACCACGGGTAACTGTAGCTGGTAAATTCTGCATCGTAACTCCTCCTTACCTCTTGCAATTTGTATGAAATTAATAAATTCCACTTAATTATTTCAATAATATCACAAGTAGGCTAGATTGACAACTGAATTTTGATTCATTTTCGGTTATTTTGACATATTTCAATTGTGTATTTTGTATAATGTCTATATTTTTTACTTTTAAAAAGAGTTTTTTTCATTTTTTTGTATAATAAACATATACGATTTGCATAATAATGAATTGAAGAGAAAAATAAATTGCAATTTACGCATGAACATATTAAAATGAAGACAGATATATTACGTATTAGATAGTAAAGGAGAAATTATTGTATGAGTAAGAAAAGTTCATTTGGCAAGTTTCTTGCCTTCACGACAACCGTTGCTGCTATTGGTGGTGTTTGCTACGTATTCCGTGACCAGATCAAAGAAAGTTCGGTTTACAAAAAAGCTACCGATAAGTTTTCTGACTTAAAGAATCGTGTTCAAGACAAGTTTGCATCTGATGATGACGATTTCTTCTTCGATGAAGATTTTGAAGATAATTTTGAAGAAGACGTATTTGATGAAGAAGCAAAAAAGAATCGCGAATATACATCTATTACAATCAACCCAAAAGAAGATGCTGAACACGAGACTGACAGCGCGAATGACGCATCTGTAACAGAAGACGATATACAAGAAGAAACAACAACAGATATGAATGAAGATGATACAGAAACAGAATCACAATCTGAAGAAAAAACAGCTGTAGATTCTAACGAGGATTTGAAAGAAATCTTTTCTGATGTTTCTATCCCAACAATTTCATTTACTTCAGGCGAACCTGCAAAAGTTGTTAACGAATCAAAAGAGGAAGAAGTATTAGGATATGAAAACGAAGGATTATCTGATGTTTCAGAAGATCCGGATGTATTGTCTGACATGGACCGTTTAGAGTTTTAATTATCAATATGCGTTAAGAATAACGAAACACCGAATACCGTAATAGACAACCTATTACGGTATTCTTTCTTTAGATTATAGATATATCTAACGTATCTATTTTTCATTACAAAGAAAGGATAATTTGCATTATGTCAACCAGTTATAAAAACTTTGCATATGTATACGATACATTTATGGATAATATTCCTTACGACGATTGGAGCAAGTATATTGCATACCTTTTTGAAAAATATCATATTGATTCAGGTAATCTTGTAGAATTAGGCTGCGGAACCGCAACATTAGCACTCCAATTAGTCAATTACGGCTATTCTATCATTGGTATAGATAACTCAGATGATATGCTAAACATTGCTGCCAAAAAAACAGCCAACACACCTGACATTGCACTGCAATTACAGGATATGCGGGATTTACTTCTTGATTCAACATATGATGGGTTCTACTGTGTCTGTGATAGTCTGAATTACTTGTTATCCCGCGAGGATATCTTAGACACATTTCACTGTATCAAAAAATATTTAAGAAAAGATGGTATCTTTATTTTCGATATGAAGACCATCCATTTTTATCAAAATTGTCTCGGTGACCAGATTTTTTGCGATCATCAGGAAGCTTGCAGCTATGTTTGGGAAAATGCATTTTTCGAAGACGACTGTATCAATCAGTATGATCTTACACTGTTTGTCAGACAGGATGACAGTAATCTATACGAAAAATTCAACGAAGTACATCATCAGCGGGGATACAATTTAGAAGAAATAATTGACTTACTCTCCCTTGCTGGTTTAGAATATGTAACGTCATATGATGCGTTTACGGAAGAACCACCAAAGGATGACAGCGAACGCATCTACATCATTGCAAGAAATGGAGAACTATAATGAAAGATACAATTATAAGAGGAATGGCAGCGAATAACCAGGTTCGTTTTTTTGCCTCCTATACAAAAGAATTAGTTGAAACAGCCAGAAGCATACACGATACAAGCCCGGTAGCAACAGCAGCACTTGGTCGTCTGCTAACAGCCGGTGCCATGATGGGAAGTATGTGTAAAAATGATTCCGATGTGTTGACATTACAGATTCAATGTTCCGGTCCAATTAACGGATTGACTGTAACCGCGAATGCAAAAGCACAAGTAAAAGGATATGCTAACAACCCACAGGTCATGTTACCACCAAGTCCACAAGGAAAGCTAGATGTCGGCAAGGCATTAGACCTAGGTGTATTAAGTGTCATCAAAGATATCGGATTAAAAGAGCCTTATGTCGGACAATCTAACTTAACAACAGGAGAAATTGCCGAGGACTTAACTTATTACTTTGCAACAAGTGAGCAGATTCCAACTTCTGTTGCACTTGGTGTTCTGATGGAAAAAGATAATACGGTAAAACACGCCGGTGGTTTCATTATCCAGTTAATGCCATTTGCCGAAGAATCGCTCATATCTGACTTAGAGGCAAGATTGCAAGATTTTTCATCTATTACGACTCTTATGGATAAGGGAATGACTCCGGAAGATATGATGAAGCAATTATTCGATGGATACGATATTGTAACAACTGATTCTATTACACCAACTTACCATTGCAACTGCTCAAAAGAACGTGTTTACAAAGCAGTAATGAGTGTCGGAAAAGCAGAAATCGAAGATATGATTGCAGACGGAGAACCAATCGAAGTTGGCTGTCACTTCTGTAATCAAAAGTACGTTTTTGATCTAGACGACTTAAAAAGTATGTTATAAAACAACAATACCCATGATTGAACATTCAATCATGGGTATTTTCTCATTTGTATCACAATTCTTTTCTTTTGCACGAACAATCTTTTGTATTCGCTGTCTTTTGTATCTTATTGTTTCGATATTATCTTTTGTATCTGTTATCTTTTGTACCTATCACTTGCCATCATCTTTCGTTACTCATACTCTGGCGTAACTTCCTCTGCGATCGGTTGCAGTACTTCTCTTTCTGTTGTAGATTCCGTTGTCGTTTCCTCTATCGTAGATTCTGTTACTTCCTCTGTTGTACTTTCACTCGTCGAAGTTTCTTCTGTTGTACTCTCAGCTGTGTCTTCCCTCGTACCATCTTCTGTCTCATCTTTCGTTGCTTCATCTGCCTCATCATCTGTTGTTTCGCTTGTTTCTTCTTCGGTAGGCTGATTCCCTTCTTCTTCGGTACTTTGTGTTGTTTCTTCTGTTGTAGATGTATCATCAACGGACTGTTCATCCGGTGACTTCTCAATCTCTTCTCGAATCACACATACAATATATTCATTCACATTACCCGAAAGTGCTGTGACTGTAATTCGAATCTCATTCTTACCTTCCAAAAGCTTATCCGGCATCTCGAGTGCAACAACACTCGTATCATCCATCGGAATTGCGCTGACACCAACCGTTGTAACATCTAATCCGACATGCATCTCATATTCTAACACATTCGGGTCAAACTCGGTTGTAAATGTTCCCGGTGCAACAATCAGCTCTGATAATCTTGCATCCTCTGCAACCATTCGATTCACACCGATTTCAAACTGCTTTGCAGACGGTGTCACTGTAATATAATCCAAATCCTCATAATCTATCAGATACACGTCCGTCAATGCAATTTCCGTAACACCGGTATCTAATGCTTTGAATCTAATCTCATACGTCGCTGCCTTAGTCTCCTGATTGTAGGAATCCTTTAATTCCAAAACGCCCTCCGCTCCTGTCACATACGCGCTATCCGGAACAAACTCTAAAAGTGTTGCATCATATTGCAAATATGCATCAATAGAGTATAGCTGCACATCACTTTCTAGGATTACTTTTACAGTGAATTCTTTTTCCTTTTTCACTGCATCCGGCACTTCAATACGCATCTGTGCCGACTTCGCATGCGTTTCTTTCATCGACGTAACACCTGCGATAGAAAGAGTCAGAACGCATACGATCGTTAATATAATAGCAATTATCTTCTTCATACTACCTATCGTCCTTTCTCCTTTACTGCGTGTTTCGTGTTACATGTATTGTATAAACCTGCGTTTTACCATTCTGTGCCTTGCCTGTAACTTTGATGGTTGTCGTCTTGCCTGCTTCTTTCAGATTCACCGTTCCCGTACCTGAAACAGTCGCATACTTGCTAACCGCTGAAGCTTTCACTGTCACTGCAGCTACACTCTTTGGCACAACCAATGTATATTCATAAACATTATATGCAAATGTTGGTGTTAATCCTTTTATCTCTTCTGAACCATTATACAGCTTCACACTGGATAAATACGGATTCGGATTCCCGCTTGCAGCCGGAAGCGTACATGCTTTAGCCGGCATATTGTTATAAACCGGAATAAAGAATACCATTGCATCGCTAAGAATTCCCATCGCATTATATGCAGTTCTTGTTGTCCTTCCTTCTGAATATGGTGCCTGAACATTCGTCATATACTGATGCAGATATATGTCTGTCGGATCATTCGGCACAACATTAAACTTCTGGAAGTATAATGTATTCTGTCCTTTGTTAATGTAATTCTGCGCTATATACTGCGCACCACCTACAATCGACTTATATGGTGTTGTCCATGGTCTACCATACGTAGTCGAACCGGATGCACCACCCTTAGCCCACTGCAATCCTTTTGCTACCGCATTGGTTCCGTCAAAAGCACCAATATTATAGAAATTATAGATTCCTTCATAACCCTTATACGTTCCGCTTGTTGCGTTTGAACCATTCGCACCTACTTCCTGCTTCACACGCGTTGCAAGGAAATACGGATTCGCAGTAGCCAACTTACCGGCATCCATAAATGCCTGCTTGTAAGAACCCTTCACCTGCTTTTTCTCTGTAGAATCATATACATCATAATTACCACTCATAAACGTATTATTCAAAATACTCTGTACAACCGAAGCACTGTGTGAATTATCATAAGCCAATGCCTCGAACTGGAACACATCTGTACTGTTAAGGAAATTACGAGGATCCATATAATATGCAATCACCTGAGAATTGGCACTATACCAGTTGCTACCGTCTTTCACAACATACTTATCTGTTGCCCAGTTATATGCACCTGCTTCTGTTGACAGATATGAAAACGGAGCAAGTGTAGCTGTTCCTCTTGGATAATTACTCTGAATTACATTACGACCAACAACACTTTCATTCGCAATCACGGTATTCCAATCAAGCTTGGTATTCACCGCAACGAATCTCCAATTCGGATATTCGTTATGTAGTGCTCGTAGGGATGCCTTATAACTTTCCGGAAAATTCGCTAACAATACTTCAAACGACTGGTCTGTCGTTCCCGGATTATTACCCGAATCCGTTGTTCCGCCGTCTTTGTTCCCATCATCTTTGCTATCATCATTCGTATTATTCCCTTTAATCGTAATATAGGTCTTAGACGCATATCCTGTATACGTCTTCTTCTCATACATAACGGTAATCTTGTACCAATCTCCTGTTGTACTATGAATTGTTACTTCTGTATTCTTAGGAATTGTAACAAGTATTACACTCTTCGTACTTGCCTCATTCCTTACATTAAGTCCACTTGTTACTTTCTCGTTCACATATCCCTTAAGGGTTGTATCTGTATTCGTCGGATTCTTGTTCGTATTATCCGTTGAATTATTCGAAGAACCGATACTAATATACGTACTATCTACATATCCGGTCTTGGTCTTTTTCTTGTAGGTCACCTTAACCTTATACCAGTATTTTTTATTAGCATACTTGACACCGCGTACACTGACCTTTGTATTCTTCGGAATCTTCATAAGCACCTTTGCCGAAGTCTTTGCTTTCTTACGGACATTCAACGTAGTGGAAACCTTTGAATTCACATAACCTGATGGATTCGATTTCAATTGAACATATGCAGAACTAATATAACCTGTCTTGTTCTTTCCGTTTACCTTCGTTCTGCACTTATACCACTTCACACCCTGATTCGTACACCAACCAAGAACAGTCAGACTCTGGTCCTTTTTTAAAAGACCATAGCTCTTATACTTCGTACCTGCTTTCTTACGGAAATTCACTTGTGCAGTTGTAGATGCCGGATAGGCAATCTTCGTCTTACACGTAGTTGCAGCCTGTGCTTTCATTCCAAAACACGGAAGAAACAATGTGCAGATTAACACAAACACAAGACACTGTATCACCTTTCTCCATAATCTTTCTCTTTTATTAATCATAAGTACTCCTCATTCACATTCGTTAACAATAATAAATTGACATAACATAGTTACATAATACTATACTATTATCCACTTTTCAACAAAAACCGTCGATAATTTGCAATTTTTTTGCAAATTTTCATCTATATTATGTTACCAATGTGAAATAAAAATGAAATACTTGTAACAAAAAAGCGTCATCTGCCATTTAACAGATAACGCCTATGTAGCAAACTATTTATTGTGTATCAATCTTCGCCGCCAAGTCCTCAAGATACATCCACCGCTCCATCTTTTCATCTAACAATTGCTCTAATGACTCTTTTTGCGTCACGAGTTCATTTAACTTTACAAAGTCATGTGCCGCAGCAACAATCTCTTTATCAAGTGCGGCAATCTGTTCTTCCAACTCTCCCACCTCTTCTTCAATCGTTTCGTAATCCTTCTTCTCCTGATAGGTGAATTTGAGTTTCTTCTCTCGATTGCCTTTCCATGTCTCCATACTGTTACTTGCCTTTTGCTTGTCCTGCTTCGCTTCTCCTGACAGTGTAGGAACTCCTTGCATCCATGTCCCCTCACTGATAGCTTTTTCCATATACGATGTATAATCTCCATCGTATTGTTTAATCCTTCCGTTCGGTTCAAATGCTAAGATGCGGTCAACAATACGGTCTAAGAAATAACGGTCATGCGATACTGTAATTACAATTCCGTCAAAATGATCAAGATAATCTTCTAATATAGTAAGTGTTGCAATGTCAAGATCATTGGTCGGTTCATCTAACACCAAGACGTTTGGCGCCGACATCAATACCTTTAACAGATACAATCTTCTTTTCTCACCACCGGAAAGCTTTCCAATTGGATTATATTGAATCTCCGGTGTGAACAAGAAGCGTTCACACATCTGGGATGCAGATGTTAAGCCCTTACTTGTTCTAATATACTCCGCAACATTTTTCACATAATCAATCACACGCATACTTTCATCCATATGCTCTGCCATCTGCGAAAAGTAACCAATGCGGATTGTTTCACCTATTGTAATTGTCCCTTTGTCCGGCAACTCTTCCCCAACAATCAGCTTCAGTAGTGTTGTTTTTCCACAACCATTCTCACCCACAATACCAATTCTTTCATTTCGAATTGTGTAGTAGGTAAAGTCATCGATTAACGTTCTGTCTCCATACGCTTTTGAAACATTGTCAATTTCAATCGTTTTCTTACCAAGTCTTGAAGCAAGAGAATCCATAGATACCTGTTGTTCCTGCTCCGGCGCTTTCATCGCCTGCATTGTTTCAAAACGTTCAAGACGCGCTTTTTGCTTGGTCGAACGTGCCTGTGCACCACGACGAACCCACTCTATCTCTGTACGCAAGATGCTCTGTACTTTTCGATAACTTGCTGCCTCACTGTCAATTCTTTGTTGACGAAGTTCTAAGAATCCGGAATAATTCGCATCATATGTATACAATTTTCCTCTGTCAAGCTCAACAATGCGATTCGTCACACGGTCTAAGAAATAACGGTCATGCGTTACCATAATGAGCACACCGTTATATTTTTTCAGATAATCTTCTAACCACATAACCATGCGGCTGTCAAGATGGTTGGTCGGCTCATCAAGTATCAAAACCTTAGCCGGTGCAAGCAGCGTCCTTGCAAGCGCAACACGCTTCTTTTCCCCGCCGGAAAGCGGTGCAATGAGTGCCTGCTCATCTTCAATAAAAAGTTTTTTTAGAATACTTTTTGCTTCTGCCTCTATATTCCAGTTCGGATTAGAACTCTCTTTATCACGACAGACATATGAAAGAATGGTATCGCCTTCCTGAAATTCTGTATTCTGCGCAAGATACGCAATATCCGCCTGGTTATTCTTTATTACATTACCGGCATCCGGTTGTTCCAATCCCGCTAACATCTTTAAAAATGTGCTCTTGCCACAACCATTTACTCCAATCACACCAATCTTGTCGCCCTCGTTGATACCAAGACTGACATCATCCATCAACACCTTGTCACCATATACTTTTTTAATATGTTCTACATTTAGAATATTCATCTACCATTCCTCTAATTGTACCGCATCTTGTTTTCTTACATACGCTTTTATAAAAATACCGTCTTCACGATAATCTTCTTCCAGTAACTGTCCATAATTTCTAATATTCGTCAACAAACCCGTTGCTTTATAAGGAATTACCTTTTCAACATAGACCTGACTTTCAGCAATCTTTTTCTCCAAAACATCTAATAACTGTTTCGTCCCCTCGCCCGTTTTTGCAGATACCAAAACGGTTTCATCCGCTTTCAAATCCTTAAGAATCGGTTTTTCCTCAAATCTGTCAACCTTATTAAATGCTGTAATAATCGGTTTTTCATTGATTTCTAACTTTCTAAGCGTCTCATAAACAGCATACATCTGACGATCCATATCCGGATTCGATGCATCGACAACATGCAAAATGATATCGCTGTATTTTGCCTCTTCTAACGTCGAACGAAATGCCTGTATCAGATGATGCGGAAGTCGTGATATAAAACCAACCGTATCAGTTAACATAATATTCTGTCCATTTTCTGTCTTTAACATTCTCGTTGTCGGATCAAGTGTAGCAAACAACTTGTCCTCTGACAGAACATCCGCATGTGTCAGATAATTAAGGAGCGTTGACTTGCCGGCATTGGTATAACCCACAATACATATGACTGGACTACTATTATTACTACGCAGTTTTCGCTGTGTCTGTCTGTGTTTTTTCACCGCTTCTAACTCTTTTTTCAGCTTAGATATCTCTTCCCTTATCAATCGGCGGTCCATCTCTAACTTCTTTTCACCGGGACCTCTTGTACCAATTCCACCACCTAATCTAGATAAGGAATCGCGCAAACCAACTAACATGGTTGCATTATACTTAAGCTGCGCTAACTCAACCTGAATCTTTCCTTCTTTCGTATTCGCTCTTGCAGCAAAGATATCAAGGATAATCATCGTCCGGTCCATAATCTTCGTATCAAGAATCTGCGATAGATTCTTCATCTGAACAGGTGTTAATTCTGTATCACAAATAATGCCTGTAGCGTCTAACGCCACAAGCATTGTCTTAAGCTCTTCTAATTTTCCTTTTCCAAGATAAGTTGTATTATTCGCATGCTCAAGATTCTGCGTAAGTGTTCCGACACAAAGTGCCCCCGCAGTCTTTGTAAGTTCTTCCAATTCTTCCAATGAAGCTTGTCCATCACTGTCATTCTTCTCATTGACCGCGACTAATATAACTCGTTCTTGTTCCTTGTCATTGTCAAAAAATCGGGACATACAAACCCTCCAATTATTGTTTTGTTACTGTCTGTCTCGTATATAGAAAATCATATTCTGCTTTCCCTTTTGCATCATTCGGATACAATTCCACAAATGCACTCGCTTTTTCGTATGCGACATTGTAATCCTTCAACTTTTCATAATATACAATCTCATCAAACAAAAGCTCTTTGATATTCGATTGATCTTTTAGCTTCTTACCTGCCTCAATATAAGATAACGCCTCTTCCAATCGACCCTCATCAAGTGCAATCGCCGCATATTGCGCATACATAAAACTATTCATCGGATTATTCTGCAAAAAGACATTATAGTAGATTTGCATATTCTCCATATCACCAACCTGACCATAACAGCTTCCCACATACAGAACAAGGTCCTTATACCCATCTTCATACGCTTCTAACAGAATCGGCAATGCACTTCTGTATTCTTCCCAACTATATAACAGCAGACCGTACGAAACATTCTGAAGATAATCAAGCCCTTCTACTTCATCATCCGCCCACAGGCGTATAATATCATACTGCTGACACGCCAAGTCGTATTCACCGATATTGATATAGCAATCTGCCAGATAGAATCTCGCATCGTTATCAAAGGACTCCAACCCCGGCAATCTCGGCTTTAACGCCTCATAAAAGAGTTCAATCGCACCGGAATAATCCTCTTGTTCATATAATGAAATTGCTTTGTTACGCATGCTGTACTTCACACAAAATGACACTACATACAACAAAAAAACCAACGTAAATAATACCATAAAAATATGCATCACATCTTTCATGGTCATCGGCTTCTTCTGTTTTACCTTTTTATTCGGTTTATCATCCTGAAACTCGTAGATTCCGTATATATCGCCTTTTTTCTTTCTGCCCATAACTTACTGCCTTCCTATCATTCTATGCCAACTATACCACACAATGCCTCTTTAGGAAAGACTATTCCTGCAAAGGTAATTCCAGTGGTTTTATCTTTTTTCGATACAATCTCATAAAATATACAAAACTTAACAAAAGCGCAACGACCTCCGCAATCGGGAACGCCCACCACACAAGGTTAATATTCCCTGTACGAGAGAAGAAATACGCAACCGGCAATAATACCAGCAACTGTCTTATAACAGAAATCACAAGACTGTAATGTCCGTTTCCAAGCGCCTGAAAACTAGAAATTAATATAATACATACTGACGCCAATACAAATGAAAGACTGATTGTACGAAGTGCCGGAACACCAATTGCAAGCATATTCTCTGATGCATTAAATATTCCTAACAGTTTGTGCGGTACAAACTGAAAAATCAACATACCGGCTGTCATGATACTAAACGCATAGAGCAAGCCAAGCTTCATTGTCTTTGTCATACGCTTCTTATTCCTTGCGCCAAAATTGTATGCCAGAATCGGAACAATCGCATTATTCATTCCGAAGACAGGCATGAAGATAAAGCTATTAAGCTTAAAGTAAACACCAAACACAGCTGTCGCCGTCTCCGAAAATGTTAATAGAATCTGGTTCATCCCAAAATTCATAACAGAACCTACCGACTGCATAATCATCGCCGGTACACCTACACCTAATATTTTCTTGATTGTATCAAAATGCAGACGCATTCCCGAAAGATGCAGCTGTATTTCTTTGTTATATTTCAGATTAAAGAACAACGCAAGACAAGCAGCCAAAAACTGTCCTGCCACTGTCGCAATCGCTGCACCTGCTGTTCCCATCGCCGGCAATCCAAAATAACCAAAGATAAAGATTGGATCTAATATAATATTCGTAATCGCACCAACCATCTGCGTAATCATAGAATAAAACGTTTTACCTGTTGATTGCAACAAGCGTTCTAATATCATCTGGGCAATCATACAAAAACTGAAAATCATACAGATGGAAAGATATGATGTTCCTTCACTTACAATGTTTTCTACATCCGTCTGTGCCCGAAAATATGCTTCACAAAAAAACAGTCCAAAGATAAGAAAAATAATTGCACCACACATCGCTATCAACAAGCCATTCATCGCTGCACGATTAGCCGACTTGAAGTTCTTCTCTCCAAGACTCTTAGAAAGAAGTGCATTGATACCTACACCCAAACCACCGGCAAATGAAACAGTCAACATCTGAACGGCAAATGCTAACGAAACCGCTGTCAGACAGTCCTCACTTACCTGTGACAGATACCAACTATCTACAATGTTATAACAAGCCTGTACAAGCATGGATAACATCATAGGAAGTGCCATTGTAATAAGCAGCTTATTAACCGGCATTGTTCCCATTTTATTCTCTTTTCTTTTATTCTCGCTGTTTGAATTATCTTGCATCTATCAAAACTCCTAACCATGTATTTTCATAACGCCCAACACACAAAATGTATTGTAACGAATTCATACACTTTTTGCAAGCAAAAGCGGCTAGCCCCTTCCTACGAAAAAACCAACCGCTCACATTCTAGTCTAATTACAATTAAGACGCCGAAGCCATATTCTTTAATTCCATTCTGTGTGTAATAAAGTCTTCGACCTCGCCTTTCTCCATTTTCAAACTTACTGCAAACTCACCATATAGATTATCCTGAGCTTGTTTCAAATAACGCTCATCACAAGCTGACATTTTCTTGCCCTGAGCCAATCTTTCTTCTCTTCTCTTACATGCTGTGTTAATAATACGAATCAATTCCTTACAATCACAAGATTTCACTGCTTCTTTGTATGCAAGTTCCCTATGCTTGTCATCTGCTACTTCAATCTGTTCAATCTGTTTCATGTTGTCAATCAACTCACAAGCTTCCTGCTTGCTGATAACCGGTCTCATAACAACTTTCTGATTATCCACAGGTGTAAACACTCTGCTTCCTCTTGTATATAGCGGTAAAAGTGTGTAATAGATCTTGTCGCTTTCTACACCGCTCATATTCATCGGTCCTATCTCTTCCACTCTGCATACACCATTCATTCCATAAACGATATACTCACCAATACTAAACATTTTTCTCCTCTCTTTCTTATTATTCGTCGACAGATAGCGACTGTTTTCATGATAGCAAATTTCCAATCATTTTGTAAGTTTTTTTCCGGCATTTTTCGATTTTCTGCGTTTTCCACACTCGCGTGATGAATAATTGTGCATTTTTACAACGCGCCAATTTTCGACTTCGTAATTATCTCTAATAGTATTGTTTCCTCTGATTGCACAAATTATACAAATCTTCTTCTTTTTCCCAAAACAAAAACCTCCGCACATTCATGCGGAGGCAATTGCTTTTCTTTATTTTACTTTACCTTTGTAACCGGCCTTTTTGAATAATGTCTGATATCTCTTCTTCTTTGCGCGTGGAACCTTGATTGTTACTTTCTTCGCAATCGAGTTCTTTCCAATCTTGGTAAGATTCTTAGTCTTCACTGTAATCTTAGCAAGCTTCTTACATCCCTTAAACGCATTCTTTCCGATAGAAGTTACATTCTTTCCAATTGTAATATTCTTAAGCTTCTTACAATTCTTAAATGCATTATTCGAAACCTGTACAACCTTAAATGTCTGATTATTAATCTTAACTGTTGCAGGAACTGTAACCTTTGTTGCCTTTTTATTCTTAAGCGCAACAAATGCCACCGTCTTACTTGTCGCAGTATTTGTCAAAACTTTGTAAGAACATTTTTTAATCGTAACAGTTGTTCCTACCGCAGGTTTTACCTCTTCATTTGCACCAGGTGTAGTCGGACCTGCAGGTGCATTCGGATCTGTCGGTGCATTTGGATCTACCGGCGCATTTGGATCTACCGGTTTATTCGGATCAACAGGTGCATTCGGATCTACCGGTACATTTGGATCGACTGGTTTATTCGGATCTACCGGTTCACTTGGATCTGTTGGTTCATTTGGATCTTCTTGATTTCCACCCATATTACCCAAATTAGTCTCTTCTGAAACAACAACAGTCATTTCATTAGATTCAAGCCAACTATCTTCTGAATAAGCCATCACCGTAAATGTCGTGCCAATTTCAGCATCTTCTGAAATTGTAAGTACACCTTCCTCATCTACAGACGCAAGATCTTCATCATCTACAGACCAATATACCGTCTTATTCTCAGCATTATCAGGTGTAACTGTTGCTTTTAATTGTACGCTGTCACCAGGTGCAACTTCAATCTGTTCAGGAATTGTAATTCCCATCACATAGTAACCTACACTAGCTACTACTTCAATATCTTTTGAAGATGCTGATAGTGGAATCTGATAGAAATAATCTCCATCCACATCGCTAATCTTCTTTCCGTCAACTGATACAGATTTTACAAATACATTCTCTGCTACTCCAAACTCAAGAGGAATATAATCTCCCTTAATGTGGTAACCTGCATTTTGCAAATCTATACCTTCTTCTGACTTATTAACAAGTTTTACAAAGTCAGTGTCTACAGGCATTGTGTACACTTCCATCATGCTTCCGAAATCACCCTCAACATCAAAGTCATCTAATGCCTTTTTCTTAGCAGCAATCCAATCTTCATAGTACTCGATCTCTTCAAATCCAAAAAGTACATACAAATCATTATGGATTGTTGTTGCATACATATGATCATAGTATATAGATGAACTATTGAGCGCATAGTCTGATGCTTCGAATGAATTGTCTGCTACATCATAGAAGAATGTATCACCAAGCTTATCTGCCTGACAATTTGTATACACAAGTCCATCTTTCACCAATCCGATTTCACCACGTAAAACAGATACTTCCGTATCGCCGTATTTCTCGGTATAACCCTTTGCCAAAAGTCCTTCTGACTTTGTCCAATTCTTTCCATCGAATACAAGATTGCTAACCGCAGCATCGTTGCCATCGCCACCTAAAGTAACAACTAACTTATTGCCTACCTGTATAGTCTTAGCAGCAACTCTTCCTTCCGGAAGGCCTGATGTAGCCACCCAGTCATATGTTACTGTTGGAACGTCTTCGTCTTCAACATCTTCATCTTCAATGTTTTCTTCGGAATCTTCAATATTCAAATCATTCTCTTGTAACTTATAGACACTCTTTGATACTTCATCTTCCTCTAGGTCAAATCCACCTAACAAGTATACATCTCCATTGTAATGCGCAAGGGAGTAATCCTTAACATTCTCCAACGCAGCCGGAATACTTGTAACCAACTGCCATTCATCCTGCTGTAGAGAATAGCTTAGTAATGCTGTATCAGAAGAATATCCAACATCAATATTAGCTACCATCCAAATCTTTCCATGTCCATATACCGCATCTGTCATATTCGTAATTGTAGCATCCGCACAATAAGCAAACTCATCACCAAATGCGCCCGGATGGATACCGTATGATTGTTCTTCCCAAGTCACAGCCTTGAGATTCTCATCTGACACATATGGTTTTGCTTCATTCACCTTTCCATTGGTTCCTACGAGATACATCTTGTTACCGTCTGAAACAACATTACCGGCAAACAGATTACCTTTAACAGTATCTCCATATTCAAAGCTCTCACCACTTGAAAAGAAACGTTCATACTTAAGTGTTTCTTCATTCTTCTTAATCTCAATTTTAATATTGCGATTCAAGAAATCACTACCATCAAAAGACATATAATTATCTTCTTCATCAATGAGCTTAACTTTTTCGCCATTCACGAAAATCTCTGCTCCATCAAAATAAGCACCATACACTTCTACGAGGTTATCATAGAACATATAAATTCCCGAAACTGACATATTCGGACTTGAAGCCTTAGATAAGTCTAGTACACCGGCAGTACTCACTTTGCCCTCCAAAGCTAAACTGTGTCTTGTAGAACCAAGTACACGCGCCTTCACACCTTCTGCATCATCTTCCGGGTATGCATTTGCAAGTGCAGCTGCTGCACCTGTTACATACGGTGTTGCCATAGATGTTCCGTTATAATAATCATATTTACCAAACTGATCAGCTGTAACACCTGCTTTACTAATTCCGATGTTGTCTACATTGATTGTATAATCACCATCTGCACCGGCAGTCAAGTGAAATGCTATCGCTCTCTTCTGTCCGGTTTTTACCGTCTTGCCCAGAGCACCTGATGCATGTATCCAGTATTCCGTTTCTTCTGTCATGTCTGTACCATTCAAAACAGCCTCATTGGCCATATCATAAACACCATCATCTGTTAATGGTGCATCACATACGAATAACGTAGACGGCATTACGAAAAATCCATCCACAATATTATCATACCCGTCCGGACCTGCAACAGATGCCATAGCACTCGTATACTGTGCTGCATTATTGGCTTCTATTTGATATGGGAAATAAATAGAATATTGTTCATTTTTCTTTGCATTCTTAATTGTAATCTGCATAGATTTTTCATTTTCACCGCTTGTTCCAAAGAAACGTTCTCCGGTTAATTCTACATCGACCTCAGCATTTCCGCTTACTTTAGTAACACCATATGGAATGTCTCCGGCTTCTAAATCCTGTAAATCTTTAATGAATTCATCGTCCTCAATCACCTGTACAAGCTTTCCATCCGAAAAATCTTCATACAAAGCACACATCTCATCCTTATTTTCATATATGCCCGGATTGAAGCAATCATAAGAAACTGTTGATAAGATATCAGCACCAGGTGCAGCAATATCTACAGTATTCGCACCATAACATGAAAATGCAGCTAGCTTATCATTCTCATCTGAGGCTGCTACTGAAATTATGTAATCACTCTCAAGATTAGCAGGTACTGATCCTACTTCGTCATTATTCTCCGCAGAATTACCTGCAGCACATACAGAGACTGCGCCATTTTCACCAACAACATTAATCAATTCATTCAAAATATAGGATTCATCAGCAGCGGCACCACCCCAAGAATTGTTAACAGCTACTACGTTAACACCTTCCATTTGTGCCTTGTAGATATAGTTATAAGCTCCAACTGCTTCCATACCATATCCGTATCCTTCTGCATCAAGAATCTTCAATCCCATGATCTTAATGTTATTGCTTTTTGCAACACCACTAATACCCTTATTATCATTAGACGCTGCCATGATTCCTGAACAGTGACTACCATGTCCGTTATCATCTAATGGATCTTCATCCATATTAATAAAATCATAACCATGTGTACCCTTGAACTTAGATGATTGGTACGGATTGTTCCATACAACACTTGCCAAATCAGGATGTGTATAATCAATACCTGTATCAACTAAGGCAATTACACATTCATCATCTGCTTCTTCCTCACTAGAAATATCTTGAGGATTGACATCCAAATCTGCTGTACCGCCATTTTGTCCTGTATTGTTAAGTGCCCATTGATACTTAGAATAGTCACCAATATCAAAAGCTTTAATTCGATAATTCGGTTCTGCATAGCGAATATTCTTCTGACTACTCAACTTGGCAACCAACTCATCTGTAGACAACTGATCTGACTGAACCAATGCTACTGTAACCGCACCATTAGCCGCTACACTAGTTGCAGATTTTGCCTTTGACTGTTCAAAATCATAAGACTTTACAATTTTGATGTTACTGTCTACTGACTTTGCTGCTGACTTTGCTGCTGATGCATCCGCAGTATCATACATAATGATTGCTTCACCTTCAGCATATTTTTCTTCTTCCTTCTTACTGTTGCCAAGCGTTCTTTCCATCTTGGCCTTTGCATCTGTTGCTTTCTCAGCACGAGCGGTAACCGGAACTAAACCAATTACTAATGCGGCTGTCATCAACAGTGCTACGTGTTTTTTCCACATTTTCCTCATAATGTCCTCCTTTTTTTGTGATTGCTACATCATACCACAATCCTTTTCATAAATGTGAAAACAGAGTGAAATTTAAGAAATTTTTAAGAATTTTAAAATCACTCTATCTCTCCTTCTTACTATTCTGAAAGGCATCAGAATATGTGACATCTTCTATTTTATTTTTTCATAATATTTACCAAAGTATCATGAATATCCTTACAATGTTCCTGCGTAATACCATAATCCATTGCCTTATATGTCCATGCACAACGCGCGATTCCGTATTCTTCAAATGCTTTATGGATATCTTCATACCAACCAACCGTACTTTCACAATCTGCGAGATCGATTACACCATATTCACCGCAATATAACGGAACATCATACTGCCGAGCAACCTTAATTGCTGTATCGAACATTGTTTTGAAGTATGTTTCATCAATCATCCCCTGAGCTATGTTGGCAAACTCGTTATCGTAATCAAAACCAAATATTTTTCTTGACTCTTCACGCAGATAAGAAACTTCCTTCGGATATCCTACTCTGTAATCAAGCGGCATTTGCGACACCCAATAAGCACCTTGATGGGTAAACACTAACGGACTGTAACAATGGAAAGTATAGACCATATTGTCAGCGCATGGTGCCTCCATTAGTGTCAGACCATATATACTGCTATTATAGATTCCGCCAACAATAATCTTCACATCCGGTGCAATCTCTCTAATCTTAGGCACTGTCATTTTTATAATTTCATTCCATGGCTTCGCCATTTCTTCCTTTGTCACTTCATTTAACAATTCAAATGCTACATATGAAAGATGTCCATATCTTCTTGCTAATTCCTGCCACAAAGCAACGAAGTATTCCTGCATCTTTTCATCATGAAAGAAATCACAATATGAATCATCATCAAACACAAAGCCGCAACATTTGTGCAAATCAATTACAACATTCAAATTATTCTTATGACACCACTTAAGGCATAAGTCAATATACTGAAATCCTTCCTCGATAAATGTTCCATCCTCATTCTGAATCACATTATAATCAATTGGTAAACGAACATGGTCTAAACCATAAGCTGCTATTTTATCAATATCTTCTTCTGTAATAAATGATTGATAATGTTCATGATTGTAATGATCTGTACACTGTGAAATCCATCCTCCTAAGTTTATGCCTCTCGTATAACCTTCAAATTTTTTCATTATAATATCCCTCCTTGTATTTTATAACAATTCTATAAAACTGTCCCTATAACCAATGTTCCCTTCTAGAACCCTCTTATCAACTTGCAGGCACCGCTATCGCGGCTCTTTCACTTCTGCTTCGCAGAAGCCTGCAAGTTGATAAGCTGTCCTCTAGGATTTCGCCCTCAAATATCTGAAAAACAAAAAGGATACCTTTGCGTGCAAGCACACAAAGCACCCCTTTTGTTTTTCAGCTGCTTGAGCGAAATCCTATTCGTCCCAGTTATGATACACTGCCTGGACGTCATCATCCTCGTCAAGCAAATCTAAAATCTTATTCATCTTCTTAATGTCTTCGTCAGAAGTAAGTTCTACATAGTTTTGTGGAACCATAGTTACTTCTGCGGAAGCCATAGCAATTCCTTCTTTTTCTAATGCTTCTCTGACTGCTGAAAAATCATCCGGATTTGTAAGAATTTCAAAACTGTCCTCTTCTTCAGCAAAATCTTCTGCACCGGCATCTAAGGCAATCATCATAAGGTCGTCTGCTTCCATATCACATTCTTCCTTGTCAATGATAATCTGACCCTTTTTATCAAACATAAATGATACACAACCTGTTGTACCTACATTACCGCCACCTTTTGTAAATGCATTACGTACATTAGATGCTGTACGATTCTTGTTATCTGTTAGTGCATCTACAATAATTGCTGTACCATTTGGTCCATATCCTTCATAAGTAATACCTACATAATTCACTGCATTGGCATCACCTGCCGCTTTCTTGATACCACGTTCGATGGTATCATTTGGCATATTATTAGCCTTCGCCTTTGCAATTACATCACGCAATTTTGAATTATTATTCGGATCTGCTCCGCCTTCTTTAACCGCTACTGCAATTTCTCTACCGATAATCGTAAAAATCTTACCCTTAGCAGCATCATTCTTTTCTTTTTTATGCTTAATATTGGCAAATTTTGAATGTCCTGACATAACCTTGACTCCTATCTTTTTGTAATCTTTTTGCGGATTTTATTGTATCACTATGACATCTTTTTTTCAAGTGGCACTTCTTTTAACAAAAAATGTACAAAAGGACTAGTTAGAACACACGTTTTGTGATACACTATATAGAGAAATATTTTTTTTAAACACTTGATATAGAAGAGGTGATGGCATGAAAGTATTACTTGTCTTAATTATGATCATGGCCGCACTTATGATATTTACTTACTTTATTGCGGCACTTACAAAAACACACAAGACATTAATAGCATTTCGAATTACAATGCTATTATTAATCTTGTTACTTATTATAACTTGGATTACCAGCTTAATATTGAAACAACCATTTCATCTTTTATTGGGACTTGCTATTATTTTCATTATTATGTACATATATTCTTAAAACAACTTTCATCCTATTTGAGAGTTGTTTTTTTTATTAAAATAAGCAGCCGACATACGTCAGCTGCTTTTATCATCTATATACTCTTATCTTCCTTCAAAAGAGCATCCGGTATCTTTCTGATTCGAACCTTCTTTATCATACGCTCTTCTCGTTCAATTGCTACAAATGAAAATCCCTGATAAACAATGTGAACATCTTCTTCATCTTTCGGCAAACGTCCTAACTCATATAAGATAAAACCATTCACTGTATCAATATCTTCCTCAGGAAATGTAATTCCGAACAATTCCTCCAATTCTTCTAAATCGGTACTTCCCTTCACGATGTAGCCGTCGCCTTCAGCAAGTTTCATGATATCCGTCTCTTCTTCATCGTGTTCGTCAAGGATATCTCCCACAATAACTTCTATCAAATCTTCCATGGCGACAATACCTTCCGTCTGTCCATATTCATCAACCACAATCGCAATATGCGTTTTGTTACTTTGCATTTCATTGAATAACTTACTAATCTTCTGTGTCGGAGGAATATAGACCGGTTCACTTCCGATATCACCCACTAATTGTTTATTATCTTGAAAATAAGCAACTACTGCGTCTTTAATATGTAATACACCCACAATATTATCCAAATCATCTTCATAAATCGGATATCTTGAATAATTATTGTTAAGCATTACATTTAGAGTTTCTTCCAAATCTGCTGTTGCTTCAATTCCGATAATCTTTTGTCGCGGAGTCATAACATCCCTTGCTTCTTTGTCTCCAAATTCAAACACATTAGAAATCATCTCTGCTTCATCAGACATGATTGCACCTTGTTCATGACCTTCCTCCACAATGGAGAGAATTTCTTCCTCTACAGCTTCAGCGTGATCTTCGTTACTTTTCTTTCCGAATAATGATTTTAAACTACCGGGCCCACCATTTGCCATATTTTCTTTTCCTTTCTTTCCTTTGTATTATGAAAGCGCCAAACTTATCTTCAACGCCTTATTGACATGCATCATTACATCATCATCCAAGTGACATACTTTTTCTCTTAATCTCTTCTTATCTATCGTTCGCACTTGTTCTAATAGTATAACTGAATCTTTTGAAATATTACATCGACTGGCTGCCAGATCAACATGTGTAGGAATTGGTGTTTTATTCTGTCTACTTGTGATTGCTGCGCATATCACAGTTGAACTATGCTTGTTTCCCGCTTCATTTTGAATGATAAGCACAGGTCTCACACCACCTTGTTCCGATCCGACTACCGGTCTCAAATCTGCATAATATATATCCCCTCTTGATACGATCAATGATATCACACTCCAGTTATTGAATTCCTGATTATGTACACACTTCTATAATGCACTTTCTGTCATTCAACATTTTCATCAGGTATTCTAAGTATTACCATTGTATTCGAAGGTTATTCTCCGGGTTACACATATTACATCAAATAATTTTTTTCACAAATCATCTCTTCATCCTGATAAAACACTCTCGGCACTCTTCGATTCACATCACAGACAAATTCATAATTGAAACGCATCGTTGTATCAGCTAATTCTTCTACCGAAATATAATTCGCTCCCTGTTTACCTACAAGAACAACTTCATCTCCAATACATACATCATCAATATCTGTCACATCAATCATTGTCTGATCCATACATACACGTCCAACAATCGGCGCATATTGTCCATGCACGAGCATTCTTCCTTGATTGGATAATGCTCTTGGATATCCATCCGCGTAACCGACTTCTACTGTTGCAATTATTCGGTCGTCCTTCGCTTCATATGTTGCTCCATAACCAACAGTTTCGCCTGCTTGTATCATCTTTACATGTGTAACATGGCTTTTCAACTCCATTGCAGGATACAAAATACAAGTCTCTTGTTCCATCTCATCAGAAGGGTAAAGACCATACATCGCAATTCCCGCTCTTACCATATCGTAAGTATCATTTGGCATTTCCATAATACCCGCGCTATTAGAAATATGGCGCAATGAAAATGTCACATTTTTTTCCTCTAACCATGCTACCATCTGTCCAAATTTTTGAAGCTGTACATTTGCACACTGTTTATCCCGCACATCTGCAAGATAATAATGTGTATAGATACCTTCTAATTCAATACCCGGTAACGCAGCTATCTCAACAATTGAATCTACATTCTCTTGTCGGCATGCGAAACCAATACGATTCATTCCTGTATCAATCTTAATATGAATCTTAGCACGTGCACCTTTTTTGAGTGCAACATCAGATAGAATCTTTGCCTGACGCAGAGAGTAAATCGTCTGTGTAATATCATAATCAACAATCGTCTCAAAGAGACTATCATCCGTATGCCCAAGAATCAAAATTGGTTTACGGATTCCTGCTTTTCTAAGTTCAATTGCTTCATCAATAAATGCTACACCATAATAATCTGCCAAATCACGCAAGGCATTCGCTACCTCAATCGCACCATGTCCATACGCATTGGCTTTGATAACAGCTAACACTTTTTTATCATTCGGGATTTTATCCTTCATTGTCATGATATTCTTTCTGATTGCAGTAAGATTAATATCTGCTCTCATTCTATAATATCTACTCATCACGCATAACCTCCCCTATGCCGGCAATAATATCCGATGCCAACATAGCATATTTTCCTTTTCTTTCTGCTGCAACATCACCCGCAAGGCAATGAATATAAGTTCCAAGCATCGCTGCATCTGTGAGCGAGAGTCCGCCGGCCAACATACCTGCTATAATACCTGCCAAGACATCTCCAGAACCTCCTGTTGACATACCATTATTACCTGCCAAACTCATATATGTCTGCTCTCCACCATTTGTTACGATTGATTTTGCATCTTTCAAAACCAAAGTAATTCCCATTTTTTTTGCAAATTGCTTAGCAATACTGAATCGATCCTTGGTAATAGCTGAAACCTTTTTCTGAATTAATCGACTCATTTCCATCATATGCGGTGTCATAATAACCGGTGCAGAAGAAGTTTCTAATAAGTCAATATTATTAGATAAAATATTCAACGCATCCGCATCTAAGACGAGTGGAACCTCTGTATTCATCAACAATTCATAAAGCATTCTTTCTGATGTAGAATCCACACCAAGACCCGGACCAACAACAATTACTGTTGCCCATTTCATTGCATCTTCTATACAAGACAATGCACCTTCGTAATCATTATATGTCATCATAATTGCTTCCGGTAACTGTGATTGCAAAATCATTCGGTTACTTTCATGCGTATAGATTTTAACCAAACCAACACCTGTCGAATAAGCTGCTTTACTACATAAAAACGCTGCTCCAGACATATTCTTACTACCTGCAATGACAGCAACTTTTCCATAAGTCCCTTTGTTAGAATTATCTATTCTTTTTGGTAATTTATCCAAATCCGTTTTATCGTATGCATATATCTTAGGCTTAACTGCCTTAACTGCCTGCTCCGGTAGTCCGATATCTTTGCATATAATTTTACCACAATAATCAATACCGTCAGAAAAGAACATGCCAAGCTTTTTCAGCCCGAAAGTCACTGTATAATCCGCCTTAAATGCAATACCTAGAATATCTCCGGTCGTTGCATCAATTCCCGATGGAATATCAATTGCAATCTTAACACCTGACATCTGATTCAATGTCTCAATCGCTTTTTTCTGTGGCCCGTCTACCGGACGAGATAATCCCACACCAAATATACCATCCACAATGACACTATAATCTTTGTTAGGAATGGCTTTTCGTAGACGTACGCCCATATTAAACATGATTTCTTTTTGCAATTGAAATTGTTTTGTAATTCTGGTAAAACCGGCAATATAATATACATCTACCATATAACCTTTTCCTAAAAGAATTCTGGCTAACGCTAGTCCATCTCCACCATTGTTACCACCCTCGACAACAATTAAGATTCTTCCGCCTGTCGGATTCAAACGTTCCACTTCCGCTGCAATTTGTAATGCAGCCCGTTCCATTAATACAGCAGCAGGAATTCCCACTTTATCAACTGCATAAGCATCTATCGCTTGCATTTCTTTCTTCGTCACAATATATTTCATATCGTTCTCCTTTAAATGCTAGAAAGAAAGCAGCACATAACAGCCACTTTCTTTCTTGCATCATTCTTATTTGATTATTACTTAAAGTACTCTACACCTGATTCAAAGATCAACTGGTTCTGATCACCATATATGTTGATTGCAACAGACTCATCCCTACGCTCAGAATGTGCCATTTTACCAAGAATACGTCCATCCGGACTTGTAATACCCTCAATCGCTGCATAAGAACCATTGATATTATAATCCTCGTTCATGGTTGGATTGCCATCAATATCCACATATTGCGTTGCCACCTGACCATTTGCAAACAATTTGTCAATCCATTCCTTACTTGCAACAAAACGACCTTCACCATGTGAAATAGGTACTGTATAGACACCACCTAGTGTAGCTTTCTGTAACCATGGACTCTTATTCGTAACAACTTTTGTATAAACCATCTTAGATTGATGACGACCAATACTATTCATTGTAAGAGTCGGAGAATCTTCTTTCTGATCTCTAATCTCACCATAAGGTACCAAACCTAACTTAATCAAGGCCTGGAAACCATTACAAATACCAAGTGCCAAACCATCTCTTTCATTGAGCAACTTCATAATCTCGTCTTTCAATTTTGCATTTCTAAATGCTGTAGCAAAGAACTTAGCAGAACCTTCCGGCTCATCACCTGCAGAAAATCCACCTGGGAACATAATAATCTGTGCTTGACTAATTGCCTTCGCGAATGCATCTACAGAATCTAAGATATTCGCTTCTGTCATATTCTTGAATACAATCGTCTCAACATCGGCACCTGCTCGTTCAAACGCTCTGGTTGAATCATACTCACAGTTTGTTCCCGGGAATACAGGAATGAATACCTTTGGCTTTGCTATCTTATTCTTACATACATAGATTTCACTTGTATTGTAGATATCATTTCTTACTGTTTCCTGCTTTACATGAGATGATGTTGGGAATACCTTTTCAAGTTTTCCTGTCCATGCAGCAACTGCTTCATCCATCGTAACAGAAACGCCCTTGTAGCTAAAGTTCGCATCTGCAACGGTTTCACCGATTACAGTTGCCTTCACTGTCAACTGCTCTACGTCTTCCTTCTTCACTTCACAAATAATAGCGCCATAATCTTTCTTAAGCATATCCGACTCTGATACAGAATCTGCAATTGCTGCTCCGATTCCGTTACCAAATCCCATCTTAGAAACTGCCTCAACGATACCACCAAATGATACTGCATAAGATGACAGAATAAGACCATTTTGCATATCATTGAAAAGTGCGCTATAAGTAGCTTTCATATCCTCATAATCAGGTAAACCATATTCATCACGCTTAATATCAATCTTGACAATTGCATGATCACTATCCTTGAACTCAGGCGTAACCACATCTTTTGCCTTAGCAACATCAATTGCAAAAGAACAAAGTGTCGGAGGTACATCAATTTCATTAAATGAACCCGACATAGAGTCCTTACCACCAATTGAAGCCAAACCAAATCCCATCTGTGCTGAATATGCACCAAGCAATGCTGCCATTGGTTCACCCCAACGCTTAGAATCTGTACCCAATCTCTTGAAATACTCCTGGAATGTAAAATAAATCTTCTTCCAATCACCACCTGCGGCTACAATCTTAGCAACAGAATGAACCACCGCATAGATTGCACCATGATATGGCGACCAGCTAAGCATATATGGATCCAAACCATATGACATCATTGTAACATCATTACAAATGCCTTTATCCATCGGAACTTTAGCAATCATCGTCTGAGTTGGAGTTAACTGATACTTTCCACCATACGGCATAACAACTGTTCCTGCACCAATTGAACTATCAAACATTTCAACAAGTCCCTTTTGAGAACATACATTCAAATCACTCAATGTATCAAGCCATGCTTTCTTTATATCTGTAAAATCTGCATTCTTCTCAAAATAATCTTCATCCTTGCTCGGCATCGTAACTGTTACATCGCTTTCCTGATGTGCTCCGTTCGTATCAATAAAGCTTCTTGCAATATTCACAATTTCTTTGCCTCTCCATGTCATAACAAGACGAGGATCTTCTGTTACTTCCGCTACAACTACTGCTTCTAAGTTCTCTTCTTCGCAGTAACCTAACATCTTATCTACATCCGCCTTGTCAACAACAACTGCCATTCTTTCCTGAGATTCTGAAATTGCAATCTCAGTACCATTCAAACCGGCGTATTTCTTAGGTACTTTGTCCAAATCAATCATAAGACCATCTGCCAACTCACCGATTGCTACGCTGACACCACCTGCACCAAAGTCATTACATTTGCGGATAATACTTGCAACTTCTTCTCTGCGGAACAATCTCTGAATCTTTCTTTCTGTTGGCGGATTACCCTTTTGTACTTCCGAACCACATGTATCAATCGACTTCGTAGTGTGCTTTTTAGAACTTCCTGTTGCACCACCAATACCATCACGACCGGTTCTTCCACCAATCAATACAATTACATTACCCGGATCAGAAGTCAATCTCTTAACATTTTTCTTAGGCGCCGCCGCTACGACCGCACCAATCTCCATACGTTTTGCAACGTAGTTCGGATGGTACACTTCATTCACATGACCTGTAGCCAATCCAATCTGATTACCATATGAGCTATAACCATGTGCTGCAACCGTAACTAATTTTCTCTGTGGAAGCTTTCCTTCCATTGTTTCTGAAAGTGGTTTTGTAGGATCTGCCGCACCTGTTACACGCATCGCCTGATACACGTAAGAACGTCCTGACAATGGGTCACGAATACAACCACCAAGACATGTTGCCGCTCCACCAAATGGTTCAATCTCCGTTGGATGGTTATGTGTCTCATTCTTAAACTGAATAAGATACATAACTTCTTCACCATCAATTGTTACGGGTACTTCAATCGAACACGCATTAATCTCATCCGATACTTCCATCTCTTGCAACTTACCTTGTGAACGCAACTTCTTCATTGCCATAAGCGCGATATCCATCAAGCAAGTAAACTTATCATCTCTTCCTTTATATAATTCTTCCTTATCTGCAAGATAACTATTGTATGAATCCTCAATCGGTTTCTTGTAATAACCATCTTCAAATGTAACATTTGTAAGCTCTGTTGCAAATGTTGTATGACGACAATGATCAGACCAGTATGTATCCAATACACGAATCTCTGTCACAGACGGATCTCTATTTTCCTCATTTTTGAAATAATTCTGTATATGTAAAAAATCTTTGAACGTCATAGCAAGACCTAACGAATCGTACAATTCATTAAGCTTATCTTCCGACATATCTTTAAAACCTTCAAAAACATCCACATCCGCAGGTTCATCAAACTGCTGAATTAATGTTTCAGGTATACTCTTGTCATCTGTTTCTCTTGAATCTACAGGATTGATACAGTACGCTTTCACTTTATCAAATTCCGCATCATTCATTTTACCTGTAATTACATATGTTGTCGCCGTACGAATGACCGGTTCTTCCTTTTCATTCAACAACTTAATACACTGCTCTGCAGAATCTGCTCGCTGATCATATTGACCCGGCAATGCTTCCACTGAAAATACTTTATCCCCTTCATCATAAGGAAATGCAGTCTCATATACATAATCTACTGGTGGCTCAGAAAATACCGTCTTTAACGCTTTGTCATAAGTTCCATCCGACACATTTTCCACATCGTAACGGATTAATACTCTTACTTTTTGAATATCCAAATCAAGATATTCTGTTATTTCGTCGAATAGTTCCTTTGCTTTTACCGCATATTCCGGTTTCTTTTCAACGTATACTCTCTTAACCTTACTCATAATGTCCTCCTAATGTATGTTTTATATAACTCCCTAAGCAGAAATAAAGTATCATTTATTCCGCTCAGAGAAAAACTTTCACGTCTACTACTATATAATATCTTGTGTATGAAGTCAATCAAGTACAACCGGATTTTTTAGAAAAATACAAAAAAACAAGGGCGTTTTTCAAAGAAAAAAACACCCTTGTCTTTCCATACATACTAATCAACCCACAGCATCAATTATGCCATAACTTTATCAATAATCATCTTAAGCTGTTCAGGTTCAAACGGCTTAGATACAAATTCATTCGCTCCGTTCTGCACCGCTTCTACCATCTTTGTCTTCTGTCCGGCAGCTGTAACCATAACAACTTTTGCCTCCGGATACTCATTCTTAATCTTCTTCAATGCTTCAATTCCATCCAAAACAGGCATTGTAATATCCATTGTCACGATATCAGGCATTAACTCTACATATCTTTCATAACCTTCCTGACCATTCGTCGCTTCACCCACAACTTCATAGCCGGCGTTTTCTAAAATGCCCTTTAAAATCTTTCTGGATGTTCTAGAATCATCTACAATTAAAATCTTTGCCATTTCTCTCTCCTTCTTCACCTATAATCTTTAATCTAAACTCCACTTTGATTCAATACATACAATCAAGTCAACTTTCTGATCCTTAATATAGAACGGAACACGATACATATTGCCTTCTGTACGAATCGTTGTTGTTGTATCTTTCATAATCGGTGGTAACATATCTAACGATACATCCTCATGACTCAACTTCGTCGCATACAAACCATTATTACAATTCAAGAACTCACAAGCAGCATCTAAGACATCCATATCAACTGCCTCAAATTCCTCTTTCGCAAATGCCTCCGCGATTTCTTTGATTCCTGCGCCATCACCGCAAAAACCTGTAAATAGACGATAATCGCCATCTAATTCCTGTGCTGAAACAAATGTAGCTGTATACTCATTCACTTTTTCAACTTTCTCCATACGGAAATGACTGTTAATAAAACGAACATGATTACGTGCTACAAGTGCGATATAATCCTTTACCATTGGGGATACATCACTATTCTTTGTGAATACAGGAACAATCTTATCAATATCACCACTCTTAATCGCCTCAAGATCCAAAGCTGTAAAACGCTCAGACTTCTTATAGCTGTTCAATTCTTTCTGAATCTGTTCCAATGTGAGAATATTATTCTCAACTAATGCCTGAACAAATAGCAGATACTCATCACCTTGTTTCTTAAGTAATGTTCCAACCTGCTCCTCTGTCAAATACCCCTTCTCTACTGCAATATCACCGAAACGACGATCCTGCATCTGCTGAAGCATATTCACTTCATCTGCCTGTACATAAGTCATGAATCCGGATTCAACTGCCAATAAACCTAACTTTACTTTTGCATTCTTGCTATCATTGATAATAGCATTATACTGTTCATTTGTTAAAATCCCCTTGTCTTCAAGGTACTTACCAAAATATACACCAAACATAAGTAACCCCCTTACAGTTCAATATAATCACTTCGCTCATCTTTTCTATTCATTACTTTTTAAATTAATGCATAAAGATGACACAAACACTAGTTGTATTATAGCATACATTTATCACGAATAGCAAATTATTTTCCACTTTTTTGTATAAAACTACATAATTTTCAAATTTCTTCATTGAATAATAGTTATGCATTATATATAATTATAAGGAAAAGATTCGTTTAGAAAGGGTTTTACATATATGTCAATCAAAAAGTCACTTCAAAGTTCTATTATCTTAATCGCCATTACGCCGGTATTGATTATGGCAATCTTGGCATACGTAATCATTGCAACAAAGTATGCGCAGATTAATACAGAAAACACAAAGTCTATTGCATTAGATTACGGATATGGCTTTTCAGCGCAGTTAGAAGCACAGATAATCGAAACGTCTGCCATAGCGAATCTCAATGACACCAAAACATACCTATTAGAAAAAGTCAATGCACCGGATGTATTGCTCAACACTTCATCAACGCACTACTCCAATATTAAAAATACAATCATACAGATGTCCGGTAATTACAATAACAATGTCAATTATTACATTTACGATATCGATGGTTATCTTGTTGTTTCGTCTTCTGATGACAGTATCTCAGATTGGACAGAGGTCATGTTAGATTCTGTAACAACATACGAAACTACCAATATTCACAGTAACTCTTCATTTTCAGACAATTCCATTGATATCATTACGCCTATCATAGTAAAAAATCAGACGATTGGTCTTGTGCGTACCAATATAAGATCTGATTATTTCGGAAACTATCTCGATAGCACTGCATCCAGTATCGGATTTGTTATCGACGAGAATGAAAAACCTATGTTTGGATATGACAGTTCATCAAAAGATGATCAGGAATTCTTAACACAGATAAAGAATTTACAAGCAAAGTCACAAGATGCAAGCAAAAATTCAGTTCTATCAATTGGCAACGATTACAACTATGGATATTCAACACTTGACGAACACGGATGGACTTATGTAGTTAAGCAAAGTACGGATACTTTCACTAACATCGTCTCATCCTTACCAATTATATTCATCATCCTTTTAGTGATTGTCATTATTTTATCTATTCACATTAGCCAAGGACTTGCTGAAAAGTACACACAGCCTATCATCGAATTAAATGAGAACATGAGAACCGCTGCAGCAGGTGAATTGAATGTGCACTGCGATATTGAAACTGAAGATGAATTCGGAACACTGTCAGACAGTTTCAACCAAATGATGGATATCATTTCTACAAACTACAACGAAGCAATTTCTTCCAAACGTGACGCAGAATCAAGTAAGCAAGAACTGCAACTACACTACGAAGCCATGGAAAAACTTGCTTATACCGATGCATTAACGGGTTTATATAACAGAACTGCTTTTTTCAAATTCGCAAACGAAGTATTATCTGACAATAAATCAGGCTTCAAAAACCATGCAGTTATCTTCATTGATTTAGATGGATTCAAATCAATTAATGATACACTCGGACACGATTACGGTGATTTACTACTAAAAGCTGTTACGCAAAAATTCTCCTCATTTATTAACGAGGACGATATTCTTGCTCGTAACGGTGGTGATGAATTCGTAATCCTGCGCAACCAAGTTAAATCCGCTGAAGATTTGGAACAATTCTTACAAAAATTGGTATCCATCTCTTCGCATCCGTTTTTGCTAGAAGATGAAACCGTACACATATCATTAAGTGCCGGTGTTGCACTTTTTCCTCAAAACGGCTTATCATTAGGCGAACTAATGAAAAATGCCGATATTGCGATGTATTCATCTAAGACTGCAGGAAAGAACGGATATACATTCTTTAGTTCTACTATGGAAGATGAAGTCAACCGCAGAAATGATTTGATTGATATTTTAAGAGAAGCCATTGCAAACAAAGATATCTATTTACTCTATCAACCACAGGCTGATGTAACAACAGGTGAAATTACAGGCTGTGAAGCATTGATGCGATTGAACTCTCCAATTGTTGGTTTTGTTTCTCCTGATGAATTCATTCCTGTAGCTGAAGAATGCGGCTTGATTGACGAACTGGGTGAATGGGCATTATTAGAAGCTTGTAGCTTCAACCAAAGGCTAATAGATGCCGGTTTCAAACCAATTAGGATTTCCGTCAATGTATCTACTGCCCAATTAAGAAGTAATCGGTTAATCAAGGCCATTGAATCGATACCTGATACACTTTCTATGTCGCTTGAATACTTAGAAATCGAGTTAACCGAAAGTGTATTAATGACAAACTTTAGTCACAACCTTGCATTAATCAATCGAATGAAAGAATTAGGCGTTAAGATTGCTTTAGATGATTTTGGTACCGGATATTCATCATTTAGTTATTTAACCAAGATACCTATTAACACACTTAAGATTGACAAATCATTTATTGCAAATATATCAGAAAATAAAAATGACGCATACATCGCCGGAACAATCATTAACTTAGCTCACCAGTTAGGTATTACTGTCATTGCAGAAGGCGTCGAAACAATCGAACAACTAAGAATTCTTCAAAGTCAAATGTGTGATATATTACAAGGATACTTTTTCAGCCGTGCAATATCCGAAGATGACTTTATCGAATTATTAAAAATCAACTCATAACAGGAGGTGCTAATATGAAAGAGAATATTGAATACATCGAGGACACAATCACATTGTATTTAGATAATAACAAAGAGGTTGAATGCGATATTCTTGCAATTTTCCCAATCAAAGATCAACACTATATCGCATTAATGCCACAAAAACCAATTGAAGGATATGAAGCAGGTGAATATTTCTTATATCGATACCAATCAGACGGAAAAAATGTCGACATATCAGATATTGAATCTGAAGAAGAATGGGAAATTGTCGAAGATAAATTTGAAGAATTACTTGATGAAGACGAATTTAATTCCATGAAATAATAATCATTCTAAAATAATCGCTATACGTCATCGACGCATAGCGATTATTTTACATTCCACCCATATTTTTCAGTTGTTCAAATAATTTTAAATCTTGTTCTGTAACACGCATATTCGTACAAATCTTCTTGCCTTCCGGAGATGTAACAGCTATTTCTATCACACTTCCCTCTCCTATATTCTGCGCGGCTGCAGCAAAAAACATCGGTACTTTCGGATGATTTCTTTTGAATTCATCTAACATTCCTTTCATCTGCATAAGCATCATCGGATTCATCATAATAAAACCTCCCATCTATCTTCTTGAATTATAGGATAAAAGTAAAAAGCTCTGGAATATTAATTCCAAAGCTTCTTTCGCTTAGCAGGGGCTGAGAGAATCGAACTCCCACCAAAGGTTTTGGAGACCCCTATCATACCATTTGACCAAGCCCCTATATGTTGATAGATTACCACATTTCAAATAATCAATCAATAGTTTTTTGTGTACCTTCAGAACTTCATACAAAGATGCGTTCCATCTCTTATCTTTTCCATCTTCACATATCTTAAGCAAATTTTTAGTTAAGCCTTCGACCTATTAGTACTTGTCAGCTACATGCATTACTGCACTTCCACCTCAAGCCTATCTACCTCGTCGTCTTCAAGGGGTCTTAT